>JAFDCZ010000056.1 GCA_019312665.1 Deltaproteobacteria bacterium | reverse complement strand
GAACTGGCGAGCCTGCACGGGGACCGCGTCGTGGATACCACGGCGCACGTGCGCGATCGGCTGCTCATGCAGCAGGCCGCCTTGCACCAGCACGGGCCCGAGGGCGAGCACTCCCATCGCAGCTGGGCTGGCACGACCTGGCTCGACCCCAGGCTCGCCGCAGCACAAACCGAGGCGCTCGCCGCCGCGCTGATCCAGCGGCGCCCGGCCAGCGAGGATGCCTTTCGCGCCAATCTGGCCGTGCTCCTCAGCGAACTGGAGACGCTCGACGAAGAGTTGGCGCAGACGGCCGAAGCGCTCGGGGACACGCCCATTCTCTACTCCCATCCCGTGTACGATTACCTGCAGGCCCGCTACGAGTTGAACGGCCGCAGCCTCGTCTGGGAGCCGGGCGAGGCGCCTACCGAGAGGCAATGGCGCGACCTTCGTGAGATCCTGCAAGAGCATCCCGCCCCGTGGATGCTCTGGGAGGCCGATCCCTTGCCAGAGACCGCCGAGCGCCTGGCCGCCCTCGGGATCGAAAGCCGGGTCTACGCACCCTTGGCCAATCGCCCCGAAGAGGGCGACTGGCTCGGAGTGATGCGCGCGAACCGCGAAGCGCTCAGCGCGCTAGCGCGAAGCCTTACTCGCCATACTACCGACGCTGCGTTCTCTCGCGGCGAGTAGGCGCGAGCCGTCCACGTCGTCGCCTCCGCTGCGTGGAACACAACACTCCGCCTCCGGGGGCGATTCCCGCGGCGAGCCAGCGTCCGAATCCCCTACCGGACCGTCGGCCTGCGGAGCAGCGAGCAGGGGATTGAGATTTTCTACGAGGCCCAGCTCACCGGCTGGCTGCACGTGACGCCCGACCTGCAGGTCGTCCGCCCCGCATTCAGCGGAAACCACACCGCTGTGGTCCTCGGGCTGCGCGTGCTGATCGACTTCTAGAAAACGATGGGTTCGGCGTCGCCCGCCTAGGCTGTACCGCCCTCATTGGTGGCGGCCTTGGTCCTCAGCGTGGGGGGCCTTCTCGGCAGATCGCCGAGGCGCTGCTGCTCCGCCCTCGCCCCTAGCCCAGCAGTCCGATGTAGGTCTGGATCACGAACGCGTTCACGATGTCGAGCAGGAAGGCCCCCACCAGGGGGATGACCAGGAAAGCCTTCGGTGAAGGACCGAAGCGGCTCGTGACTGCGTTCATGTTCGCTACGCCCACGGGTGTGGCTCCGAGGCCGAGCCCCGCGTAGCCCGCAGCGATGATTGCCGCATCGTAGTCTCGTCCGCACACACGGAACACGATCTGCGTCGCGAATATCACCGCGAGCGCGACCTGCGCCACCAATATGAGCGCGACACCGCCGAAGGCGCCGGCGAGCTGGGTCAGCTGCATGCTCATCAGGCTCATGGCCAGGAAGAGATGCAGGCAGACGCTGCCGAGCAGGTCGACTACGCCGGTATCGACGGGTTTCTTCCGCGAGTCGGCCAGGTTGGTGAGCACGATGCCGACCAGCATCGCGGTGAGGAAGCCCGGCAGCACGGTGCCGCGCTCGCGCAACAGGTCGTTCAGTTCCTCGCCGATGCCGAGGCAGATGGCCAGCAAGAAGATCGTGCGGATCGTCTGGCTGCTGGTGACGGAAAAGGAAGGGTCCCCTGATGCCGTCGCCCCCTTCTCCGCGTCTTCCTTCTCAGGGTCCGGCCCGGTGAGACCGTGGCGCCGGATCAGCCGGTTCGCGATCGGCCCACCGACGACGCCGCCGCAGATCAGGCCGAACGTGGCGAACGCGAGCCCGAGCGACGTAGCTCCTACCAATCCCGCCTCTTCGCCGAGGGCGCCCCAGGTGATGGCCGTGCCGTGGCCGCCGGCCAGGGAGATACTGCCTCCGATCAATCCGTAGGCCCAATGCTGTCCGCTGGCGGTCGCCATGGCGATGCCCACCGCGTTCTGGGCGAGCAGGAAAGCGAACGTGACGGCGCCCAGGATGGCCAGCGTCCGGCCACCTTCCTTCAATGTGCCCAGCTTGGCGGAGAGCCCGATCGTGCTGAAGAACAGCAGTAGCAAGGTGTCCCGGATCTCGAGGTCGAAGCTCACCCGGACTTCGGCGAAGACGTCGAGCAGCGCCACGACCAGGCTGCACAGCACGCCGCCCGTCACTGCGATCGGAATGCTGAAGCGCTGTAGCGCTCCTACCTTCTGGGTGATCAGCTCGCCGACCCACAGCACCACGATGCTCAGGACGAGAACTCGAATCGGGTCCAGCTCGATGATCATGGCCGGAGTCTGCCGCACTCAAGTCTCGGGCGCCGCCAGCCGAACAGGGAAGCCATTCCTGAACGGGTAGTTGGCCGCGGCTCTGCCGATCGCTTGCCGGCTGCTGGAGGCTTCGATGCGTACTGCTCCCATCCTTATAGTCCTACTCGCCATGGCACTCTCCGGCTGCGCCGTGATCTTCCCGGTGGCCGAGGTCGTGACCCGGCCCATGGACAAGAAGGGCACGTTCGAAGACATTCAGCGGGTCTACAGCGCGAACATCCGCTTCGGGCTCTACGACGACGTGGTTCCGATGGTCGAACCTGCGCTTCAGGAGCGCTTCCGGGGCGAAATCTCGCGCTTCCGGGAACTCCGCTTCAGCGACGTGCGCACCGAGTCGATCGAGATGGATGCGCTTCGTACGCAAGCCCGAGTGGTCGTCGTCTACCGGGGCTACTCGCTCTCCTCGCCCTTCGAGCGCGAGTTCCGCGTGGTGCAGCAGTGGAAGCGCACGCCGCCTTCCCAGAACTGGTACATCACCCCGGACTTCGATGGGTTGCTGTCGCCCAAGGATGTTTCCCGGGAACCGTCCCAGCCTGCCTCGCTCATTCAGCCCTAGCCACGCTCGAATAGAGCGCTACGGCTTGTACCAGATGGGTGACGTGTAGGCGCGCTCCTGCGTCGAGACCGGAGCCCCTTCCGGAATCGGGATGTCGAAACGAAAGGCGTCGAAGGTCGTCCAGCGCGGTGTAGGGATTTCGAGGATCCGTGCGTAGTAGAAGGCGGAGAGGCCGGGTTCGAAATCCGGATCCTCCCAGATGGTACCGAGTTCGGCTGCGCCGATCGTGTTGGTGTAACTCGCAGTGGCCGGGTCCACGGTGTCGCCGACCGGTGGCAGCTTGCCGTTCGCGCCGGGCTCGCGGCCGCCCGACCACGCGACGTCGTAGACCTTCTCGTGGGTCTCGCCCTCGTCATCGAGCCAGCCCTTCACGATCTGGATGCGGTCGAGGTTGGCGCCGATCGGGTCGCGCAGCGCGAACACCATGAACCTCGGGCCGCCGCTTCCCTTGCGCGCTTGCAGGTCGCCGCCCATCGGGACGCCCTTGTCATAGCCCGTGAAGGCGGGGTTGCGGCTCTGGAGGTCGCGCCGAGTGTACTCCCAGCCGCCGAAGAAGCGCACCAACGGTCTGCTACCCGTCGAACCATACACTTCTTTGCGTTCCATGGCATCGAAGATCGCCTCGCGGGTGTTCTCCTTCGCCCACACCGCAGCAAGGCCGGAGGAGACCTGCTGCCAGCCCTCGATCGTCCCGTTCTCGCTCTCGAAGAACGGATGGTTCATGCGCTTCGGCGACGGCTCCGAGCCTGTGTGCTTGCCGAAGAAGTTGTCCTCCTGGGCGGTCGACAGGCTGGTATGGCTGTCGGTCGCACCGATCTGCCCGAACTTGTAGGGGTTCGTGCCGAGGCGCTTCTCGATCGCGAGGCCGCGCTTCAACGCCTCACGGGCGTATTCGCCGGCGAGCATGTCCTGGGTCTTCTTCTCGGAGAAGTCGAGGTTGGCGACGTCCCAGGTTTCGTAGTTCGCGAACTCGTCCTCCGGTGAGAGGTAGGGATGCGCCTCTCCGTCGCCCTTGATCTGGGTGGCTTCGTAGAGCGGCTCCCAGCGATCGCGCTCCGTCACGTAGGCCGTGTCCAGCTTGCGGCCGTTCCATTGCGCCTCCAACGGGAACATGATGCCGTTCGAGAGGTTGCCGTTGTGCGCGATGGCCAGGATGTCACCGCCCGTCTCCTTCTCGTAGCTATCGAGCCACTTCCAGAGGTCACGGGGATCCGGGCTGCCCTGGGGTGGATAGGTCGTGTAGGGGACCCTCTTCAGCGCCTTGTCGCCGTCGTCCCGGTAGATCACGACCCGGTGCATGTTGTTGCCCTTGATCAACGAGGTCCACTCGTATCCGATCAAGGCCGTGAACACGCCCGGGTTGTTGGAGGCTTCCGCTGCCGCCACTGTCGTGCGCCAGGCGGACACATAGGGTTCGGAATCGGGCAGGTACGCCAAGCTCTTCGGGAACTTGCCCTGCGAGAAGAGCCCCACGATCTCCAGCGCGACGCCAACGCCCTCGCCGGCCTGGATCCGTTCGAGCCAGTCCTTGCCCGTGGGGTCGGCGATGATGTGGGGCTTGCCGGCCAGGAGGTCGGGAAAGAAGCCCATGTTGTCCGAGTGGTCCGTCAGCGCCAGCCAGTCGAGCGGGCGGGAAAGCTTGACCGCAGTGCCGTTCGACGAGACCAACTCCTCGCCGGCGGCGAACCGGTAGGCCTCGCGCGGGCCGAGGCGGTTGCCGAAGGCACCGGCGTCGAAGGAGAACGAGCTGTGGAGGTGACTGTCCCCCCAAAGCGGCGTGGTCGCGAAGTCACGACCCGCGTAGGGCGAGTAGCTGACTCCCGGGTACTCGGCGGAGAGCATCGACTCAGCGTCGGGCGGAACCGGAATTTGGGCCGCGGCCGGCCCGCCGAGAATCGCAACGTAGGCCAACACGACGAAGGACATCGCCAGGTTCTTCATTTCCGCTCCTCATCCATGGATGCCTGGATTGTTCTCTGTCCGAGCCGAGAGTGCCAGTCGGAGGCGATCACCCGGGTGCGGAGGCGCCCAGGGGCGGGGCCTGCGATATGCTGCCGGGCGCGCGGCCACCGGTTCTCCGATGGATGCTTCCCCGCGGCGGAGGAGGAATCGATGAAGCGACTCTCGGGGCCGATCCTGTTCTTGTTGCTCTGTGCGTCGGGTGCGTTCGCGGGCGACCAGCCCAACATCCTGGTGATCTGGGGCGATGATATCGGCATCACGAACATCAGCGCCTACAGCGATGGGATCATGGGCTATCGGACGCCCAACATCGACCGCATCGCAGACGAAGGCATGCGCTTCACCGACTACTACGGGGATCAGAGCTGCACTGCAGGCCGCTCGACCTTCATCACCGGCCAGGCCGGCCTGCGGACGGGTCTGACCAAGGTCGGGCTGCCGGGTGCGGAGATCGGGCTCCAGGATCGCGACATCACGATTGCCGAGATGCTGAAGGCCAAGGGCTACGCGACCGGCCAGTTCGGGAAGAACCATCTCGGGGACAAGGACGAGTTCCTTCCTACCCAGCATGGTTTCGACGAGTTCTTCGGCAACCTCTACCACCTGAATGCGGAAGAAGAACCCGAGGATGCGGACTATCCCAAGGATCCGGCCTTCCGCGAGCGCTTCGGCCCGCGTGGCGTCATCCACTCCTTCGCCGATGGCAAGATCGAGGACACCGGGCCGCTGACGCGCAAGCGAATGGAGACGTCCGACGAGGAGTTCGTCGACGCCGCGAAGGATTTCGTCGGCCGCTCCGTAAAGGCGAACAGGCCCTTCTTAGTCTGGCTCAACACGACGGGCATGCACTTCCGAACCCATCCGGCGGAGAAGCACCTCGGGAAGTCCGGCCAGGGGCCCTACAACGATGTGATGGTCGCCCACGACGAACTCGTTGGGCAGATGCTGGATCAGCTCGACGAGTTGGGCATCGCCGAGAACACCATCGTGTTCTACTCGACGGACAACGGCGTCCATTTCAACACCTGGCCGGATGCCGGCGTCACGCCCTTCCGTAGCGAGAAGAACACCAACTGGGAGGGCGCCTACCGCGTGCCGGCAGTCGTTCGATGGCCCGGAAAGATTCCGGCAGGCGTCGTCTCCAACGAGGTCATGTCCCATCTCGATTGGATGCCGACCTTCGCGGCCGCTGCCGGGGACACCGATCTGACGAAGCGCCTGCTTGTCGGAACGTCCATCGGCCCCAAGAAGGCCAAGCTGCATCTCGACGGCTACGACTTCCTGCCCTATCTGACCGGCAAGGCCGAGCGGGGCCCGCGCCGGGAGTTCCACTATCTGAACGACGAAGGCATGCCCGTCGGTGTGCGCGTCGGGGATTGGAAGATCGTCTACGCCGAGAACCGCGGCAAGACGATGGCACTCTGGGCGGAGCCGTTCGTGACCCTTCGCATGTTCAAGATCATGAACCTGCGACGCGACCCTTTCGAACGGGCGGATCACAACTCCAACACCTACTGGGATTGGATGATCGACAAAGCGCCCCAGGGTTATCTTGGGCTGGCAGCGACGGCGCAATTCCTCGGGACGTTCAAAGAGTACCCGCCGAGCCAGAAACCCGATTCCTGGTCGATCGACAGGCTGACCGACGCGTTGCTTGGCGCGAAGTAGAGCAGGGCGCCTTCACAGCCTCGCCTTTCTGCCGCACCCGTTCACGGAAAACCCGGCGGTGCCGGAACACTTTTGCGATACCCTCCCGAGGCGATCAAATCTGGAGGGAACGCGATGAAGAGGGTCCTCGGTCTTGCGCTGCTTGGGATTCTGTTGTCGGGAGGCGCTCAGGCCGCTGACAAGCCGAACTTCCTGGTGATCTGGGGCGACGATATCGGTCTCAGCAACCTGTCGGTAAACACCCGCGGCATGATGGGCTACCGAACGCCCAACATCGATCGCATCGCCAATGAGGGCATGCTGTTCACCGACTACTACGGCGACCAGAGCTGCACCGCAGGCCGTTCCTCTTTCATTACGGGCCAGAGCCCGTTCCGCACGGGGCTCACGAAGGTAGGCGTGCCCGGGGCCGAGCTCGGCATCCAGGCCAAGGACCCGACGATCGCCGAGCTGCTGAAGCCGGCCGGCTACGCAACCGGGCAGTTCGGCAAGAACCATCTGGGCGACAAGGACGAGTACCTTCCGACCAACCACGGCTTCGACGAGTTCTACGGCAACCTCTACCACCTGAATGCGGAGGAGGAGCCGGAGCACGAGGACTACCCGGATAGCCCTGGTTTTCGCGAGCGGAATGGCCCGCGCGGCGTGATCCGATCCTTCGTGGATGGTAAGATCGAAGACACCGGGCCCCTCACGCGCAAGCGCATGGAGACGGTCGACCAGGAGTTCCTCGACGCGGCGCTCGGCTTCATCGACCGCGCCCACGCGGCGGACAAGCCCTTCTTCGTCTGGTTCAATTCCACTCGGATGCACTACCGGACCCACATTCCTGAGAGCATCCGCGGCATCTCCGGACAGGATTTCTACTCGGACGCCATGGTGGACCACGATCGCCAGGTTGGAGACCTGCTCGCGAAGCTCGACGAGCTGGGCATCGCAGAGAACACGATCGTCGTCTACTCCACCGACAACGGACCGCATTACAACACCTGGCCCGATGGAGCGAATTCGCCCTTCCGCGGCGAGAAGAACACGAACTGGGAGGGTGGCTACCGCGTGCCTGGCATGGTGCGCTGGCCCGGCAAGATCGCGGCGGGCTCGGTCTCGAACGAGATCATGTCCCATCTCGACTGGGCGCCGACCCTGCTTGCGGCGGCAGGCATCTCAGACATCAAGACCAAGCTGCTGAAGGGTCATAAGGCCGGGGCCAAGCAGTTCAAGACTCACCTCGACGGCTACGATTTCCTTCCCCACCTGACCGGCAAGGCCGAGAAGGGCCCGCGGCGGGAGTTCCTCTACTTCAACGACGATGGGCTCCTGGTAGGCACGCGGGTCGGGGATTGGAAGATGGTCTTCGCCGAGCAGCGTGCTCGTCGCTTCGACGTCTGGCGGGAGCCCTTCGTCTTCCTGCGGATTCCAAAGATCTTCCATCTGCGGCGTGACCCCTACGAGAAGGCCGATACGGACTCGAATTCGTACAACGAGTGGTGGACGGATCGGGTGCCTCGGCTGTTCGAGGCGCAGGAGGTGGTGATCCAGTTCCTGGGTTCGCTGCGTCAGTTCCCGCCGAGCCAACGCCCCGCATCCTTCACGATCGACCAGATCTTCGAGAACGTCATGCGGCAGCTGGCGCAGTGAGCCAAGGGGAGCCCTGTGTCCGCACGAGATGAGATCCTTCGGTTGCGGGAGCAGGTGAGCCAGTCGATCATCGGCCAATCCGAAATGGTCGAGCGGCTGGTCATCGGCCTGCTCGCGAACGGCAACCTGCTGGTCGAGGGCCTGCCGGGCCTGGCCAAGACGCGCGCGGTGAAGGCGCTGGCACAAAACCTGGAGGCGGATCTTTCGCGCATCCAGTTCACGCCAGACCTTCTGCCCGGTGATGTGACCGGGACCGAGGTGTACTACGCCAGCGAAGGGGGCGGTGGGGAGTTCCGGTATCAGCCGGGGCCGATCTTCGCGAACATCGTGCTGGCCGATGAGGTGAACCGCGCGCCAGCCAAGGTGCAGGCGGCATTGCTCGAGGCCATGGAGGAGCGACAGGTCACGGTCGCCGGCACGACACATCCGCTGCCCGAGCTCTTCATGGTGATGGCGACCCAGAACCCCATCGAACAGGAGGGCACGTATCCGCTGCCCGAGGCGCAGATGGACCGCTTCATGATGCACGTGGAAGTGGGGTACCCCGACGAAGCCGCGGAGGCGAAGGTGATCGAGCTGGTGCGACGGGAGACCCGCCAGGCCAATGCGGACGAGCCGCCTGTACCGATCGCCCAGAGCGTCGTTTTCGAGGCCCGCGCCGAGATCGACCAGGTACAGATCGCCGACCCCATCCTGCAATACATCGTCGATCTGGTCTTCGCGACCCGCTACCCGGATCGCTATTCCGAGCAGCTGGCCGGTTGGATCTCCCTCGGTGCCAGCCCACGCGCTGGCATCCACCTGGATCGGGGCTCCCGCACCCACGCCTGGCTCGAGGGCCGGGACTACACGACACCGGAGGACGTTCGTGCCTTGCTGCACGGAGTCTTGCGCCACCGCATCTCTCTCTCCTACGAGGCCAGTGCAGACGGCATCACCGCCAATCAGGTGATCGACGAGATCGCGAAGCTGGTGGCTGTGCCCTGAGGCAAGGAATGGAAGACGGCGCCTACGTAGGGGTTCGCGAGCTGGTGAAGCTCCGGTACCAGGGCAGGGGGTTCAGCTTCCTGCCCCGGCAGCCCCTCACCAGCCAGCTCGCGGGTCTGCGCGCATCGCGGATTCGCGGGCGTGGACTCGATTTCGACGAGCTGCGCGCCTATCTCCCGGGTGATGACGTTCGCGACATTGATTGGAAGGTCACCGCGCGTACACGTAAGCCACACGTTCGTGTCTACACGGAAGAGCGTGATCGTCGGACCCTGCTGCTGGTCGATCAGCGTGTGAACATGTTCTTTGGCAGCGAGCTCCAGATGAAGTCCGTCACCGCTGCTCATGCGGCGGCCCTCGGTGTGTGGCGCGTGTTCTCTCAAGGCGATCGGCCGGGCGCGATCGTGTTCAACGATTCCGAGCAGGTGGAGGTTCCGCCCCATCGCAGCAAAGCGCGGGTGATGGCGATCCTGCATGAGCTCGAACGCATGAATCGGTTGCTTCGTGCGGAGGGCGGACAGCGTTCCGAGCCAGCGCAACTGAACCGGGTGCTCGAACGAGCCGTCCGGCTCGCAAGCCACGATCATCTCGTCGTGCTCGTCAGCGACCTGGATGGGGCGGACGAAGAGACTTCTCGTCTGCTGCTGCGTCTCACCCAGCATAACGACGTGCTGGTGCTGCTGGTCTACGACCCGCTCGAGCGGGAGCTGCCGGACGCATCCTTGCTCGTGGTCAGTGATGGCGACTTGCAGCTCGAGTTCGATGCAAGGGATCATCGCTTGCGCAGCGGGTTCACGCAGGCCTTCCAGGACACGGTCGATAGCGGCAGGAAGGAGCTGCACAAGCGAAACATCCCGATGCTGCCGATCAGCACGGCCGAGCCTGTTGCCGGGCAGCTGCGGATGCTGCTCGGGCAGAGGCGCTGAGCGTGCCCGAGTTCGGCAGCGACCGGATGTGGGGGCTGAAGGAGCTTCCCCTTCCGGAGCCCGTCTCCTGGCTCCCGGCGACTCCGGGTTGGCTGGTCGTGGGTGCGATCCTGTTGGCGACCCTGGCCGCATTCGCCTGGTTGCGCTGGCGTGCTTGGCAGCGACAGCGCTACCGGCGAGAGGCTCTTGCCCGGATCGCCGCCATCGGAGCTGGCGCAGAGGCGTTGGCTGAGCTTCCTCTCGTGCTGCGGGCGACCGCCCTCGCGGCCTTCCCCCGCGACGAGGTTGCGAGTTTGCGTGGAGCGATCTGGGTGGAGTGGCTCAACGAGAACGGAGGCCGCTTCGACCTCGCGGACGCCGAATGCCTGGATCTCCTGCCGTACGATCCGGATACCGCTCGCGATCTTTCGCCGCTTGTCGCAACCCGCCTCGTCGCGGCGAGTCGCGCCTGGGTGAAGGGGCACCATGCTCGCCTTTGAGCTGCCCTGGGCTTTCGCGCTGCTGGGGTTGCCGCTGCTCGTCGTCTGGCTGGCGCCCGAGTTCCATGACGAGAGCGAGGCGGTACGCGCTCCCTTCTTCAAGCGACTCGTCGAGCTGACGGGCAAGCTTCCGACCGAAGGTGCTGTCGTCATTCGCAAGCGCAACTGGCAGAAGCTCTATCACATCCTCGGCTGGCTCCTCATCGTGATCGCGCTCGCCCGGCCGGTCTGGGTGGGCGACCCGATCGTGAAGAAGCTTCCCGCCCGGGATCTGCTGCTGATCGTGGACCTCTCGGGATCGATGGAGGAGAAGGATTTCACGGGTGCGGCCGGATCGCGCATCAGCCGGCTGGAAGCCGTGAAGGAGGTGGTCGCTGGTTTCATCGCCCGTCGCGAGACGGACCGGCTCGGGTTGGCCGTGTTCGGCCAGTCGGCGTTTCTCCAGGCACCGTTCACCGACGACCGCGAGGTGGTCGGCTCGCTATTGGAGGAGATGCAGCCGCGAATGGCCGGAGCCCAGACGATGATCGGCGATGCCATCGGCCTGGCCGTTCGCCTGTTCGAGGCCAGCGAAAAGCAGAACAAGGTCGTGATCCTGCTGACCGACGGCAACGACACCGGCAGCAAGATGCCCGTGCAGCGTGCCGCGGAGATCGCGGGTGAAGAGGGGATCACGATCCACACCATCGCGATGGGCGATCCGGAGACGGTCGGTGAGAAAGCGCTCGACACGAGTGCCCTCGAGGGGGTGAGCAAGGCCACCGGGGGCCGATCTTTTCTGGCGCTGGATCGCGAGCAGCTGCAGGCCGTCTACGCCGAGCTCGACAGGCTCGAACCCGAGCGGGTCGATACCGAGAGCTACCGACCGAAGCGAGCCCTCTATTGGGTTCCGCTCGGGAGCCTGCTGATCTTCGGCGTCGTGTTGTTCAATGCGATGCTGCGTCTGCCCGGTGTGGGATCGCCCAGCCGTGCTTGATCTGGATTTTCATTTTCTACGCCCCTGGTGGCTGATCTTCATTCCCTACGCCTTGTGGCTGCATACACGCTTGCGCCGCGCGTACAGCGCGACCCTGCAGTGGCAGGGAGCCATCGCGCCGAAGCTGCTCGAGCATCTGACGGTCGCAGGCCGGGGGCGCAAGCCGATCCGTCCCTACCAGCTGATGACGCTGCTTACCGTGCTGATGTCGCTCGGTGTTGCTGGTCCGACGTGGAACCGCGAGATCACGCCCTTCACCCAGGACGAGGCTCCCCTCGTGATCGCCATCGAGCTGACCCCCAGCATGTTGGGCACGGATCAGCAGCCCACACGCCTCGAGCGGGCGCGCCACAAGGTGCACGATCTGCTGAAACGCCGGCGTGGCACGCGAACGGCGGTGATTGGCTACGCCGGCAGCGCCCACCAGCTGCTGCCCTTTACCGACGATACGGAGCTGCTCGAGATCTACCTGGAGGCCTTGCATCCGAACCTGATGCCGCGGCCGGGCGATGCCCCGACCCAGGCTCTCGCCCTGGCGGAGCGGCTGCTGGCAGGCGAAAGCGTCGCAGGCACCGTCCTTTTCCTGACCGACGGAATCGATCGAAGCGCGGCCGACGTCTTCGCTGGCTTCGCGGAGCGAACAGGTGACCAGGTGATCCTGCTGGCCTTCGGCGGGCCGGACGGAGGAGAGATCGCGACCGAGGGCCTCGACCTTTCCTCGTTGCCGATGAGCGACCGGCTGGCGCCGCCGGTCGATCTCGTGGGCCTCGAGGCGGTTGCCACGGCCGCGGGCGGGAGCCTGCTCGAAGCCACCCTCGATGAGGACGACGTCGCAGCGCTGAGCCGCCGCATCCGAACCCATCTGGTGGATACGATCGACAGCGATGAGGCTCTCGCCTGGCACGATGCGGGTTACCCGTTGGTCTGGGCCGTCGCCTTCTGCATGCTCTTCTGGTTTCGGCGCGGATGGACGGTGCAATGGCGGGTATGACGCGGATGGCCGTGGCGCTGCTCCTGCTTGGGGGCACCGCATGTTCTCCTTCCCTGGATTGGTTCCTCACGCCCGATCAGCAGGGCCGGCTTTGGCTCGAGCGAGGCGAGCCGCTGCAGGCCGCGCGGAGCTTCGAGGATCGCCTGTGGAAGGGGCTCGCCTACTACGAAGCCGGAGACATGGCGTCGGCTGCGTCGGCTCTTGCGGTACTCGATACGGCGCGTGGAAAATTCCAGTACGGCAGTGCACTGGCTCGCCAGGAGCGTCTGCCCGAAGCGATCTCTGCCTACCAGCGCGCGTTGGCTCTTCAGCCGGAGTTCTCCGAGGCGGCCTTCAACCTCGACTGGGTCAAGAGCCTGCTCGAACTCGACCAGAAGGAGTACGAGGATGCGGGGGGCACGGGCGGCAAGCTTGAGGCGGACAAGATCGTCTTCGACGAGAAGGGTGCCAAAGGCAAGGGCGAGATGACCGAGGAAGAAGCACGTGCTCAGGGTCTGAGCGAGGCCCAGCTGCGCGAGATGTGGATGCGTCGGGTGCAGACGACGCCCGCCGATTTCCTGCGGCTCAAGTTCTCCTATCAGGACCAGGTCGAAGATCCGGCAGGGAGTGCGCCGTGAAGCGCGTACTCCTGGTCGCGCTCGTCCTCGTTGCCCCGCTGCTGGCCGACGCGCAGACGTCACGGGAGTTGATGAACGAGGGGCGTCTCCGCGTGCGGGTCAGCACCGAGCCGGCCCGCCAGGTCGTGATCGGTCAGCAGACCCGCTTCTTCATCGACATCCTCACCGATACCTGGTTCACGAAGGCGCCGGCCTACCCGGAGCTCGTTCTCGAAGGCGCCATTGCCCTGATGCCCGAGCAACTCGGCACCAACTTCACGGAACGCATCGATGGCGTCACCTTTGCGGCCCAGCGCCGGAGCTACGTGATCTTCCCGCAGCGCGCCGGCAGGCTGGAAATCCCGTTACTGAAGATCCGGCTTGCGGTTGCGGACGGCGACGGGAAGGCGGGAACACCCTTTACGTTGCGCACGCGGCCCCTTTTGTTGAACGTCGTGATCCCAGCCGAGGCGGAAGGAGCCGAAGGCCTGGTGACCACGCCACGCTTCCGCGTGCGCGACGAATGGAGCCGGCCTCTGGACGAACTGAAGGTCGGGGATGCGGTGGAGCGAACGGTGAGGATGAACGCCGATCGCGCGCTTGGAATGTTGCTGCCCGATCTGGCGTGGAGAGCGTCACCTATGTACTGCAACGCCCCGGCGAGTTCGTTTTGCCGGCGATCGAGCTGCATTGGTGGAACCCGACGTCCGGAGCGCTCCAGACCGAGACCCTCGAGGAGCGGACGTTCGAGGTGAGCGGCGAGTCGGGTGTGGCCGCACTCCGCGTACCGGCCGATCCCTGGGCGCCCTGGCGCGCACGCTTCGACTGGACGCTGGCGTTCATCCAGGAGCATCGCCTGGCGCTCCTGTTGACGGTTCTTGGCGCGATCTTCGCGGTGCAGCTCGCCCGCCGCAGCCTGCCGGGTCTTCTCAGAGGGTGGCGGGCACAGCGCGAACAGCGCCGCAATTCAGAGGCGCAACTCTTTCGCGAGCTCTCCAAAACCGCAGGGAGAGGAGACGTCGATGCCATCGTCCGCGATTTCTGGCGCTGGCGGGATCGCCTGGCGATCGACCCGCCTTCTCTGACCCACGGAGCCGCGCGCCGTGCGGCCGAGGCGTCGGGCTTCGCGGAATGCTGGGCCTTGCTGGAGCAGCGTCGCTATGGCGTGGTCGCGCCATCGTCCGGTTCTGCGGATCTCCGACCCGCCTTGCAGGCCTTCCGCACCGCATTGCTCAAGGCGCACAGGTCGCAGACGGCGCCTTCGGGCTTCTCTGGGTTGAATCCGCGCGGTCAGCGCGAGTAGGGCTCCGGCACAGCGACCTTCACGGCCTGGCCTCGGGAGAAGTGGGCGTCGAACTCGACGCCATTCGCCACCGCCAGCTCCTTGGCGGACCAGGTCGAACCCGTGCGCGTGGCGAGGCTCGTGGCGGTTTCCTGACTGCGCGCCGATCGCACGCGCAGGCGCGATTCGCGGATCGACTCACGCTCACTCTTCCGCAACGCCCGAAAGCTGCGGCCGGTCTTCTCGAAGATCGCCTCGTAGCCTTTCGCGTCCTTCTTCGAGCTCTGGCCGACGATTGCAAACACATCGCCGCGGAAACCGATCAATGTGATGTCAGCGGTCTGTCCGCCCGAGACATGTCGGGTCCGCGCGGCCGGAAGCCCGCGAATCTTGCTGCGTTCGAAGACGACGCCTTTCTGCTCCTTCACGGCGTTCTGCAACGCCGCGTCGAGGGTCGTATCCTCCGCCACCAGACGCAGCGCCACGACCGCGTCCTTCTCCGGGTTCACGGCACCTGCCGCATCGGCCGTATTCACGGTCTCCCAGCCTTCGGGAAAATCGATCGCCAGATCGAGGCCCGGATGCAGGAAGAGACTCTTTCGGAACACACCCTGTGCCGGATCGGCGCCGACCAGCAGCCCATCGAGCTTGGCGAACAACTCAGCCGCGGTGGCTGCGAGCGGTGTGCCCTCTCCCCGCGTCAGCGTTTCTGCCCGCTCTCTCGTCTTCGCGACGCGATCTTCGGTCATTGGGTGGTCGTTCAAGAAGTGGAAATGGCTTTCATCGACCCCCATCCGCTCGATGTCCCGCCCGAGGGTATGTAGGAAGCGGGGCAGGCCCGCCGGGTCGTAGCCGGCCAGGGAGGCCAGGGTCTGGCCGATCTCGTCGGCCCGGTTTTCTTGCACCCGGCCGAAGGGGGCGAGCACCAGGCCCTTGGTGAAGAGCTGCCCGGTCCCCTCCACGACATCGCGCAACAGTGGGCTCACCAGGCCTACAGCGAGCCCGACGATGGCGCTGGCGAGGGTGACGGGCGCCGTCAGCACGGCGGCTCCGACCTGCTTCGCACTATGGCGCGCCGTCACATGTCCGATCTCGTGCCCGATCACCCCGGCAAGTTCGTCCTCGGAGTTGATCAACGCGAGCAGCCCCCGGGTCACGTAGACATGGCCTCCCGGCAGGGCAAAGGCGTTCGGCTCCTCCGAATCTGCGATCTTGAAGCTCCAGGGCCCTTCCGGCCGCGAGGAGACCGCGGAGAGTCGTTCGCCGACCCGGCGCACGTAGGCAAGCGCGATCGGGTCTGCGACCAGCCCCATGCTCTTCTCGACCTTCTCGGCCTCCTGATCGCCGATGGCGGTCTCTCGGGCGGGGCTGAGGCAGCCGGCCCCGCAGAACATTGCGAGGAACAGGATCAGAACGATTCGCGGCTTCACTCGAGGGAGCTCCTGAGAAAAGGAATGGCGCAGTGTACGCGTCCCCCTCGCGATTGCAGCCACATCTGCTTGAATCACCGGATGTTGCTCATACGCATTCTGATCGGTGGAGCCGTTGCACTCGCGATTCTGTGGGCTGGCGCGGCACTATGGTTCGACGGCCCCACTTCCCGCCCGGCAGCGGGTGGGCTCGCCCTGGGCTTCGTCGTGCTGTCGCTCGGCCTGCTGCTCCGTGTCCGGCCTGTCGTGCGTGGCCTCGCCGGCTTCGGGCTGCTCTTCTTGCTGGTCCTCTTCTGGTGGGGCTCACTCGAGCCGAGCAACGATCGGATCTGGGCCGCCGATGTGGCACACACGGCCACTGTGAGCTTCGACGGGAATCGGGCGACGATCCAGAACGTCCGCAACTTTCGTTACCGCAGCGAGACGGACTTCGATCCGATCTGGGAGGAGCGTACGATCGACCTCTCCACGGTGACGGGAATCGACTTCTACCTGATCTACTGGGGCTCGCCGTGGATCGCCCATACCATCGTCAGCTGGACCTTCGAGGACGCACCGCCCCTGGCGATCTCCATCGAGACGCGCAAGGAGGCCGACGAGAGCTACTCGGCCGTGCTCGGATTCTTCCGCCAGTTCGAGCTCTACTACGTCGTGGCGGACGAGCGAGACGTGATCGGCCTTCGCACCCATCACCGCGGGGAGGACGTGTATCTGTATCGGCTGCGGACGCCTCCGGCAGAGGCACGTGCGCTTCTCGTCGACTATCTGGAGACGATCGATCGCCTCGCCCAGGAGCCGCGTTGGTACAACGCGGCAAGCCACAACTGCACGACGACGATCCGCCGTCATGTCCAGCACCTTGCCGCGGACAGGCCGTTCGACTGGCGCATCCTGGTGAACGGTTATCTCGACGAGCTTGCTTACGAGCGAGGCAGCGTCGATACGAGCCTTCCGTTCGAAAAGCTTCGAAGTCTCAGCGCGATCTCCGCCCGGGCTCAGACCTCGCCGATTGACGCAGACTTTTCCGCGAGGATCCGCGAAGGCCTGCCAGGCGGCCGATAGGGGCGGCTCTCCTCACGCGTTCATCTCGGCAGAGGGGCGCAGGGAGACGAGTCGTGCGAGCAGTACCGCCGGGTAGAAGACTCCAACCAGTGCTCCCATCGTGGCCAGGCTTTCGACGGCCGGCGTGAGCGGCCGGACTTCGCCGAAGCCTGTCGTGGTGAGCGTCATGAAGCCGAAGTACACGTGGCCGACGTTTCCTGCTGAGACGCCATCGGGAAAGAAGATCGAGCCCGGATGGAGCAATTCCAGCAGGCGGAAGGAGGCACCCAGGCTAAAGCCCAACATCAGATAGGCGGCGAGGGCGGCGAACAGGACCTCGCGCGTGACGTTGCGCTCACGGGCAAGCCAGTTGACCAGGGCGCCGGTCGCGACCAGGTAGAACCCGACCTGTCCCATCAATCCGATGCGTGTCACGGGACTATCCTGCGCCCCTTGCCAGAGACCGCCTAGCAAGGCGATGCCGGCCAATCCCCACGCGATCCAGGTCACGATCCCCCGGCTTCCGGTGGCGTAGAGGGCGCCGAGCAACTGCACGAAGAGCAGCACTCCGAGCCCGAGGGCCCCGAGCGGGCTTGCCTGGATCCAGGGCATGAAGAGCAGCGTTCCGATCAGCAGCAGCGCGAGCAGTCGGTAGCGGCCGCCGAAGCGCTCACTCGCGGGGGGTGCCGGCGCGAAGTGGTGGTCGTGTTTCTGTGTGGCCAGTTCGACGATGCGGGCCACGACGACGGCCGGGTAGAGGACTCCGAGCACCGACTCGACGCACACCAGCGTCTGGGCTGCCGCGTGAATTGGGGTGATGTCGCCGTAGCCGAGTGTCGTGATCGTGACGAGGCTGAAATACAGGAGCCGGCCGAAGTCTCGCGTTTCTCCTCCTTCTCCACCTAGCGAGAAGGCGCCGGGCAGGGCGCGCTCGAGCCCCGCGTAGATCGCCGCAAAGGCGATCGCCGCGAGCACGTAGGCGCAGATCGAGCCTACCACCACGTCCTCGTCGACACGCTCCGCATGCACGACCCGATCGATCACGGCCCAGGTGGCCACCAGCAACAGCGGGATGTGGTACCAGGAGCCCGCGGCTGCTGCCCAGCGCTCGTCGAGACCAAGAAGCCCAACGAGGATGGGGGCCACCAGCAGTACGGCCAGCGGTCGCGGGACACGTTTCGGGCCGAGCGCCCAGACCAGGGCACCTACGAACACGAGCCCGAGAGGGCCCATCACGGTGTCTTGGACAGCCGTGCCGTCGACCGTCGCATGGCCCACCAGCAAGGCGAGCAGCGAGGCCCCGAGCAGACGAAACCGCCAGGCCTCGAGCGGCCCGGGTACCGGCCCTGCAGTTTTGCGGGGAGGGGCTACGGGATCAGCCCGTCGCTCTCGAGCCGCTTACCGGCGGCTTCCACGATGCCCCGGATCAGCCCGTCCACCTGCGAGGGGTTCAGCGTCTCGCTCACGCCGCTCCAGAGCAGCTTGCCCTGGGCCACGTTGTACAGGCTGATCTCCACTTTGACGTAGGTGTCGTTGCGGTAATAACCCGGGTCATAGACCGGAACGCCCACACGTCGGTAGTGACCGTAATAGCCGCCCGCGTAGTAGCTGGTCGTGCCAGGAACGTAGGTCTCCCTCTCATCGACGCGGATCAGTCGCACCGAGACGGCGCCATCCATCCCATGCTCCTCGAGGGCCGCCTGCATTCGTTCGAGATCCCCCCGATCCTCTTGGCTTACCAGGGAGTACGCGGGCGTCACGTTGGAGCGGCTCATCGAGGCGACGAGTGCGTCCTCCACGATGCGCTGCTGCGTCTCCTTGGTCACCATCGCGATTGCGACCACGTGCTCGAACTGGAGGTCCGAGGCCTTGAGGTCCGATGCCTTCCAGCTCTCGAGCATACGGGTCGTCGCGCAGCCGAGGGTCAGCGAGAGACCGAGAAAGAGGGCAATGAATGAGGTCGAGATGCGCACGGGAAATCCTCCTGGACCGGAAGTGTAGGCGTGTCCGGGCTGGCTCGCTCTGTCGTTTCCGGCCTTTCCTGGGCCTGGGAGCGACGAGTCTGCTTTTCTGACGCGAGCGCCGGACTCACGAGCCGCGTACAGTCCTAACGATTCACCGGGTTCGCCTGAGCCTGGAGAGGCCAGAATCCTTGCCGAATTACGCATCAGCGGAGACACCATGAAGACCCGGATCACTGAACTGTTTGGAATCGAGCACCCCATCATTCAAGGCGGCATGCACAACGTCGGCTTCGCCGAGATGGCCGCCGCGGTATCCAATGCCGGTGGCTTGGGAATCATCACCGCATTGACCCAGCCTTCTCCGGATGCGTTGGCCAAGGAAATCGCCCGATGTCATGAAATGACAGACAAGCCGTTCGGCGTGAACCTCACGTTCCTGCCGGCGTTCGCGGCGCCTCCGTATCCTGAGTTCATTCAGGCAATCGTCGACGGTGGCGTAAAGGTCGTCGAGACCGCCGGCCGAAGCCCCGAGGAACATCTGCCGCCGTTGAAGGCAGCGGGCATCAAGATCATCCACAAGTGTACGTCGGTTCGTCACTCCCTGAAGGCCGAGCGGATCGGCTGCGACGCGGTCAGCGTGGATGGCTTCGAATGCGCCGGGCACCCGGGCGAGGACGATATTCCGGGCTTGATCCTCTTGCCCCGTGCCGCGGAGGAGCTGAAGATTCCGTTCGTCGCCTCGGGAGGTATGGCGGATGCGCGCAGCCTCGTGGCGGCGTTGGCCCTGGGTGCGGAGGGCATCAACATGGGAACCCGTTTCATCGCGACACAGGAAGCGCCGGTCCATCAGAACGTCAAGCAGGCCCTGGTGGACGCGGACGAGCTCCAGACCGAGCTGATCATGCGCCCGTTGCGAAACACCGAGCGGGTGCTGCGCAACGAGGCCGTCAAGAAGATCAGGGCGATCGAGCTGGAAAAGGGCAGCGACATTGGCATCGAGGACATCCGTCACCTCGTCGCAGGAGCGGAGAATCGCAAGGTGCTCCAGGAGGGCGACATGGATGCCGGCGCCTGGAGCGCAGGCATGGTGGCGGGTCTGATCCACGACATCCCGACCTGTGCCGAGCTGATCGAACGCATCGTCGGCGACGCAGAGGAGATGATCCGCGATCGCCTTGCCAAGATCGCTGCGGCGTAGCTTCGGAAGCCGCCCCTCGCGAGCTCGTGTCGGGCTTCATGGGGCTACCCGGGGCAGCCAACAGGCGACCCCGCCCTGGTTGGGGGTGAGCACTTCGGTTGTACCGCTATCTTCGGGATCGGTGGAGGATTCTCATGTCGAGTGCCCTCCCGCAGCACACGCGGATCGAGGAGCGAGGTACAGGTGAGTCAAGAAGACCTGAAAGAGGCGGTTCGCAAGCTCGAGCAAGAGCTGCACCAGACTGAGGATCTCGATCCCGAGCTCAGGGCACGTCTGGCCGAGGTCGGTCGCGAGATTGATGAAGCGCTCGGTGAGGAGTTCTCGGGCGGCGCCGGGCTGGGAGACAAGCTTCGAGATCTCCTGCTCGCCCTCGAAACGAGTCATCCGACCCTCACGACCACAGTAGACGCGATTACCAGGCAATTGAGTCGCCTCGGGATCTAGGCCGGGCTCGGTCGCGCTTGAATCGGCGTCTTCCCTGGAGGATCCTCCACGGGCACCAGCTGGAGGATGCCATGAGCGACGAACGATTCATCCAATACGAGACCGAGGGAGCCGTGGCCACGGTCACTCTCGACCGCCCCGACGCACGGAACGCCCAACATCCTCCGTTCCTGGAGCAATTCGATGCGGCCTTGAAGCAGGGCGCCGCGGACCGTGACGTGCGCGTGATCGTGGTCAAGGCGAACGGCCCGCATTTCTCCGCTGGCCATGACATCAGCCCGGCCTCGGCCAAGCACTTCAAGGACGTGATGGATCCGAGCAGCGGCATCCTCTCTCACTACGCATGGGAGCAGGAGAACTACCTGGAGATGACCCGGCGTTGGCGGGATCTCCCGAAGCCGACCATCGCGGCCGTGCATGGGAAATGCATTGCCGGCGGACTGATGTTGTGCTGGCCGATGGATCTCATCATGGCATCCGAGGACGCGATGTTCAGCGACCCGGTCCTGCGCATGGGCGTCGGCGGCGTCGAGTACCACGCTCATCCCTGGGAGCTGGGTGCCCGCAAGGCCAAGGAGTTCCTCTTCACGGGCGATTTCATCGACGCCCAGGAGGCCTGGCGCCTCGGCATGGTGAACCACGTGGTGGCGCGTGATCAGCTCGAGACCAAGACCTATGAGCTGGCCGAGAAGATCGCCCAGATGGATCCCTTCGCCCTGCGAATGGCCAAGCAGTCCGTGAACCGCACGCTCGACGAGATGGGCCAGTGGAACGCGATGCAAGCCGTGTTCGACATGCATCACCTGGCCCACGCCCAATCCCGCATCCTGAACCAGGGCAATGCCATCCAGGGGCAGACGATCTCTTCGATGAAGTCAGCGGGCTAGCTGTCTGCCCCGCAACGGGGGTGCTCGAGCCGGTCCGAATCAAGCCGTCGATCCCGTGAGTCGCTTCGCTTCATATGCGTGGACGAGAGTCGCCGGGGCTGGGCACAGGCCGGGCGGAATGGCTCGGCCGAGGGTCGGCTGGCCGCGTAGGGGGCTGGACGGAGTGTTGCCCTTTGCGGGCTTCGCCGCGGGCAACCTACGCGCACGCTGAGCGGGAACCCATGCCTGCGCTTTATTTCCGCCCGGCCTGTGCCCAGCCCCGGCGAAGCGGCCCGAGTTGCCTTTTCGGCCGATCGCGGGGCGGGGGGCGATCAGCGTGGAAATAAAGCGCAGGCATCTCCCTCGGTGAGCGTGCGCTCGTTCGCTAGCGGCGAAGCCGCGTAAGCGAACCCGCGTCCAAGTCGAACGCGGCCTGCCAGGTCCCGGCCGAGCCATTCCGCGATGGTCGCCCCCCGCCCCGCGATCCATCGCGAGAAGCGAAGCGGAGCCCTGGACTGAGTGGGCGCCTAACTTGCGATCAGCAGGCGCAGGCGGTTCCCTACCCGTTCGGCGTAGTCGGCCAGGTCGGCGATCCACAGGATCGTCTGGTGCCAATAGACGGTGCTGATGCCGAGTTCGTCTTCCATCGCGAAGAGCGTGCGCGCGGCACGGTCCTGCAGCACGTCGGTGTCGGTCTCGATGCGGCCGAGTTCGCCGATCATCTCTTCGACCCGCGCTACCTCCCGGTCGCCAAAGCCGGTTTCGATCAGCTCGTCGAGTTCGTCGATCACCCGTTGGCCTTGCTCGCAAGCGGCAACGACACGGGTGGCCAGCTCACGGAACGGATCGGCCAGGGCCTCGGGGAGGTGCATGTTTCTCTGATCCGCCAGCTCGGCGATGTCCTGGGTGACGTCGGCGATCGAATCCTGCTGGTCGAGGATGTCGAGCATGTCGCGCCGCTCCATGGCCATCATCAGGCGGCGGGGCATGTGGCTGCGGATTTCGTGCTTGATCTCGTCCGCTTCGTGCTCCAGCCGGTCGATCTCGGCACGGCAACCGCGAATGGCTTCCTGATCACCCGACGCCATGGCCTCCACCAGCGGCACGATCTGCCGGGCGCAGGAGACGGCGACCTGCATGTGCTTCTGCATCGGGCCAATCGGCGAGCGGCCTACGAGTTTGTCGATCCAGGACACGTCGCCTCCTTACGGGCTCAGCAAGCCCTTGAAGAAATAGAAGAAGAAGATGGCCAGTCCCGCGGCGATGGGGAGGGTCGCAACCCACGAGACGACGATGTGTCCGACGACCCGCAGATCGAGGGCGCCGATGCCGCGAGCCAGCCCGACACCCAACACGGCCCCGACGAGGGTGTGTGTGGTCGAGACCGGAATGCCCATCCGCGAGGCCAGGACGATCGTGGTCGCGGCCGCAAGCTCCGCCGCGAAACCACGGCTCGGCGTGAGCTCGGTGATCTTCTTCCCCACGGTTTCCATCACCTTGTAGCCCCAGGTCGCCAGGCCGAGCACGATGCCGAGGCCGCCCACCGCGAGCATCCAGGGCTGAACGGGCGCTTTTTGGGCCACCTCCGCACTGTCGAGCGAGCTGACGATGGCGGCCAATGGGCCGATGGCATTGGCCACGTCGTTGGAGCCGTGGGCGAAAGCCACGGCGCAGGCCGTCAGGATCTGCAGCACGACGAAGACCCGCTCGGTCTGGCTGAACCGGTCGTCTGGCTTCGCCTCGCCCGCTTGGACACGGCGCAGCACGATCATGCCGAACCCCATCCCTACGATGCCTAGCAGCACCGAGGCTCCGATCGCCTGGGGAAGGTCGAGGTCGAGACTCAAGTTCTTCAGGCCCTTGAACAGGGTGACCAGGCCGATGATGAAGAACACGAAGAAGAAGAAGAACGGGCCGACACGGCGTACCTGGTCCGCGGGTTTCTCGTGGTCCAGCACGAGGGCTCGCAGGAGCTGGAAGGTGAAAAAGGCCAGAACGCCCGAAATCAGCGGGGAGGTCAGCCAGCTGGCGACGATCTGTCCGACCTTTCCCCAGTTCACCGCCTCCGGTCCGATGGCAACGGTGCCAAAGCCGACGATGGCGCCGACGATGGCATGGGTGGTAGAGACGGGCAGCCCGAGCCGGGTCGCGCCGAGCAGCAGGGTTCCGGCCGAGGCGAGAGCGGCGAGCATGCCGTAGCGAAGGTGCTCGCTCGAGATCATGTCCAGATCGAGCATGCCCTTGCGGACGGTGTCGGTCACATGCCCGCCGGCCAGGAACGCACCACTGAACTCGAGCACACCCGCAACCACGATGGCTCCCGCAATCGTGAGCGCGCCGGATCCGACGCTCGTGCCCATGGCGTTGGCCACGTCGTTGGCACCGATGGCCCAGGCCATGTAGAGCGCAAGCACGCCGGCCAGCAGGATTTCCGGCGCGATTCCGAACGGCAAGGATGGCCCCTTCCCCGAATGACGGCGCCAAGGGTGTACCAGCTTTCTTGGGGATGTCACCCGATGGGAACCCATGCGAACGGGCCTGATCTAGGCTGTGGCGATGCGGGTCAGCGCGCGTTCGAACAGGCCGAGGGTCTGCCGGTGGAGCAGGTCTCCGATCTCTTTTGGCGCCTTTCCGGCAAACGCGCGCGCATGGCTGCCTTCCAGGATGATGCCGAGCTTGTAGCAGGCCAGGACTTCGTACCAGGCGATGCTGTCCAGGCAGCGATCGGTGCCCTTGCGGTATTGCTCCACCAACTCGTCGGCGGCCGGGAACCCCTCCCAAGGATGGACGCGGACCACCCCGCTCGCGAGCTCACCCGGGTCTGGCCAGGTGGCGAGCATCCAGCCGAGATCGAGCAGCGGATCGCCGATCGTACAAAGCTCCCAATCGACGATGGCCAGGAGTTCCGGGCCGTCCAGCTCGAACAGCACATTGGCCAGATGGTAGTCGCCGTGCAGGATGCCTGGCTTCCATTCGGTGGGCTTGTGGCGATCGAGCCAGTCGGCGACCTGTTCGACGCCGGGAATTTCCGGGCCCGGGTAGCCGGAAAGCTCCGAGTAGCTCGCGAGCTGCTTTTTCCAACGCGGCACCTGCCGCTCGATGAAGCCTTCCGGCCGACCAAAGCCCTCGAGCCCGACCTTCGTGAAGTCGATCCGGCCGAGGGCCGCAATACCATCCACCATCGAGAGGCCCATCCGGTGGCGGATGGTTGGGTTCCCTGCGTGAAGCGGGGGCAGGCCGGTGGGCGCATTGAAGCCGTCGATCGGTTCCATCAAGTAGAAGGATGCGCCGAGGACACCCTCTTCAGCGCACGCTGCGATCAACGCCGGATGCGGAACCTCCGATCCCGCCAGCGCGCCCAACACGCGGGCCTCGCGGCGCATCGTCTCATCGCTGTTGCGGCGCTTGTGAAGCGGGGGCCGGCGCAGCACGAAGGCGTCGGTTCCGCGGCGGAAGCGCAGCAGGATGTTCTGGGTTCCGCCGCCGAGGGCTTCCACGTCTTCGATCGGCCCCGACGCGAGGCCCCGCTCGTCCATCCAGGCTCGCAGCACCTCGAGATCGACTCCGGGAATGGCTGCGGGCTGGCTCAATCTGGTTCCTCCTCGGAAGGGGCGACTGCCCACTGAGAGGCAACATCCAGCATCACGCGGCCGGCTTCAAGCTCTGGCACCCGAGTCAGCGGGTCCAATGAGCCCCGCGGGGTATGATTCAGTTGGCCTGCACGTCAATCCGGAGCCGGCTGTCCGGCGTCGCCCCCTCCACTCGTCGTTTTCGAACCCAAAGGAGGCAAATCCATGCCGATTCCGATCACGGGTCTCTATCTCGCCATCATGGCGGTCATGTCCGGCTTGCTCGCGTTTCCGGCAGGCAAGTTGCGTGGATCCACCGGAGTGTCCATCGGCGACGGGGGCAACCCGCAGCTGCTGCTCGCCATGCGTCGCCACGCGAACTTCGTCGAGTACGTGCCGCTCCTGATGATCATGTTCGCAGCGCTCGAACTCGGTGGTTCGTCCGGTGCCGTCCTGCACGCTCTCGGGCTCTCGCTTCTGGCCGTACGCATCTGTCACGCGATCGGGCTCAAAGCGGACACGATCGAGAGCCCACTGCGTGCCGTCGGAGCGGGAGGCACGCTGCTCATCACGCTGATCGCGGCGGTGCTGCTGGGAATCCAGTTCATCGGCTGATCTCGACCGTTGGGACCCCCGTTGACTGGGGTTCCCTCCCGTGGCGGCTTCCAGGTTTCGGCCGCGATAGACTGCCGGCCGGAGGAAGCATGGGAATCGAAGTCAACGGGATCGCACATTTTCAGCTGACGGTGAGGGATCCCGACCGCTGTATTCCATTCTGGGAATCGCTTTGTCACTTCCTGGAGATGAAGACGTTGGTCAAGGGCGACGACGTCGTCTACTGCATCGGAAGCCGCACCGGCATTCTGGTGCGGGGAGCGCCACCGGAAAAACGCGACGTCGCCTTCGATCAGGATCGGCCCGGTCTTCATCACCTGTGTTTTCGCGCGCGGCAGCGCGAAGATGTGGATGCCATCTTCGCGTTCGTCGAGGGCGACCTCTCTGCGAAGATCGTTCACGGACCGGAAGAGAGTACCTTCGCTCCGGGCTACTATTCGATCCTGTTCGAGGATCCGGACGGGATTCGGGTGGAGGTGAACTTCGTCCCAGGCAAAGGGCACCTTGGCGCCGGCGGGCGGCTCGGGGAAGACGGGAAAGGCGTGGCGAGCACGTATGAAAAAGAAGGCCTCGGCTCGTGAGCGCGTCATGACGGATGATCCCATCGCGAAAGTCGAGAGCGGCGAAGCCTGGAACGAGTTCTGCGACTTGCTCAAGAAGGCCGGCGACGTTCTGCATCGGGACGATCTTCGGGCTTCGACCTTCGATCGCGGCGAAGGCCTCCGGTATCTGAGTCGGCTGCTCAGGGCCGGGCTGGTGTCGTTCGCCGAAGGCACGGGGCCGCGTCACCCGGAGTTCCGGGCGCTTCCGGACCTCGTGAAGATGGGTCTCGACAACCCGGACAACTACTACCTTTCCGCGTCGGTGAACGGTCGCCATCGCTACCGGATCCGTGGCCAGCGAGGGACGATCCACTACCTGAGCTTCGCGGCCCAGAGCCAGAACTTCGCGAGGCGGGATCGCATCACTGGCGGCGCGGGCCACCTGAATGACTCGGAGCTGAAGCTGGGAGAGGACGGCCGGTTCGAAATCCTCGCGTCCCAGGAGCCGCCGGAAGAGGCCGGGGTCGGCTGGTTGAAAATGGGACAGGACACGACCCAGATTCTCGTCCGTCAGACGTTCCTCGATCGGGCGAGGGAAAGGCCGGTGGCGCTGGAGATCGAGTGTCTGGATGAGGAAGAGCCGCCGGCGCCCCTGGACCCGAGCCGCGTGCCTGGCCAGCTGATGGGTTCTGCGATGTATGCGATGGGTTGCGCCCAGTGGTTCGCAGATTGGGTCGTTGGCTTCCTGGAGAAGGCGCCGGTGAATGCCTTTCACCTGCCGGACAAGGAGAGCCACCGCTTCGTCGGTGGGGATCCGAACATCGTGATCCCGCTCGGCTACTGGCGGCTGGCCCCCGATGAAGCGCTCGTCATCGAGGTGCCGGTACCGGCCTGCCATTATTGGAATTTCCAGCTCGGCAACGTCTGGGCAGAATCCCTCGACCATCGGAATCGCCGGGTGCATCTGAATAGCGGCGACGTGGTGATCCGTGATGACGGCCGCGTCGAGATCGTGGTAGCGGCGGAAGATCCGGGCCACCCGAACTGGATCGACACGGCGGGCCATGATCATGGGATCATGGGCTTTCGCTGGGTGCTGGCGGATGCGCACCCGATTCCGACGACGCGCGTCGTCGCTCTCGACAGCCTGAGGAAACAATGATGGCCCGTCTCGAGTTCTTCTTCGATTACGGCAGCCCGTACAGCTACATGGCAGATACGCAGCTCGCCGGGCTCAGGGAGCGCACGGGCTGCGAGCTCGTCTACCGGCCAATGCTGTTAGGTGGCGTCTTCAAAGCGACGGGCAATCAGTCGCCCGCGATGCAGCCGATCGAGGCCAAGCGCCGCTACGGGGGGGTGGAGATGCGCCGCTTCGTGGCGCACTACGCCATCCCGTTCGAGTCGAATCCCGCCTTCCCGATCAACACGCTGCTGCTGATGCGCACCGCCCATGCGGCCATGGCCGCAGCGGTGTTTCCGGCCTTTCACGAGGCGGTCTATCCCGCGTTCTGGGCAGGCCGGGTGGACCTGGGGCAGCCCGAAGAGATCATCCGGATCGTGAACGAGGCCGGGTTGGACGGGGCGGCTCTCCTCGCCGCAGCCGCTGAGCCGGAAGTGAAGGCCGCCCTTCGAGCGACCACCGAGGAGGCCGTCGAGCGAGGCGCCTTCGGGGCACCGACCTTCTTCGTCGGAGACCAGATGTTCTTCGGAGCGGATCGCCTGCCGTTCGTCGAGGCTGCTCTTCGGGACTAGGTGTGGGTCCCAAAGACGTTGTTGACACACCTGAGGGTTCTCTCTGAGGAACAATGGGGTTGCCGAACTCCAACGAACTCAGAGAGGGGACCCCCAAGTGCAACTCCATCGTAACGCGAAGCTGGTGCCGGCTCAGCGAAAGCTGCTGGTTGAACGAGTGAAATCGGGTTGGCCAGTGACCGAGGCGGCGGAGGCCGCCGGAGTCAGTCGCCAGACGGTCTACAAGTGGCTGAGACGATTTAGGGAGGGAGGCGAAGCCTCCCTGGAGGATCGATCCTCGCGGCCCCATCGGATCCCGATTCGGACGCCCCAGAGGTCGATCCGACGGATCGAGCAACTTCGGCGCCGCCGAAAGGCGGGCTGGGAGATCAGCCAGGCAACCGGGGTTCCGCTCTCGACCGTCTCGAAACATCTGAAGGGCCTAGGCCTCGGACGAATCTGGCGGCTAGACGAGGAGCTGAACCCGCCTCGACGGTACGAGTACCCACGTCCAGGCGGAATGCTCCACATCGACGCGAAGAAGCTCGCTCGCATCGATGGTGTGGGCCATCGCATCCACGGCGACAGGAGCCGGCGGAAACGCGGAGTGGGCTACGAAGTTGTCTTCGTCTGCGTCGACGACCACACACGCCTGGCCTACGCCGAGGTCGCACCATCGGAAAGCGGGCGCTACGCCGCAGCCTTCTTCCGCCGGGCTCTTCGTTGGTTCGGCAGCCTCGGCATCCGGTGCGAACGCCTGCTGACCGACAACGCCAAGTGCTACGCCCAGTCCAAGCTCTTCCGCTCGGTCTGCCACGAGCACGGCATCCAGCAGAGGTTCACCCGGCCCTACACGCCCCAGACCAACGGCAAAGCCGAGCGGTTCATCCAAACCCTCAAGCGCCGCTGGGCTTACCGGCACCCGTACCGGACCTCAGAAATCCGAGCCGCCTCGCTACAGAGCTGGATCACGCACTACAATCACAAACGACCCCATCGGGAGCTCGGCAAGAAACCGCCGTTCGCCCGGCTCAGAGAAGCCCGTGAACAACGTGCGTAGGTCCCACTCCACGTTTCGGGGCAGTTGCAAACCCGTTACCCTCGCGCCGTCTTACCGAAGCCCCCCTTCGGGGCCACGGAACCCGGAGGATCGATGGCGACGGAGCTTTCCCCCGCGCTTCGCGAGCAGATTGAGAACACGATTCGCGGCCTGACGATCGATGCGGTCGCGGCTGCCGGAATCGGGCATCTGGGCGCGGCCATGGGCCTAGCGCGGCCCGTCTTCCAGCTATGGGATCGGCATCTGCGCTTCGATCCCCAGGATCCGGATTGGCCGCTGCGCGATCGCTTCGTGCTCTCCGGTGGCCACGCCTCGATGCTGCTCTATTCGCTGCTCCACTTGTTCGGCTTCGAGCTTCCGCTCGAGGAGATCAAGAACTTCCGCAAGCTCGGTTCGATGACGCCTGGGCACCCGGAGTACGGGGATACCCCGGGCGTAGAGGTGACGACAGGTCCCCTCGGCCAGGGGCTGGCCAACGCGGTTGGGATGGCGATCGCCGGCCGTGCGACCCGTTCTCGCTATGGCGTTGGTGACGAAGGCCCGGGGCAGCACGTCGTGGTGGCGGTGGCCGGCGACGGCGACATGATGGAGGGCATCTCGTATGAGGCGTCTTCCCTGGCCGGACATCTCGGGCTCGGCAATCTGATCGTCCTCTACGATGACAACCAGGTCACCATCGATGGGCCGACGGACATCTCGTTCAGCGAGAATGTGCGCGGGCGTTTCGAGGCCCAGGAATGGCACGTCCAGGAGATCGATGGCGAGGATGTCGATGCCTTCGACGTCGCCTTTGCGGCGGCACGCGCCGAGGCCGGGCGACCGTCCCTTCTGATCACCCGCACGGTCATCGGCCACGGCAGCCCGAACTGGGCTGGCCTCTCCAAGGCCCATGGGGGTCCGTTCAAGGACGGCGAAGATCGGCTGACGAAGGAGAACCTGGGGATTCCCCTGGAGCCGACCTTCCACGTGGCGCCGGAAGTGCGCACCTACATGGACGAGCGTGGGAAGGCGAAGACGCAGGCTCGGCGCAAGGCGGACGTGGCGTTCGAGGCCTGGCGGGGCAGCCATCCGGAGCGTTTCGCCGCCTGGAAGGCCGCCCGTGAACGCAGCCTGCCCGAAGATTTCGAGGCGCGCCTGCTCGAGGGCTTCGAGGGTGAAACGAATGCCACGCGGGTTCATTCCGGTGCGGTGATCCAACGCCTGTTCGAGGCCGCGCCGATCTGGCTCGGAGGCTCCGCCGATCTCGCCGGCTCGAACAACACCACCATCAAGGATGCCGGCTTCGTCGGGCAGGGCGAGGATCCCTTTGCCGGTGCGAACCTCCACTACGGCGTGCGCGAGCATGCCATGGGCGCGATCACCAACGGGATCGCGCTTGACGGGACGTTCCTGCCCTTCTCTGGAACCTTCCTGGTCTTCAGCGACTACATGCGCCCCTCGTTGCGGTTGGCGGCGTTGATGGGCATCCCCTCGACGTTCGTGTTCACCCACGATTCGATCTTCGTCGGTGAGGACGGTCCGACCCATCAGCCGGTGGAGCACGTGGACGCCCTGCGGTTGATTCCCGGACTCACGGTCTTTCGTCCGGCGGATGGCATCGAGGTTGCGATGGCCTGGGCGTACCGGGCTCGGAACGCGACCGGCCCGGTGGCCCTGGCGTTGTCGCGCCAGAAGGTCGCGGCGCTGAAGCGTGAGGCTCCCTTCGAGCCCCGCGATGTATGGAAGGGTGGCTACATCGTGCGCGAGCCCGAGGCCGGGCTCGATGTGATCTTGGTGGCCTCCGGTTCGGAGGTCGCGCTGGCGAGCGAGGCGGCCTCGATGCTCGGCACCGAAGGTATTCGGGCGCGGGTCGTTTCCATCCCGTCTGCCGAACTCTTCGCTGCGCAGGACGATGCCTATCAGGACAGCGTGGTTCCCGACGGCGTTCCGGTGGTCGCTGTGGAGGCCGGGACCGGAGAAGGCCTGCGCCGTTGGGTCGGGCGGCGGGGTCTGGTGCACGGCATGAAGAGCTTCGGCAAATCCGCCTCCTACCAGGCGCTCGAGGAGCATTTCGGATTCACGGCGCCGAAGCTGGTCGAGGCCGTCCGCCAACATCTGAACCGCTGAAGGGTCGCCGATGATCGATACGGGAATCCTGTGGCAGGTGGGATGGGGCGCCGCAGCCGCCCTCGTCCTGGGTTGGCTGGTCGTTTCCTTTCTCCCGCGCGGCCGTGCCAAGGCGCTGGTTGCCCGCCTGACGGCGGTGGCCATGTACGTGGCCTTCCTGTGTTTGTTCGGGACAGGCTTCCTGCGGGCCGAGGGGACCATCGGCACGATCGGCTTCGGCTTCCTCGTCGGCCTGTTTGCGGCAGGGCTGCTGGTGAGCGTCTGGAAGGGCACCCGCGAGCTTCTCGGCGGGGATGAGAGCGGAGAACACGCGGTCCACTAGGCACGCTAGTGATAGTCGTGCGAGCCGTAGCCTCTTCCGCGGTTCCTGGGCGAATCCCCCTCGGATTGCATGGCCAGAGGCCGAATGCTGCCCACCTTCACGTGGATGACCCCGTCGATGTTCTGGACCACACCGGACACCTCGAGTAGCGGCGAGGCGTGGAGGGGAATGCGCAGCCGGGCGAAGACATCCGGGGTGAGGACGGCATTGGACATGCCGGTCTCGTCTTCGAGCGTGAGGAAGCAGAAGCCCTTCGCCGAGCCTGGCCGCTGGCGAACGATCACATGCCCCGCCGTGCGCACGAAGCGTCCGTTCGGCAACTCGCCCAGGGCTCGGGCTGGCAGCACGCCGCGAGCGCCGAGTTCCGCACGCAAGTGGCCGATGACGTGGGGGCCGGTGGTGAGCCCGGTGGTGCGGTAATCCGCCAGCGTGGTTTCGAGGGGCGTGAGTTCGTCGAGCGGGGAGGGCACTTCGCTTCCGGGTGGCTTCGTCCCCGCAAACAGCGACTGGGGATCGCGCTCCACCGCGGCCACCTGCCAGATCGCCGAACGTCGCGTCGGTGCCGTCGGGTCGATCGACGCCAGCGCTCCGGACTCGGCCAATGCATCGATCTCGTTCCGCTTCGGCGCCACCCGCTTCGCAAAATCAGCCAGCCCCGCAAATGCCTCCTTCGCCCGCTCCGCAACGATCCGCTCCCCCGTCTCCCTTGAAAGCCCCGCGACAAAACGCAACCCGACGCAACAGCGGGGACGCTCCTGCGTGGGTTCGAGGCTGCACTTCCAGTGGGAGCGGGCGACATCGATGGGGAGGATCTCGACGCCGTGGCGCTGGGCGTCCTTGACCAGGGTGGCGGGGTTGTAGAAGCCCATGGGCCAGGCGTTGAGCAGGCCGACCAGGAAGGCTGCCGGGTGGTGGGCGCGCAGGTAGGCGGAGGCGTAGGCGATCAGCGCGAAGGAGGCCGAGTGGGATTCGGGGAAGCCATACAGAGCGAAGGATGTGATGCCGCGGATGATCTCCTCCTGGGCCTCGCCGCGGATGCCCCGCGCTTCCATGCCGCTGCGCAGGCGCGCTTCGATCTGGACCATGCGCTCGGCAGAGCGCTTGAAGCCCATGGCCCGGCGCAACTCTTCGGCCTCGCCGCCGGTGAAGCCCGAGGCTTCCATCGCCAGCCGCAGCAGCTGCTCCTGGAAGATGGGCACACCGAGGGTGCGTTTCAGGATCGGCTCGAGTGAGGGATGGGGATAGGTGACGGGCTCGCGGCCGGCACGTCGGTTCAGATAGGGATGCACCATCTTCCCGACGATCGGGCCCGGTCGGATGATCGCGATCTCGACGACCAGATCATAGAAGCACCTGGGCTTCATGCGCGGCAGCGTCGCCATCTGGGCGCGGCTCTCGATCTGGAAGACGCCCACCGTATCCGCTTTCTGGATCATCTCGTAGGTGAGCGGATCGTCGGGCGGAAGATGGGCGAGATCGATCTCCACGCCTTCGTGCTCGCGGATCAGCGGGATCGTCTGTTCCAGGGCGTCGAGCATGCCGAGGCCCAATAGATCGATCTTGATGATCCCAAGGTCGGCGAGGTCGTCCTTGTCCCATTGCACGACCCGCCGCCCCGGCATGGCCGCGGGCTCGATCGGGACCACCTCGTCGAGCCGGTCGTGGGCGATCACCAGCCCCCCGGTGTGTTGGCCGAGGTGTCGCGGCAGCCCCTGCATCTGTTCGGAGAGCTCGAGCAGGAGCTGGATGCGTGGTGACGACGGATCGACGCCAGCCTCTCGCAGCATCGCCCGCGAATCGTCTGCGTCTTCGCGGAAGTGGAACTGGCGAAGTTTCTTTGCCAACCGGTCGAGAAAATCCGTCTGCATGCCCAGCACCTTGCCGATTTCCCGGAAGGCGGAGCGGGTCCGGTAGGAAATGACGGTCGCCGTCATTCCCACACCGTGGGGGCCGTACTTTTCGTAGACGTATTGGATCGCTTTTTCGCGCTGATTGCCGGAGGGCAGGTCGAGATCGATATCCGGCCATTCGCCGCGCTCCTCGGAGAGAAAGCGCTCGAAGAGCAGCTCCATGCCCACGGGATCCACGGCCGTGATGGCCAGTGCATAACAAACCGCACTATTTGCTGCCGAGCCGCGCCCTTGGCAGAGGATCCCCTGCTCCCGGGCGAAGCGCGCAATATCCCAGACGATCAGGAAGTACCCGTCCAGCTCGAGCTTCCCGATCACCGTGAGCTCGTGCTCGAGCTGTGCGCGCGCACGCTGCGGCAGGGGATTTCCGTAACGTTCCCGCGCGCCGGCGAAGGTGAGCTTGCGCAGCCAGGAGCGCTGGCACTCGCCTTCGGGTGTGGGGTAGGTGGGGAAGCGGTAGCCCAGATCCTCGAAGGTGAACCCACAGCGCTCAGCCGTCTCGTGGGTCGTGCGCAGCCATCCGGGGCGATCGGCAAAGCGCGCGGCCATTTGTGCCGGGGTGCGCAACGTGCGTTCGCCGTTCGGGAGGAGCCGTCGGCCTGCCCGATCGAGCGTGGTCTTCTCGCGCAGGCAAGTGAACGCATCGAGCAGCCGTCGGCCCTCGGGCCGCGCCACCCGCACATCCCCCCAGGCGGCGATCGGGACGCCGCAGCTCTCCGCCACGGCTGTTGCGAAGCGGTTGCTCCCTTCGAGCGACCGGTCGAGCGCTCGCCCCACGCCGAGGGCCAGATGGCCGGGGCCATAGACGCCGTGCAAGCGGTCGAGCCGCGCTGGGCTGAGCGAGCCGGTTGCCGGCACCAGGGCCGTGAGCCCGCCGACATGGGCCTCGAGCTCTTCCCAGCTGGCGTGGGCCTCGCCTTTGGGCGCGTTCTCCTGGGCGACGGTCAACAGCCGCGAGAGGTTGCGGTAGCCCTGGCGGGTCTCGGCCAGGAGCACCAGGGGCCCGCCGGCGGCCTGGGCGAGTTCGGCTCCGACGATGGCACGCAGCCCGGCGCTCCGGGCTGCCGCGTGGAAGCGCGGCGCGCCGTACAGGCCATCTCGGTCGGCCAAGGCGAGTACGCCGTGGCCGAGCTCTGCCGCGCGAAGGGCGAGATCTTCCGGATTCGAGGCACCCTCGAGGAAGGAAAATGCGCTGCGACACCGCAGCTCGACATAGGGGGGTGTGTCGGGCACGAAATTCTATTTTCGTGTTTTGTTCGCCTCCGGTCAAGTGTTTCCACGCCACGGATTTCCGCCATTCTCAAGGGGTGGATGAGACCCCGCTCGCATTCGTCGTCGATGACGAGCCGATCGTTCTGCGCCTCGTTGCGCGGATTTTCGAGCGGAGTGGTGTCGACGTGCATCCCGTCGAGGACGGCACCTCTGCCGTCGCGTGGTTGCAGGCTGCCCATCCCACCGTGGACCGGGCATTGATCGATGCCACGGTGCCGCCGAATGGCGCTGCTGCGATCATCGAGGCGCTCCGGGCCCACGACCCGATGGCCGCCATCGTCATGACCAGCGGCAAGCCCCTCCAGGCCGATCACCGGCGCCTGCTCGATGCGGTTGGAGCCGTCTACCTCGCCAAACCGTTCGGACCCCAAGCACTCCTCGACGCCGTCGAGGCTGCGCGTCCGGCGTGACGCGTATCCTCGTCATCGGGGCTGGGGTAGCGGGCCTGGCCGCTGCCCGGCAGCTGCGGATTCTGGGGCTCGAGGTCGAGGTGATCGAGGCCGCCACGCGGCCCGGGGGGCAGCTCGCAAAGCAACCGCTCTGCGTCGTCGAGCCCGCGGCCCAGTCTCTTCTTGCCGAGCTGGGCCTCGAGAAGCTACCGCCCACCACGGTCGTTCAAGAAGATCTCCCGCAAGCCTCGGAAACGAAAGGCAGGGCCGAGGGATGGCGCCGGCATGCAGCACGCTGGCGCGGAGCCTTCAAATCGCCCGTCGACCCTTCGGCGGAACCGGGCACCCCGCCTCCCGTGCCTTCGGAACTGGCCTCGGGCCTTGCTGTCGTCGATGCGATGGCAAACGAGGTTCCGATCCGGTTCGGATGGGAGGTCGTAGATGTCGCTGCCAATGAAAGAGGTGCGACGGTTCGTTATGTCGCGCCCAGCGGTGAACGCGCGATCGAGGCATCGGGGGTGATCGTCAGCATGCCGTTCGGGAAGTCCGAGCCGGGCGACCGGCGCATGACCGTGTTCTTCGAGAGCGAAGGTACCCCGCCGAATGAAGGCCCGATCGCCCTGCACCGGGTTCCGCCCGCGGATTCAGGTGCGACCGATGTGTGGACGCTTCACGCGGGAGGGCATGCGACGACGCGCATCGACCTTTCTGGGGAGACTTCGCAGCAGCTGTGGAATCTCCCGGATGAGGAGATCGGAACGAGCTTCTGGGATCTCCTCCCTTCGGCTCTCTCCCTGACGGGTGGTCGGCCGGCGGTGCACCGCTTTACCTGTCCCGGCTCGCCTGTAGAGGGACGCTCGCAAGAGGATCCTCGTGTCGTTCGCATCGAGGCTGCGAACCCCGGCCTTGCATGCGCCCTTGCCGCGGGGCTCGAGGCCGCCGGGCGGCTGACCTAGCAGGAGAGGGAGACAGCGAGCCTCCCTGTTCGGCTAAGCCCCAGCGAGTTCCTCGGCTTCGTTCAGCATTTCTTCGAGCAGGGCAAGGCCGCCCTGCCAGAAGGCCGGATCCGTGATGTCGAGGCCTACCCGGGCAAGCAGTTCCGGAGGGGATGCGGAGCCCCCGGCGCGCAGCAGTTCGAGATAACGCGGCACGAAGGCTTCGCCTTCCTCGTCGTAGTGCCGGACGAGGGCGAGCACGAGCAGCTCGCCGAAAGCGTAGGCGTAGCAGTAGAAGGGCGAGTGCACGAAATGGGGGATGTAGAGCCACCACCATGCATAATCGTCCGTGAGCTTGATCGCGTCGCCTAGCATCGTCTCGTTCGCCGCGATCCATAGCTCGTTGATGCGCGGAATGGCAAGCTCGCCCTCTTCGCGTCTGGCCGCGTGGAGGGATTCCTCGAAACGGGTCATGGCCACCTGGCGAAAGACCGTTGCGAATGCGTCCTCGAGCTTGCCGCAGAGGAGTGCCAGGCGGGTCTTCGGGTCGTCCTGCTCCTTCAGGAGCCGGCGGAAGACGAGCATCTCGCCGAATACGCTGGCGGTCTCCGCCGTCGTGAGCGGGGTGCTCTGCTCGAAGAGGCCCTGCTCTCGCGCCAGATGCTGGTGGACGCCATGGCCCAGCTCGTGGGCGACGGTCATCACGTCGCGCAGGTTGCCCGTGTAGTTGAGCATGACGTAGGGATGGACTGCGGGAAGTGTCGAAGCGGAGAACGCACCGCCGCGTTTGCCTTCGCGAAGCTCCGCATCGATCCAGCCCTCGTCGAAGAAGCGTGCGGCGATCCCCGCCATCTCGGGGGAGAAATCGGCATACGCATCCAGGACGATGCGCCGGGCTTCTTCGAAGCTGCGCTCACCCTGGGGCTCACCGACGGGCGCGTAGCGGTCGTAGTCTTCGAGTGTTTCGATGCCCAGCAGCTTCGCCTTCAGGCGGTAGTAGCGCTGGACCATCGGGTAACCGGCCTGGCAGGCATCGAGGAGTGCGCGGACGGCCGGCCCTTCGATTTCGTTCGCCAGGTTGCGCGCCTCGATCGGGTCTTCGTAGCTGCGCAATCGATCCTGGGTCGCCTTCTCATGGACGAGTGTGTTGAAGATGAAGGCAAGCACGTGAGAGTGCTCCTTCAAGCCTGCGGTAAGGCCATGGGCAGCTGCACGGCGATGATCGCGATTCCCGTCATACAGCAGCGAGAGCACCTCCTCCTCGGAGAGATCCTGGGTTTCGCCTTCCAGCTTCACGGAGAAGCGCGCAGCGCCGAGGACCTCGTCGAAGAGCCGGCTCCAGGCGCGTTCTCCGGTATTGGCCGTCTCTTCGAGGATGCGCTCCTCGGGTTCGCTCAGAACGTGAGGCCGATAGCGGCGAAGCGATTCGAGCAGGTGCTTGCGCCCTGCGAGCGCCGGCTCAGCCAACAACCCGGCAGCCCGCTCATCCTCGACCGCAACCCACTCGAGCTCGAAGAAGAGCAGGTGTTGGCGAATCTCGGTGCCGCGTTCCTGCACGAGCTGGAGGAGGGCGCCGTGGGCGGGGGCCTGGGTATCGCCAGCGAACTGAAGCTGGGCAAAGGATCCGGCCCGAGTGACCGGTCCCTGCAACTCCTCGTAGGCATCGACCGCCGCAGCCAGATCCGACGCGGAGAGCGTCGCGATGCTCCCGCGGTAGCGCTTCTCGAACGCACAGGCGGCTTCGAGCGCTCCGGCCAGATCGGCCTCCAACCCTTCGCGGGCCGGTTCGGGATAGAGGTGGGAAAGGTCCCAGCGCACGCCGGCGGCCGGTCCGGTTCCGGCGGCCGGTCGGGTTCCGGTGGCCGGTCCGGTTCCGGCGGCCGGGCTCGATTCTTCTGGGGTCGAGGTGGGATCGCTCATGGGCGGGGACGTTACCTTTCCAGGCTGTGAAGTCCCGCCGGCAGCAAACGATCCTGCACGCCGATATGGACGCTTTCTATGCGTCCATCGAGCAGCGGGATCGCCCGGAGTTGCGGGGCAAGCCCGTCGTGGTGGGGGGCAAAGGGGCCCGCGGCGTGGTTTCGGCGGCCAGCTACGAGGCGCGCAAGTTCGGCATCCACTCCGCCATGCCAAGCGCCCAGGCGTTGAAGCTGTGTCCTCGGCTGATCTTCCTCTCCGGTCGGATGTCGGTCTACAGCGCCGAATCGAAGCGGATCTTCGAGATCTTCCGCCGCTTTACGCCGGCGGTGGAGGGGCTCTCCCTCGACGAAGCTTTTCTCGACATGACGGGCACCGAACGGTTGCACGGGCCGGTCGCCGAGGCCGGCGAACGGTTGCGCAAGGAGATTCGCGAGGGAACGGGTCTGGCAGCTTCCGTCGGCATTGCACCGATCAAGATGGTGGCGAAGATCGCCAGCGATTCCGCCAAGCCCGATGGCCTGCTCGAGATCCGCCCGGGTGAGGTGCAGACCTTCCTCGACCCGTTGCCGGTGGGGCGCATCTGGGGCGTCGGGCCGGTGGCGCGCGAGCGTCTGGCGCGAATCGGAATCGAGACGATCGGGGATCTCGCTCGCGCCGAGGATCAGCGCCTCGAAGCCGTGCTGGGGGATTGGGGCCTTCGTGTGGCGCGGCTGGCTCGTGGCATCGACGTTCGCGAGGTCGAAGCCTATCGGGATGCCGTCTCGATGAGCGAAGAAAACACCTTCGGACGCGACATCGCCGACATGCGAACCCTCGAGGCCGCCATCCTCACCCATTCGGAATCCGTGGCGCGAAGGCTGCGGCGCTCCGAATCCAAGGCGCGCACCGTGGTCCTGAAGGTGAAGCTCGGCAGGCGTGTCGCGTCAGGCCCGCGTGGCTATCCGCTGCTCACCCGGCGAGAAACGCTCACGGAGCCGACGGACGACGGCGGGGAGATTGCGGCGTCGGCCAGGTTGCTCCTCGGTCGCACGGAGCTACGCGAGCCCGTACGGCTGATCGGGGTCGGCGTGACGAACTTGATCTCACGCCCCGAGCAGTTGTCGCTCTTCGACAAGGGCAGCGGCCGGGAGAAGCGCTCCCGCCTCAACGAGGCGCTCGATCGCCTCACGGACAAGTACGGAAAGACCGTCGTGCGTCGGGCAGGGCAGAGCGATGTCGAACGCATGGCGCCTGCCTTGGGAATCAAACGCGGGGAGGACGAGCCCGATCGCTAGGCTCCAACGTGGGATCGTAGGGCCTGATACGCGGCAGCCAACGTGGTACGGCCTGTCGGTAGCGCTCATACGCCGGGCCGAATCGTTCGGCGAGCCCTTCCTCCTCGAACAGCGGAAGATAGATCGCGTTCCCCAGGGAAAAGCCGACAAACCAGATTCCAAGCGTCCACGAGCCCATCATCAGGGCTTCGCCGAGCAGGTTGAAAAGGACGCCGCTGATCATGGGATTTCGCACGAAGCGGTAGGGGCCGCGGATTACCAGGGTTTCCGTCGGGGCCCACGGCGCGAGGGTGCCATGTCCTTCCCTGCTGAACAGTCGAATCGTGGTCGTCATGAGCGTCAGCCCAATTCCGAAACACGCGATCGCGACGCAGCTCTGGACCAGGCCGACGGCCGGCCACGCCGCGTCCCCGCTCCACCAGAGCAGCAGCGCGGGGATCGTGACGAGCACGTTGAAGGGCAGTGCGAGGATCGCGCGAAGCTCTGCGCCTTTCATCATGCTGGGACCCTCAGCTCTTGAAGGCGCGATCCACGGCAGCTTCGACCGCTGCATGGGCACCGCTCCGCAACAGGCTTCCGTGGGCCGAAATCAGGGAATCGAACTCGAGTTCGAGAAGACGGCGGAACTCACTCTCCAGAGAGCCGCCTTCAGCGGTCATCATCTTCAGCCACAAGGGGCCAACCAACGTCGTCTTCGGGAAGCCAATCCACGGCATCACGAGACGGGCCGGCAGGTTGTTGAAGCGGTAGTCGCCGTAGTTCTGGATCGAATCGCAGGTGATGAGCAGGCCACCTTCACGTTGGATGAGCAGCGCCGATTCCGGCTGTTTCAAGCCCGCGAAGCCGAAGAGCCGAGCGTCGGGAAAGGGCAGGGGGCTCTCGGTATCGATCAGCACATCGGGCTTGGGCTCGGGATGGGTCTGGGATTCTCCGATAGCCCAGAGCTCGGCTCGGAAGCGCTCGATGAGATAGGGATCGTCCATGCCGTGCATGGGACCCAGGCGGAGGATCCGCTTGACGGAGCCGAGCTTCGAGAGTTGCTCCTCTCCCGCATCGGAGAGCCGGATCGGGTCGACGAGTGTGAGATCGCCTTCGTGGCGGATGATCACCATGTTGCGGGTAATGCGCAGGATCGCGTTCAGGCGGACACTGCCGCGCACCATGAATACGTCGGGCTGGATTTCTTCTATCGGGTCATGGGCGCTCGCGGAGGTGTAGGTCATGCTGTCTCCTTGATGGGGAGTGTCGGCCGGGCATCTTGGCGATGCCAGCCGGCGCAGCGGGTCTCCTGACACCCCCATGACGAGAGATCAATTCAAGCTTCGCCCCAGGCGCAGTGGCCCGAACTGAGATGGAGACCCGATGAGCGAAGAGAGCAGCGAGGAGCGTGTCGCGAGGCTCAACGAGTTCGCTTCGCGAAAACATCCGGGGATGGTCGGGGTCGAGATCCTGACCTGCAGCAAGAAAGAAGTGACAGGCCAGTTCAGGGTGACGGAAGCGGTCGTGGCGGGAACCGGTTTCCTGTGGGCGCCGGTCGTGATCACCCTGGCGGATTGGCTCTGCGCCGCGGGAATCGGCGAGCACATCGATTTCGAGAAAGCCGGCTTCACCACGATCGAGCTCAAGACCAACTTCATGGGCACCGCCCGTGAAGGCGACCTCGTCTTTGGTCGCGCCCGCCCGGTTCATCTCGGGCGGACCACCCAGGTCTGGGATGTCGAAATCATCAACCAGGCGGCGGAGAAGACGATCGCATTGTTCCGCTGCACGCAGATGATTCTGGTTCGGTCGTAGGGGCCGATCTCGGGAGGTTGTCAGGCCTGTTCAGTCGACGGCCAAAGGCCGCAACTCTTCGGCGCGGCGCCGGGCCTTTTCCCACATTCGTAAGTAGCCCTCGGCCGATTTGAAGAGCGGTTCGAGTTCAGCGTCGCTCACGCCGTCGCGCCGCACGTCTTCGATGAGTTCGGGGAGCAAGCCGATGTGCGCCATGCCCTCGGTGTTGAAATCGATCGTGCGGTTGCCGACCTGAGGCTGGCTGAACGTGACGTCGCCAGCGTAGGCCGTGAACGGATAGGTCAAGGGATCCTGTTGCGGATCGGAGCAACCACTATCGGGTCCGAAACGGGGGCCCGGTGCACCTGCGAAGCCGTTCAGGTCGAAGCCGAAGCCCTCGGCCGGAAAGCCTCCGTTGTCCTCGATGAGTTGGATACGCGCCTGGAAACCATCGTCCATCGTCGCCGTCGCGCTTGCGGAGCGGCAGCGCCCGAAGCCGGTCTTCGAGACGCCACCGAGGCGGTACAGCTCGCCATGGTTGTTGCGGCCGTGGGTGCCCGCGGCGGGATAGTCGTTCTGCGCGAGGATCTCGTAGATCCGGCGGTAGGAGCGACGCGGCAGATGATCGACCTCGATGATCATGCCCCGCTGCATCATCTGCGCGACCAGGAATTCGCCTAGCGGCGTCATGCCCGCCGCCTGACAGACCTCTTCGGTCCCGGGTGGCTGCAACAGCAGCGGCAAGAAGGGCAGCAGGGTCGGGACCGGATTGCTGGCGAAATTGCTGAAGTCGTTTGGTGCCGGCGCGAAGTAGTCCGCACGCGGGCCGATCAGGCCGGGGAAAGAGGCCGGGCCTCTGTCGAAACCCGGTGGCACGGTGGGGTCGCAATCGTTCGTGAGGTTCGAGAAGTGGCCCGTCGTGATGAAGTTGCCGATTTCGATCACGGCCTTGTGCCCGTCGCCTGCCGAGAAGGCGTTGTCGTACTTGTGCACGGGGAAGAGCGCTCGAACGCCGCGATCGTAGTACGTGTCGAGCTTGTCGATCACGTCCTGCTCGGTGCAGGAGGGGAATTCGGCCGAGGGTGTCAGGAAGCAATCGAAGAGGTTCGAGGTCTCGATCCCGAGGATGACCGCCATCTTGCCACGGCGGATCACGCGACGGGCTTCGGCCGGCGAACGCACGACGCGGAACCAGCCCTTCCCGGGGCCACCCTCCTGGGCGTCGATGTAATCCTGCATCGCGTAGGTTTCGTCGATGATGCGATCGACGCCCACCATGTCGTTGCACGAGTAGCGGGTGGCTTGGATGCCACCGCCCGCGATCAGGTCGCAGATGATCTGGTTCGTAGTGGCGTGCTGGACGACCAGACGCAGGCCGCCCAGGTGGGCCCGTTGCAGCCACCGGTAGTACTGCACCTGATGGGTCGAGCTCTTTGGGGCGCTCGGCCAATCGGTGAACTCGGGGTAGCCGGCCGTTGCGTGGTTCGCTGTAGGCGTCTCGCCGGTGACGAAGCTGAAGAGCAGCGCGTTCGAATCGCCGCTGTTGTCGAATCCGAACCCGAAGAGATCCTTGCGGCCTTCGGGCCCATGGTAGAGCTCGCAATCAGCCAGGGCGTGCTCGATGCCGAGCCGATGGAAGGGTGCGCCGTGAAACAGGCCTCCACCCCCGAAGCCGAAGTTGGACAGGATGTGGGAGTGCGTATCGACGATGCCGAAGACCGAGCCGTCTTCGAACTCGAGGGGCTCCGGGCTGCCGTCCGCATCGAGGGTCGCCTCGGGGAACTCGTTGCAGCCCTCGCGCGGGATCAGCACCAGCTTTGCGGCCTGGTTGGCTCCGTCGACCAGGCCGGTGGTGCGCAGGTAGCGCCCGCTACGCCGGTGGCGGAGCAAAAGGGAAGGCCGGTGGCCGAGCCGAAGCGAAGGGCGTCCGCGATGAGCCGAAGCCGAGAGCTCCCACTCCGCCTCGGATTCGAAGCTGTCGTCGACGGTCGTCACGTCGGAGAGCAGCACAGCCTGACGTTGGACATGTGTACCGTCGGATACCAGGTAGGAACCGCCCTCGTCATAGAACAGGTAGGTCCCGAGCGCCGAAGGCTTCAGGAAGAACGCCTCGGCATCTCGCGCGCGGCGATGGGAGAAGCTGTAGCCGGTGCCATCGTCCGTCATCGAGATCATCTTCGGCCCGGATTGTCCCGGATCGATCGCGCCCACGGCATAGCACTGGTTGGCGACCCCGTAGACGGGTCCGCCGTCGACCTCCTTGCAACCGACCGAGGAGAAAAGGAGGGGCACGAGCCCAGCAACGAGCCACAGCTTCCGCATGAGTCACCTTCCGCTTGATCCGCCATGTCGCCGAGCGGGACGACTGCGGCAGCTTACCACGCGTTCAGTCAGCCGTAGCTGGAGAATTCGCTGTCTTGGGGTAATATGCCCCAATAAGCGTCGGTCTGGGACGCCACTCACCGCCGCCCGGCCGATCCTGCCTCGATGCGAGGCACAGGCCTTGCTTCGTGGTCTCGCATGCATGTACGACGATGGGAGGGTAGGCAGACGCGACCGCGGCAGGTTCGGCCCGTGAACGGAATCATCGCATGGGTCCTGGTTGGCCTTCTTTCGGGGGCAGCGCAGGCGGAGGCGCGAGCCGTGCTTGTTGCCACCGCGAATCTCAGCCCCGGTGCCTACGACGTCACCCTGCCCGACAAGCTCAGCGTGCTCGAGGCTGGCGAGCACCGCATGCTGAGCTTCGAGACGCCGGGTCGGCTGGAGGCGGTCGCTGCGGAGGGGCGCCCGATCGACGCGGGTCTCAAGGTCGCGTGGCTCGACGCGGCGCTCGAGCGTACCCGCGTGCGTCAGGCCGAGTTGCAACTGCGCGATGCACGCTCCCAGCTCCAGCGCATCGCTGGTTTGAAGCGCTCCCAGGTCGCCAGCGAGAAGGCGCACGATGACGCAATCACCGCCGTTGGCCTTCGGGAGTCTGAGCTCGACGCCGCCCGCGAGCAGCTCGAGCGCAAGACCTTGCGTGCTCCCTTCGACGGTGTGATCGCCGAGATCCTCGCAGACCCGGGGGAGGTGGTCGGGGTCGGCACACCGATCGCCACATTGATGAAGCTCGATGCGCTCATGCTGAGTGTCGGTGTGCCGGGCTACCAGGTGGGGCGCGTGCGCGAAGGCGCGGAGGTCGCCGTCAGCGTTCCGGCGCTGCCCGGCGAGCGTTTCCTCGGCGTGGTCGATCGTGTCGCGCCTGCCGCCGCATCCGGACGTCATCTCTTCGAGGTAGAGATTCTCGTTCCGAACGCCCACGGCAAGTTGCGTCCGGGCATGAGCGCGCGCGCGGCCATCGTGACGAGCATGCTCGAGGGCGTGATCGTCGCGCCCCTGGAGGCCGTCGTGGAGCGGGGCGGGCGGCGCACGGTGTTTCTCATCGAAGAGGGCCGTGCCCAGGCGGTGGACGTGGGCGATGCGCCACTCCACGGCGACCATGTGCTGATCGCGATCGGCGATGGAAGCGTCGCGCTGGTGGTGCGCGGCCAGCATGGCCTCCAGGACGGAACGGTGGTGCGCGTCGACAACACGGTCCTGCGCGCAGCAGACGCGGGGCCTTGAAACTCCTCGATCGCTTCATCGACCGGCCGCTGCCGGTCTTCGTGGCGGCGGCCGTGCTCGTACTGGCTGGGCTCTACTGTCTCTCGGTCCTGCCGGTGAAGCGCGCGCCCAACATCGTGATCCCGTTCGCATTGGTCGCCGCGCCCTACGTGGGCGCTGCGCCCGAGGCGGTGGAGACCGAGCTGACCCTGGAGTTGGAAGAGCAGCTGAACACGCTCGATGAACTCCGGCACATGACGACGGTGTCGGCCGAAGGTTATGCCACCGCAATCCTCGAGTTCGAGGATCGGGCCGACATGACCGAGAGCCTGCGCGACGTGCGCGACAGGGTGGATCTGGCCGAGGTCGAGTTTCCCAGCGACGCCGATCCGGCGGTGGTCCGAGAGCTCAGCCTCGATGACGTCCCGATCATCTTCTTCACGCTGCGCGGGGGCGATCTCTACCACTTGCGCGATCTGGCCGAGGATCTGAAGCCCCACCTGGAGAGCGTCCCCGGGGTGAGCCAGGTGGACGTGTTCGGCGGCTACGAGCGTGAGGTCCAGATCCTGGCTGATCCGGCCGTCCTGGCTGAGTTCGATCTCACCCAGGCCGATCTGGTCCAGGCGATCGCACGCCAGAGCCGCAGCCTGCCGGCCGGGGAGCTCCGCTCCAGGGGTGCCCAGCGCCTGCTCCGCTCTACCGGTGAGTTCGAGTCCCTGGAAGAAATCCGAGACATCGTGATTGCCAGCGAGCCGACAGGTGTGCTGACGCTGCGCGATGTGGCGGAGGTGCGGCTCACCCACGTGCGCCTGGCTTCTGAGGCCTGGATCGACGGCGAGCCGAGCGTGACCCTGCGCGTGCGCAGGCGTCCCCACGTGAACACTCTCGAAACGGTTGAGCGGCTGCGTGCGGAGGTGGAGCGGCAACGTACGAAGCTCCCGCCGGATGTGTACATCCAAGCTACCTCGGATACCTCCGATGAGATCCAGCGGATGATCCGGCAGCTCGGAACCAGTGCGGTCGTCGGTCTCGTGCTGGTGGTCAGCGTGCTGCTCTGGATGTTCGATCTGCGCCACGCCCTGCTGGTAGGGAGCGTGCTGCCTCTCGCGTTGCTCTCAACGTTCATCGGCCTCTACGTATTCGACATGGCGATCAGCAACATCGCGCTATTTGGTCTGATCCTTGTACTAGGCCTCGTGGTCGACGGTGCGATCATCGTGGGCGAGGCGATCCAGAGTGAGCGAGAGGCGGGGCTAAAGCCGAATCAGGCAGCCAAGGCCGCGCTCGATCGCGTGGCCACACCGGTCATCGCCGCCGATCTCACCACGATCGCGGCCTTCGTCCCGATGTTGCTGATGGTGGGAGTGATGGGCCAGTTCATGTCGGTACTTCCGAAGGTCGTGATGTTCGCGCTGTTGGGTTCCGTCTTCGTGGATCACCTGCTGCTGCCAGCGGCCGCGGCACGCATTCCGAGCCGGCCCGCACGAGAGCGGAAGCGAGGTGGCTGGCTGGCGCCGGATCTCGCACGTCCGCGTGCCGTCTACAGCCGGGCTCTGAAGAGGGTGCTCGCGCGTCCGGCCCCGGCGATCGCGGCTGCGCTGCTGGCCCTGGCCGGGGCGGCTGCGCTCTTCACCAGTGGTGCCATCGACAGCATCTTCCTGCCCCGCACCGATCGCAGCCGGTTTACGGTGAACTACGCGCTTCCGCTCGGCACCCCGCTCGCCGAGACGAGCAGGGTGGGCGAGCTGATCTCCCAGCGCGTCGCGGTGCTACCGGAGGTGGCGATCTACGTGCTCACCACCGGCGACACCGGCGCGCTCTCGACGGACACCCGTGAGTCGGGTCGCTACGGGCCCGAGTACGGGCGCATCAACGTGGAGCTCGTTCCGAGCGGGGATCGTCTTCGGGGCCAAGCCGAAATCGTGCGTGGCCTCCGCGAGGATCTGGCTTCCTTCGCTGGGGTCGAGATCGACGTGCACGAGCCCAGCGAGGGCCCGGGCGTCGGTGCGGCCCTCGCGATCCGGGTGAAGGGAGAGAGCCTCTCCGCGATCGCCGCGGCGGCGCGGAGCGTGGAGGCCGAGGTGGCCTCACTGCCCACGGCCGAAGATGTGCGCGTCGACTACGACGACTCCAAGCCGGAGATCCAAGTCGACGTCGATCGGCCCCGCGCCGCCGCGCGCTTCGGAATCGCGCCGGATCAGGTCTCCCGTGCGTTGCTGACAGCCTTTCATGGCATCGAGGTCGGGCGCATGTGGATCGCCGGCAAGCGCGTCGACCTGCGCTTGAAGGCCCCGGAGAGCTACGACCAGACCCTCGAGCGCGTGCGCGAGCTTCCGCTGCGCGGCGCCTCGGGTGAGATCGTGCCCCTTGGAGAGGTGGCAGCGGTCGATCTGGGTTTCACCCACGACGCGATCTTTCGGCACGATACGCGTCGCACGGTGACCGTCCGCGCCAACGTTGCTTCAGAGGCCTCGTCGGTCGCCCTCGAAGCCGCGGCCCGTAAGGCGCTGGCGCCCCTTCCGCTGCCCCCGGACATCGATCTCGAGTTCGGCGGCGAGACCGAGGAGCGCGATCGATCCTACGCCAGCCTGTGGGACGCCCTCAAATGGGCCGCAGTGTTGATCTACGCGATTGTCGCCGTGCAGTTCAATTCCCTGCGACAGCCCTTCATCGTGTTGCTCGCGGTTCCGCTTTCGGTCATCGGAGTCACCCTGGGCCTGCTCGTCACGGGCACACCATTCAGCTTCATGGTGTTCATCGGAATCGTTTCGCTCACGGGCATCGTCGTGAACGATGGAATCGTGCTGATCGACGCGATCAACCGGCTGCGCCGAGCGGGCATGCCCCTCATCGAGGCGGTTTCTGCCGCCGCCGAGACCCGCTTCCGTCCCGTGCTGTTGACCACGATCACGACCATCGCCGGGCTGCTGCCGCTGACGCTGGGCATTGCTGAGGGAGGTGAGTTCTGGGCGCCGCTCGGGATCGCTGTGATCTCGGGCCTGCTGGTGGCGTCGATGATGACCCTCTTCCTCGTCCCCGTGTTCTACGCATTGATCGAGGGGCCGCATCTGGGCTTCCGGCGCAGGCACGATCCATCGGTCGAGTGACCCGCGGCCCTGACCTCAGCAGCAGTCGCGTCGCAGGCCCGCCAACGCAAGGCTTGCGAACGCTACGAGGATGACGGTGGACGGCTCGGGAACCGTGGCGATGGTCCGGATGTCGGTGTTGTCGATGATCCCGGTGACGAGATCGGCGCCCGGCCCCCACGCGTAGACGGGTACGTTGACACCCGAGTGATCCCATCCGGGGAACCCACTTCCGTTCCACGCAACGGTCGGAAGCACCCCGGCGCCGTTATCTGCGAGCACCTCGAGCCCGCCGGTCTCGTGGTCAGCCGTCACGATGATCAGCGTGTCGGTGCGCCCAGCCGCCCAGTCGAGCACGACCTGGACCGCGTTGGAGAACTCGATCGCCCCGAAGACGGCGCGGGCAAGCTTATGCGGATCACTGTTGTCCTCGTGCCCCGCCTTGTCGGTGTTCTCCTGTTCGACCATCAGGAAGAATCCGTTCGGGTCGTTTTCGAGCACCGAGAGCGCCGAGGAGGTCATCTCGGTCAGGAAGGGCAGGGTGTCGTAGCCGAGGTCGAACCCCTGGTCGTAGTCCCACTCGTAGGGCATTCCGTCTGGGCTGGTCCCGAACAACCCGACCAGCGGCCCCACCGTCAGCGGATCGATTGCCTGCATGCCGGTTCGGTTGGTCACCACCGTGTAGCCGGCAGCTGCTGCTGCGACCGGGTCGAATCCGTTTCCGCCGCCCCCGAGCATCACGTCAGGGCGCGTGTCGTTCAGGTATCCGGAGGCGATGGTCCCGGTCAAGGTGCGGGCGATCGCGTGGGAGCCGAACGCGGCGGGTGTGGCGTCGGTGAGGTACGAGTTCGTGACGAGTCCCGTCGATTTGCCGCGCGCCGAAAAGGCTTCGACCATGGTCTCGAGATTGGATTGGTCGCCGGGAGTCGCCACGCTCACGACGAAGTTGGAGACCTTCTGTCCAGTCGACATCGCCGTGGCCGCGGCCGCGGAATCGGTCGGGAAGCCGCCCAAGGTGACGGTGCTCTCCGAGTCGGTGATCATCTGGGCCTGGTGCGGCGCCCCTTCGAACGAGAGGGGAGCGCCTGCGTAGTAGGCCCCCGCCTTCACCTGCTCGGCTCCCATTCCGTCGGCGATCATCACGATCACGTTGAGGGGACCCGCCAGGGCCACACCGGCCGAGCCAAGCACCCATATGACGAGGGCGAGCCCCAGCACGATCTTCCGCAACTGAACCCACCTCAAACTCAGCATCGTCACCTCCGGACCCGGGTGTGGCGCTTCGGCTGAAGCGCACGTTTCAGGGCTCCGCGGTGGTATGTGGTCTCAGAAGTCGGGGAATGTCAGCGAAAAGCGAGAAAACCCGGAGGGCTCGTGCTGGGCTGAATGGCATCGGGCCGGACGGCGCGAGCGTTTTCCGTGCGGGGGGCGCTTCTGCCATTCGAGACCAGGGCGTCAAGACTAGAACGTGAGACGAACCCGCAGCCCGGGCACCCAGACCGTGCTTTCGCCAGGAGCGAGTGCCGGATCGACGATCAGTTGGAGATCGGGTGTGACCGCCAGGTGCTCCGTCAGCTGCAGCCGGTAGAAGAGTTCGAACGTGTATTGATCGTCGAGTCCGCCGACCGAGGGCTCGCCCCAGCTGAGCCCGATCGCCAGCAGGTCGTGGCTGCGCGCCAGATAGCCGAGACCAAAGCTGACAGACGCGTTCAGCAAGGGCGCTTCTCCATCAGACCAGCCCGCCCGCAAGAAGGGCATCCAACGGTCCTCGACGAACCACGCGGCCGAGGCACTCACTCCCCAGCTATCGGGAACACCGGCATCGCCGCGCTCGTCTGCATGCCACGCCGTCACGTGGATGTTGTCGAGATAGCGACGATCCCACGAGGAGCTCCAGCCGATCTCCAGGTGCTGGAAGGTCTCGCCCTCGTCGAACAGGCTGTTGAAGCCGTCCTCGGGATCCTCTGGATTTCCATTGGCGTCGGCGATGCCGGCCACGAAGTAGAGGTTGTCCGTGAGCGCGCCGCCCACGGCCATTCCGAGGCCCTGGTTCGGAGCGGCGATCGTCGGGTTCGTCAGGTAGGCCAGGTTGGAGAAGCCGGACCAGGGGCTCACCAGGCCATAGACATCGACGTAGTCGGTGACGTCGACCTGGCCCGCGACCACGGTGAAGCGACCCTCGAGGAAACGCTGCTGCCAGAACAGGTTCGTGAGCAGCCAGCCCTGGTCACCCCAAGGCGCCTTCGTGGGCAGGATCGAACCGGCCTCGAAGCCCAGATCGAAGGGCGTGGTGGCGTTTCCGAGGCGCGTGTTGTGCTGGAGCTTGTAGATGAGCGAGCCCGTGTCGCCTGCCTCATCCGGGAGGAGCGTCCAGCTGCCGTACAGCCGGAGCATCCCGGCGAGGGCGTTGCTTCGTCCGTTGGTCTTGCTGGCGTGCTGGTAGACGACGCTGTAGTCGCCGCCGAAGGCGAAGCCGTGCCCGTCGCTCAGCCGTTTCTTGGCTTCCAGGTATGGAGCGAAGAGGCGGTCGGTCAGGTCGAAGCGGAAGAAGGGCTCCTTCGGAGCTGCATCTACGGCCAGATCAGCGCCCGTACTACCGGGCCCACCGAAGGCCGGTGAGGCCTGTGGGCGCTCTTCAGCGGCTGCCGGGCCAGCGCAGACGCGCGCGAGTGCGAGGAGCATCGCTCGAGCGTCCCTCAGAACGCGTTCTCGACCGCACACGTCTTGGATCATTCCTTGAGACCTCTCCGTCCATCTCGAACGGCTCAGTAGGATTGCCGAAATCTTGGAGGACAGACACGAGGGTCAATGCGAATCAATCGGACGATGTCGTGCTGCTGACGGAAAGGAATCGGCCAACCGACCGCTGCTTCTGTGATCGTGCACCCTCTCTTTGCCGCCGCTGCCACTGTGCGTGATAGGGCAAGACGAACAGATAGATGCCGGTGGCCCACAAGACGGCAAGAATCAACGCGGTCGGAAGGAACACCCAGAGCTTGAATCCATCGTGGAAGAAGCTGCCATCGTGAATGCTCTCGATCAGATCTGAACGCCGGTAGGCAACCTGGAGGACTTCGCCGGTCGCGGCGTCGAGTTGGACCTCCCAGCTGTTCTTGCATCGCACCTTGAGCATGCCCTTGCCGGGCCGTACATCCAGGCGATCGATGTCGTCCCAGCTATCGACTTCCGCTTCCGGAATGGCCTGCGTGGCCGCGAGAATCTGATCGAAGCCGAGCGTTGGCTCATCGCCAGAACCGCGCTGTGTCGATGGCTGAATCCACGCAGACTCCTTCTTCAGCTGCAGAAGCACACCGGTGACGACGATCACCACCAACGGCGCAGCGATCAGGATCGATCCCCAACGGTGGGTCAGACGGCTCAGTTTCGAGATCTTCATACGGCTTCGTGTAGGTCACCGAGGCGACCGCTGGCTCTCGGCTCAGCCCCCTCCGTTCAGCTGATCGAACTTCGCCATCTCCTGGTCCAGCTGCGTCTCGAAGGTCGAGATCGCGGCGTCGATCTCGCTCGCGGTCTTGGCGTAGACGTCGAGCCAGGGCTGGTTCGGCGGGCCCTCGGTCGTCTCCATGAGGTTGTGCAACATGGTCAGCTTGGCCAGGGCCTTCGTGGGCTGACTGATGATCTGGACCAGGGTCGTGCCCGTCGATACCAGGCTGCCCTCGAGATCGCTACAGATCTCGTCGATGGCTGCGGCCTGAGACGCGAGCTCGCCCGATCCTTCCAGGGCTTCGGCGACCTTCTCCTTCGCTACGCGTGCCTTGATCACGGCCTGCACGCCCTCTTCGGCCTTGACCTGCAGCTCCATCCAGGCCTTGCCCTTCCGGTCCGTCTCCTCTCGGCTGTACTCTTCGTTCGGATTGATCTCGAGCTCGAACGACTCGTTTTGCGACTGGCCGTCGACCGTCAGACGCACCTGATAGGTACCCGGCTTGGCGAACGGCTTGATGTTGATCGGCGGCAACCCCGGAATCGAGGAGACCGAGGGATGGCGCGTGTCCCAGATGAACCGATTGAGCCCTTTGCTGACTCCAGTCGTGGGCTGCTGCGCGGTCGGGCCGCCACTGTACTCACGACCCACGACCTGAGCGGACCGCTCCATGGGGATTTCGTCCGCAGAGAAGGTCCGGATCTCGTTTCCCCGCTCGTCGAGGATCGATAGCTGGACGTCCTCGGCCTCGTCGCTCAGCAAGTAGTAGAGGATCACGCCATTGGGGCGCGCATCCCCGGCGTCGAGGTACTCGCGCTTCCTTTCGCCGTTTACCATGCCCCGTTCATAGAAGGTGTAGCCCGGCTCGGCATTGCGGACGAAGTAGTACTTCTTGTCCGAGGGGGGTCCGCCACCGTAGTCCAACCACCAGCTGTATCCGAAACGGAAGTGGTCTTCGGGCTCGAACA
>JAFDCZ010000335.1 GCA_019312665.1 Deltaproteobacteria bacterium | reverse complement strand
CGTGGCTGAGGATTGGATGGAAGCCAAGCGCGAGGAGCTGAACGACGAGTATCGCGAAAGGTTGCTCGACAAGTACACCGTCGTGCTCGAAGACGACGCTACGAGCGACACAGCTGCGCAAGGGGAGTCTTCGCCGTGACGGCAACCGGACGTGTTGCTTGCTTGGGCCTCGTGCTGGCGGCCTTGGTCCCCTCCCCTACGGCACGCGCGCACGAGATCCGGCCCGCTCTACTTCAGATCGAAGAAACGGCACCCGGCATGTTCGACGTCACCTGGAAGTTGCCCGGCAAAGGCGACCGCGCGCTCGGGCTCGAGCCGATCCTCCCGGAGAACCTGACGCTGGTCGCGCCGCCAACGGTTCGCCGAGTGCGGGCGGCCTGGGTGCAGCGCGCGACGTACAAGAGTGACGGCACACCCCTGGTGGGCCAGAGCATCTCGATCGACGGCCTGTCGGGGGTACAGACCGACGTGCTGCTCCGTATCGAGCTCCTCGATGGCAGCACGCACTCGACCATCTTGCGTCCGAACGATCCCAAGTTCGAGATTCCAGTGCGCGAAAGCAAAAAGGAGGTCGCCCTCGCGATGTATCGGATGGGCGTCGTCCACATCCTCGGAGGCTATGATCACCTTCTGTTCCTGCTTGCCCTGATGCTCATCGTGACCGGCTTTTGGAGATTGGTGAAAACCATCACCGCGTTCACCGTCGCCCACAGCATCACCCTCGCCCTCGCCACGCTCGGCGTCGTGCACTTCCCGACCGCGCCCACCGAGGCCGTGATCGCGCTCAGCATCGTATTCCTCGCCGCCGAAGTGATCCGCATGCGCAACGGCGAGGTCGTGCTGACCCAGCGCTACCCGTGGGTCGTCGCCTTTGGCTTCGGGCTCATCCACGGGCTCGGCTTCGCCGGCGCGCTCTCCCAAGTCGGTATTCCCGAACACGAAGTGCCGCTTTCACTTCTCATGTTCAACCTCGGCGTAGAGACCGGACAGGTTCTGTTCGTGACCGTCGTGGCGCTCGCACTCGCGGGCCTTCGACGGATTCCGGTGACGCCGTCGCGAGCTACGTGGCGGATGGACGCGTGGAAGGTGGCGCCCTATGCGATTGGGGGTCTCGCAGCCTTCTGGACGATCCAGCGAATCGTCGCAATGATTCCGGCCGGCGTCTGAAACCCTTCCGACGTGATCCCGCTTTTGTCACCAGATTGTTCCTGGAGTCTCCGGACCCATTGAGCCATGATCCGGGCCCTATCGTTCAAGAGACTTGATGCCGACGCGAACCCAGACTCCAGTCGTGATGCGAATGGGGCATCCGCTAGCCTTCCGTGGGTTCCTCCGCGAAGTTGGAGCGCCCGTGGATCGCGCCTTCCAAGCTGCCGGGTTGCCGACCCTCTGTGAGGAGGTCGACGTTGCGGTAGCTGCGCCTCGGGTGCTTGCGATGTTCGACGACATGATGCGCCGGGAGACCCCGGACCTGGGTTGGCATGTGGGCCGCTGGGCACGCGACCAATCCCTGAACGCCGGCCTCTTGGCCCGCATCGCGGCTTCGCCGACCCTGCATTCCGGTCTCCTCGAGTTCGCCAGACTCGCACGCCTCGAGAACTCCGACGTTCAGCTTGGCTTCGCGCCTCAGGGCGACCGTATCCTGTTTTGGGTGAAGGGCGCGCTCGAGACGCTTCGTGGGCGCGACGCTGGCGAGTCCTATTCGGTGCAGATCATGATCTCGGTCCTACAGGATTTCATGGGCCCCAACTGGGAACCCAGCGAAATCGGCATCCAGCCGTCGACGGTGCCCAGAATCGTCGAACACATGTATCCGGACACGCGGATTGTTCCCGGCTGCAGCAAGTACTACGTCGCCATCGACAACGCGCTTCTCTCCCGCCCGCCGCACCAGGGGCCGAAGGGCAAGCCGGCCGACGAGCCCGACCTACCCGGTGCCCTCGATGAGCTGAATTTCGTCGAGACGGTGCAGCACTTGGTCAGGGCCAACATCAGGGATCGCTATCCGAGTATTGGGGCCGTGGCCGAGATGGTAGGCGTAAGCCCCCGGACGCTCCAGCGGCGCCTGGCGCAACTCGACGCGAACTACTCCGACGTCGTGGACCGAGTCCGCTTCAATATCGCCGCGACCATGCTGACCAAGACCGACGCAAACGTAACCGAGATCGCGAACATCATGAACTACTCCGACTCGTCGCACTTTGCGCGTTCGTTCCGGCGGCTTTGTGGGGTCAGCCCTCTCGCATACCGAGGCCAGGCGCGGCAGCTGAGCACGGAATAGCTCCTGATCCATTGAACTGGCCATGTCCCGCGTTCAGCCGACTTCAACTCTGCCGTCCTCATAGACCTCGATCGGCTCGCCGGTGTTGACCGCATCTAGGAAGTCCTGACCGAGCAGATCGACCGTAATGATGCGCTTGTCCATCCAGATGTCCGCCATCAACAGGCCACCGATCGCCAGCGAGTCCACATGATTGGCGAACAGCATCGCCTTGGGCGCCAGGCCCAGCTTGGCGACCCCCATCAGGACGAAACCGCCGGTCGTCGAGCCGATGGTCTGGGGCAGGCAGAGGATGGCTCCGGTGATATCCTTGCCGTAGAGATCCTTGTTGTCTCCATCCGAGCAGACTGCCTTGTCTGTCACCCCGCCGAACATGACAGTTTTGTAGGTGGACAGAGTGTTCAATCCGATGCGTGAGACTGTTGCCGAACCTTCGATTTTGCCGGACAAAATAGGCCGTCCGTGGAATGTTTTCTTAGCCA
>JAFDCZ010000184.1 GCA_019312665.1 Deltaproteobacteria bacterium | reverse complement strand
AGCGAACATCAAGCTCACCCTCCCTCAGACAACCGAATGCGCATCACGATCTCTTTTTCCGTCTGCTCCCCGTGGAAGTCTTCGTACTTCTCACGGACCATCATCTCGCTATCCCCGATCGTGATGATGAGACCTTCGTTCTTGCCGACGCGATCGCCTTCTTGAACGATGTAGGCTCTGCCGGAAGGATCGATGACGAGGGCGCGTTTGCTTCCGCCCTCCCAGACCACTCCCGTAACGGACAGCTGGCTCAGATCGAACTGCTCCAGCGGGCCCTTCGCAGCCTTGTCCACTTCCTTGACCCGATCGAGCACGAAGGACCGAAATGGATCCCTTTTGCCGATGGGGTCGTAGACGTAGGCGCGGGCGTCCGTGAGGCTCACGGCGAGCGCGCCTTCCGACGTCGCGTCCGTGGCAGGCACAGCCGCTGCTGCCTTTGCCTTTCGCGTGGACGCCGGCGCTGCTGCGTTACCCGTGGCCGTCTCCTGACAGCCCAGAGCGAACAGCAGGAGCGCTGCAGACCACGCGATGGCGGACCTTCGATGGTTCATTTCTTGCCCCCTCGCTTGCGAGCACGCTTGCCCTTGGCTTTGCCTTTGCCCTTGGCTTCCTCGGGCTCCGCGCCCTTCGGCGGCGCCTCGACGAAGCGGTAGGTCGTGGCCTGGCCACTTACCTTGAGAACCGTCCGAAACGTGTCCTCGCGGTTGATGACGATCTTGAGCTCACCCATGTTCACGATTCGCGGGAGCCGGGAGACCTCATCGAAGAACATGGCGGCGTCATGGAACTGGCCGGTGAACTCGATGTTGATCGGGACCTCCGCGTAGAAGCCCTTATGAACCTCGCTCTGCGGCCGGAAGCCCTTGAAATCGAGACCGGCGTTCTTCCCGAGGCTCGTGATATCAGTGAGCAGAACCGGGAGTTCCTTGCTGTCGGGCAGCTGCCGCAATGCCACGCTGAGCTTGCGCTCGAGCGCCGCAATCTCCGCCTTCACGGCGTCCTCGTTGCTGGCAACAGCCCTCACTTCCGCCAACTTGCGCTGGAGCTGCAGGTGCTGATCGTGCACGGACGTCAGCTGCTGTTTCGCCGGCAGGTAGAGGAAGTAGACATACAGCGCCGAGATCAGGATCACGATCGCGGGTGCGATCGCCATTCGATAGGCGCGAGGCAGCTTGTTCAGCTTGTCGAGCTGCCCTTGAAACTGGTCGAGATTCAATTCCACCAAACTCTCCTACTGCCCGAGATCCACGGCCGCAGTCTTCAACACGGCCTTGCGGGCCTTCGGTGCTGCGGCCTTGGCGCTGATCTCGAAGGCGTTCAGCTTGAGCCCTTCCTTCTCCTTCGCCTCGGTGCTGAGCAGCTCGACGTTGGAGAAGAACGGCGACTGGTTCAGTGCCGTCAGGAAGACTGCGACGAGCTCATTGTCGAGGCTCATCCCCTTGATGCTGATCTGTTCACGCGAGGTTTCCACATGCGTGATCCAGAGACGATCCGGCGCATGGGTCGCGAGCTCATCCAACATATGGACGGGGCCAGCGCGGCTCGAAAAGAGGCGCTCGATCACTTCGAGCTTCTGCTCGATCTCTGCCTTGGTTCGGCGGTATTCTTCGACCTGCGCGAGCTGAGGCCCGAACTTGTCGATCTGCCGCTGGGTATCCGCAGCCGCCGTCTTCACTTCGGCCAGCTCGTTGAGCAGGCTCCAGTGGAAGAAGCCGGCAATCGCCAGGGTCCCGAACAGCGTTGCAGCCAGGCCGACTGCGAGCTTCTGGGCTCCCGCCTTGCGGCGCTCTTCGCGTACCGGAAGGAGGTTGATCGTGATCATTGGTCGTCCGTCCTTCGCAGGCCCAGGCCGACGCTCACACTGAGCAGTGGCGCCACCTGGTCCAGGTACTGCTGGTCGAACTTGCTGGAGGGCATCACCCTGGCCAGCGGGTTCAACATTTCAACGGGAAGGTTGGTCTTGCCTTGGAAGGCCGCATCCAGACCGGAGACGCGGGAGCCTCCGCCCGAAAGCACGACCTTGCTGATCCGGGCTTCAGCCGCCGTCGCAGAGAAGAAATCGAGTGAGCGGCTGATCTCTCCGAGAACGGTCTCGGTCACCGATCGCATGGCCTTCTCGACTTCCTGGGGAACCACTTCCTGGCTCTCCTCGTCGGGGCCTCCGCCGATCTTCAAGCGCTCGGCCTCTTCCCAACCCACGGAGAGCGCCTTCTGGATCTCTTCCGTGTACACATTGCCACCCGTCGAGACGTCCCGGGTGAAGGCCGGGACCCCGTGATCGACGATGTTGATGCTGACGACCTGGGCTCCGATGTTGACCAGCGCCACGACTTCGTCGGGATTCGGGTCACAATTCGCTTCGAACGCGTTCTCGACTGCGAAGGCCGCCACGTCGATCACCGAAGCCGTGAGACCCGCCTCACTGATGACCTGGACGTAGTCGTCGATCAGGTCCTTCTTGGCAGCGACCAGCAGGACGTCCATCTGACCCTCGGCTTCGCCGGACTCGAGGATCTGGAAGTCGAGGTTCACCTCGTTGATGTCGAACGGGATGTACTGCTCGGCTTCCCAGCGGATGGACTCTTCGAGTTCATCGCGAGTCATCATCGGAAGACTGATCTTCTTGACGATCACCGAATGCCCGGAAACCGCGGTAGCGACGTTCTTGGTCTTGATCCCGGCTTCGTCGACCGCCTGGGAGATCGCGTCGACGATCGCACCGGAGTTCAGGAACGCACCCTGAACGATGGCCTCGGGCGGCAGCGGCGCGATGCCGACATGCTGCAACTCGATTCCCTTGTTGCGGTTGATGAGCTCGACGACCTTCACTGAAGAAGACCCGATGTCGAGACCTACGATCGATTTGGACTTACCGAACGAGAAAGCCAACGTCTCTCCTCCTTCTCGCCGCTAGTACCGCTCCGGCACTTCGTGCACCGGAGAAGCGGGAAAATTGCTGCGTGCCGGGCCGAAGACTTTGTCTTTGTCGACGACCTTCAGTCCGAGCGCGACCAGGATCTTTCGCTTCGTGTCCAGGCGGCAAGGCCGACCCGCTTCGATGCGATCGATGGTGAGCGTGGAGAGACCCGCCTTCCGGGCGAGCTCTGCCTTGCTCATCATCCGAGCCTCGCGAATGCGCTGTACATTGTTGCTGGGCACGGTCTCCCCCCAAGGTCGACTAGATGCCTGTCCGGGCGCCCCCGCCCGAACGATTCTCCTATCGTCCCGTGCTTTCAGGGACTTGAGCCGCGTAGTGGAGGGTTCGTGGTGTCGCGGATCACAGTTTCCAGGAGACCTCCCAAGACTCCGTAGGGCCTGGAATGAGAGCAGGCCTCACGCGCTTCCACCCAACCGCCGATAGGCGCCTGGGGAGGCCACAGAACGGATGTCCGAACGCATTCTGATCGTGGACGATGATGAAGCCCTCAGGGATAGCCTGGGCATGTTCCTGGCGGCCGAAGGCTTCGACGTGATCCTGGCGGATGGTGCCGTCAAAGCGCTCGAGTTGTTGGAAGCGGCGCCCGTCGATCTGGTGCTTTGTGATCTCCGGATGCCGGGAACCGATGGGCTCGAGCTTTTGCCCCAGATCCACATGCGTTTGCCCGGGGTCACGGTCCTCATGATGTCTGCCTACGGCTCCGCAGATCTCGCGATCGAAGCCATGCAACGCGGCGCCTACGACTACCTGGCCAAGCCCTTCCAACCGTCGGAGGTGCTCCTTGCCATTCGCAAGGCACGCGAGCGTGAACGACTGCGCCGCGCCAACGCCCTCCTTCAGCGCGATGTCGACCGGGTCGTCGGCGCGCGCCCCATCGTCGCTGCGTCCGAGGCGATGATCCGCGTTCTCGAACTCGTCGAGCGTGCGGCGGAGTACAAGGCCACCATCTTGCTGACCGGCGAGAGCGGCACGGGCAAGGAAGTACTGGCGCGGGCGCTTCACGCCCAGTCGGGTCGCCGCAATGAATCCTTCGTCGCCCTCAATTGCGGCGCCATCCCGGAAGCGCTCCTCGAGAGCGAGCTCTTCGGTCACTCGAAAGGCGCCTTCACCGGAGCGGACAGGGCGAGACGAGGCTTGTTCGTCGAGGCAAGCGGCGGCACCCTTTTCCTCGACGAGGTCGGTGAGATGCCTCTTGCACTCCAGGTCAAGCTGTTGCGCGTGCTGCAGGAAGAGGAAGTGCGACCCGTTGGCGAAACGAAGGCCCGCAAGGTCGATGTCCGTGTCCTGGCAGCCACGGCCCGGAATCTCCAGCAGGAAGTGGCTGAGGGGCGATTCCGCGAGGATCTCTTCTATCGCCTGAATGTCCTGCATATCGAAGTACCCGCCCTCCGGGACCGCCGAGAGGACATCCCCCTGCTCGTCGATCACTTCGTGGAGCAGTCTGGTCGCGATCTCGGGAAACCGATCCGAGGCGTGGCGGACGACGCGCTCGCCCGTCTCACGAGCTACGCCTGGCCCGGCAACGTGCGAGAGCTGGAGAACGTGATCGAACGCGCCGTGATTCTCGTGGACAGCGATCGGATCACGCTGCGCGAGCTCCCCAGAACGGTCACCGACAGCAAGACCCAGGGCGATTCACCGGAGCCCGGCAACCTTTGCTTGAAACGCGCCCGACGAAAGTTCGAGGCCGACCACATCCTCCGGGCGCTCGAGGCGACTGACGGAAACCGCACGCATGCGGCCCGCCTCCTCGAAATCAGCCATCGTGCCCTGCTCTACAAGATCAAGGAGTACGGCCTCCGGGAGCGCGAGGGGTAGCAGGCCGCCCATCAGCTCGATTGGCCCGGAACGCCTCGGGCCCGCCTTCTCGCGAAGATTCAGGCCGCGGCAGAAACGCAGATGGCCGAACTCCCGAAGGGCCCGGCCATCACGCTCTCCCCGTTGGGAGGGTTCTATTGGGTGAGCAGTGGCCGCACGGTGATCTTGGTCGCCTGCACGGTGTTGCCCGAAAGGACGCCCTCGACCTTCACCATGACCACGGCGGGCGCGACGTCGATCGGCGCCGGGATCTCGGAGAAGTCGATCCGCACACCGTTGCTGTCGCGAATCTCGGTCTGGTCACTTGCGCGAACCGTGATGTTGTCCTCGAGCAGCAACGTCCGGCTTCCGGCCACCAGGCTCTCGACCGTCGTTTCATCCGTCCAGGCCCAGGCCCCGCTCGCCGCGAGCCAGCTCATTGCCAGGATGAGGGCCACCAGGCCACTACGGATCTTCTTCGTCATCGTTCGATCTCCGATTTTCGTTCGATCTTGCAGGTCTTCGATCACTGGACGGGGGGGCCTAGCGTTCTCGCCAGAAGTGCTGGCCGTAGCCATCGCTTTGGCCGTTGAAATCGCCCGGCGGCTGCCAGAGCGCACCATCCTGCATGCGGACGATCACCGTCGTATCGCCGGACTTGTTGTCCATCGTCACCTGGGGATTCGACGGCATACCGTCGCCCATATCCGATTTGACGATCGTCGAGGTCACGCCGGTCACCGAATTCGTGACTGACATGCCCTCACCGCACGTAATGGAGTAGGTGTAGAGGGTCGCGTCTCCGGCGGCTCCGCAGGCAACCACAGGAGCCGGGGTGAAGGAAGCCGAGATGATGAACTTCGAGAACACCACCGTCTGCGTGACGAACTTCTCGCCGTCTCCGATGCCGCGAATGTAGAAGCCCTGGCCGGTGGGTGCTACGCAGGATCCCAAAGTCGCCGTGTAGTCCGAGGCTCCAGGTACTCCGCCATCCAGATCCGATTCCGTGAGCGTCGTCGGCGTTGGGTTCAGCTTCATCATCAGATCGAGATCCTTGATGGAGTACAGCCGGGAGTCTTCCAGGGTCGTCGGCTGAAATCCGGACCACTGCAGGTTTGCCCGTTGACCCGTCCCAAAGGCCATCCAGAACTTGCCGCTGATCCGGGTGAGGCCGGCCCGGAAGAAGATGCTCTTCCAGAATCGATTGCCACTGCCCGCATCCAGGTAGCTGGGTGCCTGGAAGTAGCGAGCGAAGGGCCAGTTCGGCTGCGTCGTGCCCAGACTGGTGTTCAGGATGGAATCGTCTCCCACATCATCCACGACCCATTTCCACATATTGCCACCCAGGTCGCCAATCAGGATCACATCCACATAGCCGTCGAAATCGATGTCGAACACGCCGGGGGTGGAGGAGATGGAGAAGAACATGCTCTTCTCCGGATCGGCCGGGTTGTAGGCAACAGCGGAAGGATCGGTCGTCGCGACGGTTCCGGTCGGGTCGAACTTCTTCATGGCGAGCAGCTTGCCCGTCTCCAGGTCGATCATCATGATCGCCCGCCCGGCCGTCGCCGTCGGGTCGTAGCTCGTGTGTGCGTTCGGGTCACTGGTCGGGTCGTAGCCAGCGCCCACGATCATTACGTAGCGGCCGTAGCCTCCAGCCACGCTGCCATCGTCGACCTTCACCTTCGCGATGATCGGCTCGGACCAGGTTTGCCCCATGTAGGGCACATGCGTGCCGGTATCGGCCTCGTTCGGAAACTCCCACTTGTAGCAGGGGTAGTTCGGCGAGCTCGCTTCTGCACACGCCAAGCCGCCCGTCGGATCCGTGATGTCCAGGGCGTAGTAGTGCCGGCCACCCTGACGCAGGCCGCCCACCGCGATGGTTCGCCAATCGGTCCAGGTCGTCGCGTTGTTCAGGTTCGCCGTCCGGGGATCACTCGGGAGGTAGGCATCCGCCACGGCGACGGCCCCATCCACGAAGTAGTAGTCCCGTCCGTTGTCATCGCGAGGCAGCTCCTTGGCATTCAGACGCGCCTGGTAGGGCATGAAGCCGGCAATCTCGGCGCCCGTCCCGTCGTCATACCCACCCTTGCCGGAGTTCAGCACCGGATCCCAGGTGCCCGCATCGAAGATGTGGAAGAAGCCGCCGTTGCTTCCCGCGACGATCACCTTCTTGCGAGCCGCGTAGTTGCTGGCAAAAGCCTTGTAGGACAGCTTCGTGTTGAAATTGGACGGGAACTTCACCACGGTCGGGTTCGAGTGGAAGATGTCGCCGAGCAGCCAGGTCCGTTCGAGGCATCCCGCGCCGATCGTTCCCAATTCGCAGCCGCGGACGGCTTCGACGATCATGTCCGCCAGATCTTGGGCGGTAATCGGCAACGGATTGGCACCGAAATCAAACGTGCCGATATCCGCAAGCGTCACACCCAGATCCGCATCCGTGACGGCACCGAGGTCGAATGAGGAAATACTCGGATTGGCGGCGCCGTTGAGGCGTGACACGTAGAGCTTTCGGCCGGCTTCTCCAGCAGCGGCGGCAACCTGCGCGGTATCCCAGAAGGGAACCGCCCCGCTCAGGAAATCGCCCGAGCGGCACTGCGGATCATTGAGTGCGCAGTTGTCATTCTTGTCGAGAATCTGGGCCGCAGCGTTGATCTTCCACGCGCGGAGATGACCCTGCCAGAATCCATCGGCTGCGCTCGGGATGAAGTCACTGGTGTACAGCCGTTCGTCGGCGCTGGCCCGGCCCGCAGGCACGGTGGCGGACGTGAAAGCCTGGGATTTGAGGAGGATGTCCGTGATGGCCAGGACGATGTCGTTGGCCAGGGATTGCGGATCATTGCTCCGGTAGAACTGGCCGCCGCCCACGGCTGCGGCCCGCTTCAGGATGTCGTCCGCGAAGGGCGACGTGGTGAAGCCCACGGTGTAGATGTCCATCGTCTGCTCCTGGCCGGCATGGGCGGCCAGGTCCGGGCGGGCATCCGTATCGTGCATGAACTTGGCGATGTCATCCAGGTAGAGCGAGCCTTCGCTGGGATAGCCAGTCTCCACCTCGTCAGCGGGGATGTAGTCACCGATCAGGTTGCCGAAATTGCTGAAACCCCGGTCGGTTCCTCCGCCGTTCGCATCGAAGTCGTCCATGGTCGGCTCACCATCCGTGATGACAACGACGAAGTTCTTCTGGCACTCGTACTGAATGGGACTGTCAGGGACAGTCGGCGCGCCCGAGCTGTTGAACGGTCCGTTGTTCGGGTGGTCGGGCTCGTATTCGTACTCGGGGAAGGTTCCCGAAACCGCCCCAGAGGCGCGGTCTGCGGCAACACGACTCTGAAAGTAGGTGTAGACCTGGAACAGGGTCTCGGAGAGAGGCGTCCACGCTTCACCTGTGAGATTCGCGATGGCGTCATCCAGATGATCACCATGCGCCTGATTGACGCCATCCAAGTTGTAGACATTGGGAGTACCGGCGGCGTTGTTGTAGTCCTCGGCAGGAACGACCACATAGCCACCGTTCGGATCGCCGCCGCGTCGGAATTGGGCCATGCCGAAACGCACGGCACCTGCCGCGTTCACCTGGCAGATGACTTCGCTGAGGATCTGCTTGGCAGCATTGATCCGCGCGCGACGATAGAGGTCGTAAGTACCCCCACCGACACAGCTCGACAGGGTTCCGTTGTTCTTCGCGACGATCTCTGCGACGGCGGCATCGGCTGCAGCGCTAT
>JAFDCZ010000183.1 GCA_019312665.1 Deltaproteobacteria bacterium | reverse complement strand
GTGGTCGCCGATCACGCCGAGCAGCTGCGCATCCATGTACTGAGCGAGGCCGGCGAACCGGCCGAGATCATCAGCGCGGGACACGCGTTCCTCGGCCGGCATGGAGCCTCGCCGGTGGTAGGACTCGTTTGGCAGGACATCGCCCAGGCCCATCAGGCCCTCGGCCAGCTCGCCGATGCGCGCACGGCATGGAGCGAGGCCGCAGGCCATACTCAGGACGAATCCGAACAGCTGGGCCTGGCGCTCGCCGGGGCTCGCTCCTGGGAGGCCGAAGCGCGCTTTGCAGACGCCGCCGCGATCTACCGGGAGCTGTGGAGGGATCGGCCGGCGGTGGAGGGAAGCGAAGCGGCCGAAGCCGGGCTGCTCCGTACGGAGAGCCGGCTGGGCAGGCCCCAGCGCGGAGTCGACGATTGGGCAGAGCGCTCAGCCCAGCTCGAAGCGGCGTACCACAACGAAGCGGCTCTCGAAGCTTGCGAGCATGCCCTCACCCTCATGCCGGAGGAGCAGGAGGCTCGGGAAGCCTTGCTGCAGCGCCGTGCGAACCTGTTCTTCCGCTTGCGACGCTACCCGGAAGCGGTCGATGCGTTCGCGGCGCTCCCGGTGGACCCGGACTCCCAGTTCTGGCATGCGCGTTCGCTTGCACGTAGCGGCAAGGTTTCCGAGGCGGTGCAGGGCTTCCGCAGCTTGGCCAAGACGGCCCCGCCAGCACTCGCGGCCCGGGCGCGCTTCCTGGCGGGAACGCTCCTCGACGACGAACCGGTGGAAGCGCGCAGCTTGTTCGAGCACGTGGCCGAGCACGCGCCCGGGGCCGACCAACGCAACGAGGCGCGCTGGCGTCTCGCGTGGGCCGCCTACCGTGGCGATCGGATGGCCGAAGCGACTCGCCATCTGCGTGTGCTCGCCGCAGACACGCCCGACCCTCTCGATGCGTTGCGCGCGCGCTACTGGCTCGCCCGTTCCCAGGAGGCCGCGACGCCGGAGCAGGCCCGCCAGGCGATGACGAAGCTCGCGCACGAAGTGCCCTTCACCTACTACGGAGGACGCGCAGCCGACCGGGTAGGCATCGACCTCCTGGATCTGGCACCAACGGAAGGGCAGAAGCCGCGCAAGGCTCCGCCCGGTCAACTCCCCGCCATCCGCCGCCAGCGGGTGGAGATCTTGATCGACGCTGGACTTCGAGAGTCGGCGAAGCTCGAGCTCCAAGCGCTTCGCAAGCGGGTGCGCCTTCGAAAGCAGCCCGATCGCATCGCGTTGGCAAAACTGCTCGCCCGGGCCGAGCGCCATCACGACGCGGAGCGTTTGATTCTCGATCACGATCTTTGGCAGCTCGCCCAGGGGCCCGGCAGCGAAGACAGCCTGGCCGCCTGGGATCTGGCCTGGCCGCGAGCCTACCGCGCGGAGCTCGAGCCCGCGGCCGTTCGTCACGACGTGGAGCCCGAGCTGGTGTACGCCGTCATGCGCGAAGAAAGCGGCTACCGCCCGGAAATCCTGTCGTCGGTCGGGGCCCAGGGGCTCACACAGATCATGCCGGAGACTGGCGAGCGGCTCGCGAAGGAACTGGGCCGTGAGCCGCTCCGCCCACGGGAGTTGCTGCTGCCCGCCACCAACCTGGAGCTCGGTGCCTACTACCTGAGCCGTTTGATGGAGAAGAGCGACGGCCGGCTCTCGGCGGCCATTGCCAGCTACAACGCCGGGCCCGGAGCGGTCGGCCGTTGGTTGAAACGCGACGGTGGCCTGGACGACGACGTCTGGGTCGAATCGATTCCCTACCGTCAAACCCGACGCTATGTGAAGCGCGTCATGCGCAGTGTGCGCGTGTATCGCTCGCTGCCAGTCGAGCGCGGTTCGTGACCGAGGCCGCGCCGGTCTGGAGCTTCCCTGCAGCGCCCGAGCAGGCTCTCGATGTGCTCGGCCTCGGCGAGATCTCCCTCGATCAAGTGGCGCGGCTCCCGCATTTCCCGGGCTGGGCAAGCAAGCTCGCCATGACGTCATGGGAGGAGCATCCGGGCGGCCAGATGGCCACCGCGCTTCTCACCTGCGCCCGACTGGGGCTCCGGACGCGTCTGCTCGGGAGTGTCGGAGACGATGATGCAGGGCGCCGCGCGCTGGCACCGTTGCGCGAGGCGGGTGTTGCGTTGGACGGCGTTCGGGTGCGTCCGGGCATCCGCAGCCGGGGCGCGATGATCCTGGTCGACGAAGCGAGCGGAGAACGAACGGTGCTCTGGCACCGGGTCGCAGAGCTGGTTCTCTCCGCCGACGAAATAGCGCCCGAGGAGATCCAACGCGCTCGGCTGCTGATGGTCGATGCGAGTGATCTGGAGCGTTCCGTCTGGGCGGCCTCTGAGGCCCGGGCTCTTGGCCTGCCGGTGATCATCGACGTCGACAGCATGGACCCGGATCCGTCCGCGTTGCTCGCGAACGCAACGTTCCCGATCGTGCCCGAGAGCTTCGCGGATGCCCTGGGTGGGGTCGACGCGGCCCTCGCGGATCTGACCCGCCGGGGTGCGCTGCTACCGGTGGTCACCCAAGGGGAGCGAGGAGCGGTCGGCTTGTGGAAGGGCCAGCGGCTCGAGGCGCGTGCGCGAACCGTTCGAGTCGTCGATACGACCGGCGCGGGGGACGTCTTCCACGGCGCCTTTGCCTGGGGTTTGCTCGCTGGCTACGGGCCGGAGCAGCTCCTTCACGTGGCCAACGCGGCGGCCGGCATGAGCTGCCGCGCCAACGGAGCCCAGGGCGACATTCCTTCACTCAGTCGGTTGGAAGGCTTTCTCGCGGCGGCTGATCGGCCGATAGGGGGGGACGGGAGGTGATCGCCCATGTTCCAGACCCACAAGAACGCCGGAAACGTACTGCCCCTGCTTCTGCTGGCGCTGCTGCTGCTCGCCGGCGGCGGCTACAACTACTGGCGGAACCTGCAGGCGGAGCCGCCTCGACCCTATCGCAGCTACGCCGATGCTGAACTCGCCCAGCTGATCTCAGCCTACGAGGGGGACGTCAGCCGGCTCGGCACCTCCGCGCCGGCCCGTTCCTCGGCAGCCTCCGCTTCGACAGGCACGCTTCTCCAGCAACGGGTCGATGCGTTCGAAGCCGCCCAGCGCAGAGGTGAAGCCCACCGCAGCGCGGTCTCCGAGTTGGCCGGGCAGGAGGGAATCCTCCGGGAGCTTTTGAGTGAGAAGCAGACGCGATCTGAATCGCCGGCCTCCGTCCACATCCGACGCTTGACGACGATCTAGTCCTTGTGCCCAGAGACTGGGCCCAGGGCGGTCCTTCTCGGGCGGTCAGTCGTCGTCCTGGCTCGTCGGTTGGATCATCCCGCCCCCGAGCTTCCCGATATCCAGCTCGGCCGCGGTGTCATCTTCTTCCTCGAATTTCTGCTCGGTGGAGTCCTCCTCGTCGAGAAGGCGTGACATCGGTTGCGCGGCGGGTCGTTTGCGCCGGGGCGCCGGTTTGGCGGCCGCTGCCGCTGCCGCGGCGACCTCCCTGGGCCGCTCGCGCTGATTGGCCTCGCACTTCGGGCAGATCGGCGCTTCCTTGCCCAGATCGTAGAACTTGGCCTCACAGGCGTAGCAGATCCATTTGTAGCCAAGCCCGGGCTTCGGCTCGGGGCTGGCCGGCTCGGCAGGGGCGAACTCGCTCCTGCGTTTGCGGGCAGCCTTCTTTTTCGCCGGTTTGGCCGCTTTCTTCGACGCCGCCTTCTTGGTCGCCGGGGCTGCGGCCTTCTTTGCCGAAGCACTCGCCTTCTTGGAAGCGGCCGCCTTCTTGGCCGTCGGCTTGACGGCCTTCTTCGCAGCCGGCTTGGTGACCTTTTTCGTGGTCGGCCTGGTGGCCTTTTTCGTAGCCTTCGCTGCGGCCTTCTTGAGCGCGGCCTTCTTGAGCGCGGCCTTCTTGGGCGCGGCCTTTTTTGCGGCGGCCTTTTTCGTGGCCGCCTTCTTCGCGGCGGGCTTCTTCTTGACGACCTTCTTTGTGGTTTTCTTGGTCGTCTTCTTGGTCGTGGCCTTCCGGGCCGGGCTCATAGTGGGCCTCCGACTGCGGGGGAAAAAAATTCAGGTGTACGCGCGATTCGTTCGAGCCCGGCGGGCGCGAGGAACCCGGGGCCGCCGAATGCGACATGAACCGGCTGCCCACAAGCGTTCGCACTCGCGGTGGTGTGTGGAAAAACCTTCGGTTGCGTCGTTTGCATGAAAAACCACGGGGCGCAGCGCCAGCGACCGGCCGGGAGAACCCGGTGAGAGAGCACATGCGCTTGTCCCAACGCCAATAAGCGCCTTTCTTTGTCGTCAGGCACGATGGGCCCGGTTTCCGTCGCAATATGTGCGAGCAGCGGTCGATCTCCCGATCCGTCGGCTCGCCCCGAGGGAGGAATCTCCGGGCGACAGGGGGCGGTTTGCCTATAGCGCAGCGGCCGCGTCTCGCCAACGTCAGGGGTCGATTTGGGCCCCCAGGGGACGATCCACCTCCCCGCAGACGGAGCCATGGAGCGAATCCGCGCCGCTGAAAGCCCCCCCCCCAAGGCCCCACGGGGCTCAACTCGGACCTGCACATCGCCGATAGCCATTCCAACGGGAGCGGAGGGCTCCCGCTCAGAAAGGAATGGCCGTCCGGTTGCGGGCGGCCCGCCACCGCAGGGGAGGGTTGTGGCACTCGCATCACTCTGGAGCAGAGGAGAGCGCGCTAGCGGAAGCGTGGGCCTTGCGTGGGGCCACGGTCAGCTGGCCCTCGTCCATCTCGTGGACGCACCTGCGGGCCATGGCCTGGCGGCCTGCGCAGTCCTTCCGGATGACGCCGATGCCCTGCGAAGCTGGGTGCACGCCCAGGGTCTGGTCGGAGCGCGCTGCGTTCTCGTCCCCGCAGACGAAGATTGCGTGCTTCGCGTCCTGGACGCACCGGACGTACCCGAGGAAGAACGACGCGAATCCGCCCGCTGGCTCGTCCAGGATCTTCTCGATTTTCCCGCCGAGGAGGCGTGGATCGATCTGCTCGAAATTCCGGTCGATGAAGGCTGGACCCGCACGCGCAAGGTCGTCGTCGCAGCCGGCCAGGCCGAAGGATTGCGACGCCGCGTAGAGCAGGCGCGCCGGGCAGGCCTGCGGCCCGTCGGTTTCGACGTCCGTGAGCGTGCACTTCTCGCGTTGGCCGATCCCGCTCGGGATCAAGCGGGGGTCGCCGTCTTGGATCTGCAACCGAAAGCAGGCCTGCTGGTCGTCGGCGAGAGGGGTGAGCTTCACGTTTCGAGACACCTCGGCATCGATGCCGACAGTCTCGGGGATGACGGCGCGATCGAATGGAACGACGGCGGCACGCCCGAAGCCCCGAGCGACGAAGCAGCGCCGGCCTTCGAGGGCCTGTTGCTCGAGCTCCAGCGATCGCTCGACTACGTCGAGAGCGAATTCGGCCGAAGTCCGATCCGCCGCCTGGTCGTGGGCCCCGCCGAGAGTGAGCTCTCCGCGCTGGCTCCCTATCTCGAGCAGAACCTCCGTCTTGAAGTCGAATTTTTGGATCTGACTCAGCTTTTCCCCGGCGAAGCAACTCCGAATGCCGCTGAGCAGGCCCAGACCCTGGCCGCCGCGGGAGCCGCGCTCGGGCCCGGCAACCTGTTCACCGCAGAATTGGCTCCGAAACGGGAGGCTTACGCGGGCCCGAGCCTTCGGTCGTTGGCTCAGATGTCCGCCGCCGTTGCCGTGTTCGGCATGTTGCAATTCGGCATCGACCAGCTCCAGGCGCGAAGCCTGCGCAGCGAGCTTGTCGTGCTCGAAAGCCAGGCAGAGGCCACTCGAGCCCGGTTGACGGCCCTCGGAGCGGAGATCGCCCGAGCCGAGGCGGACCCGACCCAGCAGGCCCGTGTCGATGCGCTGGAGGCTCGGCGCCGCGCCCAGGCAACCTTGTTGCAGCAGCTCGAAGGAGAACGCGGCCCCGGCCGGCCGTTCGCAGGCTTGCTGACAGCCTTGGCGGAGCGGCCCGTTGAAGGCCTGTGGCTGACACGCGTTCAGCTGAGAGACGAAGGGCGCGCCCTCACCCTCGAAGGTGCTGCACTCGGCCCCGACCAGATGCCGCTTCTGCTTGCGCGTTTGAAAGCAGAGCCGGCGTTCGACGGCGTGAGCTTCGAGAGCGTGCGGATCCATCGTCCTGAGGACGGGGGAGGGCACATCGAGTTCATGCTCGAGACTTCACCTTCCGTCGAGGACCTTCCCGGCAACCCTCTCTCCCGCAAACCCGTCCGAGAGGCCCTGCCGTGAACTTCGAGCAGATGCGAGCCAAGGCGATGGCCCGATTCGAGGCTCCTGCAGAGACCAAGTGGCTACCCTGCATGGGGATGGGTGAAGAGCTATTCCGACCGTACGCCGAGCAGGCGGGGCACTACTTCTTCGAGAGACCCCACGAAGGCATCTGCGAGCACCGGCTCGAGACCCCGGCCGCCTGGCGCGGGGATGCGCTGACCGAGGACACGTGGCGAATCCGGCTCACCGCCGACCAGGCAGGCGAGTTGGAACGGGCACTCGAGGGGGTGCTCTCGGCCGGGACGCCCCAAGGCCAACTCACCTCAGCGGGCTTTCCGTTGCCAGGGTTGAACGCAGAGATCGCGGGCTGGCGAGAGCAACTGGAGACGGGCAGGGGGTTCCTGGCGATCTCCGGGATGCCGATCGCCGGCCTCACGGACGACGAGGCCGGGTTGCTCTTCTGGGGCTTCGGGCTGCACCTGGGATGGCCCGGCGCCCAGAACACCGATGGCGACTTGCTAGGCCATGTGGTCGACACCGGGGAAGATGCCGGAGATCCCTTCGTGCGCCGCTACCGAACGGCCGGTGACATTGCGTTCCACTGCGACGCGGCCGACGTGGTCGGGCTCCTGTGTCTTCGCACCGCTCGACGAGGAGGCGCGAGCCGGATCGCCAGCTCGGTCACCGTCTACAACGAACTCCTCGCCCGCCGCCCCGAACTGGTCGCTCGCCTGTATGAACCCTTCGCTCTCGACATCCGCAACGAGAACCGGCCGGGCCAGCAGGGCTGGGTCCCGGTCGTGCCTTGCCGCCATGCTGCAGGCGCGCTTCGAACCTTCTATCACAGCGACTACTTCCGCTCCGCTCCGCGCCATCCAGAGGTTTCAGCGTTCACCGAGGAGGAAAACGAACTCCTCGATCTGTACGAGGAGATCGCTCACACCCCAGGCATCCATCTCGATATGGAACTCGCTCCGGGCGACGTCCAACTGATCTCGAACCACACGGTCATTCACGCACGCACCGCGTACGAGGACGCCGCGGGGCAGGGCGCGCGTCATCTCCTCCGGCTTTGGCTCTCCCTCGATCTCCCGCCCACGGAGTCCCGTCCTTGAGTCGCGTGGCCCAATCGTTCCCTGCGCGAAAACGTCGCCAGAGGCTGCGCTGGAGGGTCTTCGGCTTCGGGCTGACCCTGGGCGCTTCCGGAGCACTGGCCGGAGAACTCGAAATCGAATGGCGGGCGCCCGACGAGCCGGTCCTTGGGTTCGTGATCGAACGCCGCCTGGGCCAGGAAACGAGCCCGGCGCTCATCGCTCGCGTAGGCCCCGAAGCGCGCAAGTTCATCGATGACGATGTCGTTCCGGGGGCCGCTGCCTGCTATCGGGTTCGCGCGATTCTCGGAGACGGAAGCTGGGCGCCGTCCTTGGAGCGATGCGCGATGCCGACGCTCACGGCCTCTCCACCGGAGGAGGTGCGTTCCGTGCTGCCACCGGTCTCGGCGGAGCCCCCGGAAGCCGAATCGAAGCGCGTCTCCGACCGCTTCGAGCCTGTACCCTCGAAGCTGTTCGCGCCTGCGGAGAAAGCCCCGATTCGCGAAGCTCTCGAAGAGGCCCCGGAACATTGAAGCCCATTTCCCACGTACTCGTTCTCTTCTTCTTCGTAGCAGGCTGCGCCGGCCGCACCGAGAATGAACGGCTCGTTGCAGCGTTCGCCGAGCAAGAAATCCAGGCGGTGGTCACCGAGCGGGGCGTCGTCGTCCTGGTTCCGGACGTCTTGTTCGAGTTCGACAGTGACGTCCTCACGCCCAAGGCCGAGCGCCGAACCGAGAAGATGGCGGCCGTCATTTCGGAGTTCCCGGGGCTCCGGCCCATCCTGGTCGAGGGCCATAGTGATGCCATGGGAGATGCCGCCTACAACCTGGATCTCTCATTTCGTCGGGCCCGGGGGGTAGCCAACGCTCTGCGCCAGGCGGGCATCGACCCCGAAAGGCTGGCATCCCAGGGCCTCGGCGAGACCCGGCCATCCGCACCCAACAAGCATCCCGACGGCAGGGACAACCCGGAAGGGCGCAGGCTCAATCGCCGGGTGGAAGTGGTGATCGAGAACCGTTAGGCACGAGCCGAAACAGGAAGCTTTGATTGGCGGAATCCACGCGGACGCTGCGCTCGCTGACCTGGCCGTTTTCAAACTCGATGCTGAAGCTATGAAGACCTGGCTGAAGACGCGCATCGCGAATCGGGGTCAGCCCCAGGAGCCGA
>JAFDCZ010000055.1 GCA_019312665.1 Deltaproteobacteria bacterium | reverse complement strand
GAGCGCCATGCGTTGCCACTTACCATCGTCGACAACCTCATCGGCGCCCTGGGCCAGGAGGCCGCGGCTGCCCTGGATCTCCAGGGCCAGCTCGCCCATTTCCACTTCGAGTTCGGCCCGGTGGAGCTTGTTCACCGAGGTTTCGCTGCCGAGCTTCTCGCCCCGAAGCTGCGCGGTGAGGTAACGCATGCCGTTCAGGCGCATGGCTTCGATGCGCACGTCGGCACGGGCGAGGCGCCGTCGGATGCCCGGATCCTCCGCAGCGGGGCGACCGTTCTTCTTGCGGCTGCGGGCGAGATCCTTCAGCTCCGCGAGGCCGCGCTGCAGGCCCTGCACCTCGGCGATACTGGATCGCTCGTGAGCCAGCGCCGAAACCGTGACCTTCCAGCCCTGCCCTTCTTCGCCGAGCCTGTTCTCCACGGGCACCTTCACGTCATCGAAGAAGACCTCGGCGAAGATCGCCCCACCGGACATGTTCTTGATCGGTCGGACGGTGATGCCCTCGCTATCCATCGGCACGAGCAGGCAGGTGATGCCGTCGTGCTTCGAGCCGTCGCCGCTGGTACGCACGAGCAGGATGATCCACTGGGACCACATCGCGATCGAGGTCCAGATCTTCTGGCCGTTCACGATGTACTCGTCGCCTTCGCGGACACATTTGCATTTCAGCGAAGCGAGATCACTGCCCGAATCGGGCTCGGAGTAGCCCGTGCACCACTGGACCCTGCCATCCAGGATTTCCGGGATGAAAGTCTGCTTCTGTTCGTCGGTGCCGTACTCGATCAAGGCCGGGCCCACCCAGGCCAGGCCCATGAAGCAGGAGCCGAGCGCCGGTGCGCGCGCCTTCGCCATCTCGTCCTTCAGGATGACCTGTTGGGCGATGCCACCGCCGCCTCCGCCGACTTCCTCGGGCCACGAGAAACCGACCCAGCGCTTCTCGCGAACGGCCTTCCGCCAAACCTGGAGCTCCTCGGCCGTCCCGTTCTTGGGAAGGTACGTCTGGACGAAGGCCTGCACCTCGGCACGGAAGGCTTCTTCCTCGGGCGTGAAATCGAAATCCATCACAGGCCTCCCAGCGCGGCGACGCGCTCGTAGTGGTGATCCGCGTCGCCAAAGATCGGCCGCACCCATTTGGCGCGCTTCAAGAAGAGATGAGCGTCGTACTCCCACGTGTAACCGATGCCCCCATGCAGCTGGACCGTATCGATGCCGATGCGCGGAAGGGTCTCGCTGGCGTAGGCCTTCGCCCGGGAAGCGGCGAGGGAACGATCCGCATGGCCTTCGTCGATGCACCAGGCTGCGTAGTAGGTGAGCGATTTGAAGGATTCGACGTCGACGTACATCTCGGCCAACGGGTGCTTCACGCCTTGGAACGTTCCGATCGGGCGGCCAAATTGGATGCGCTCCTTGGCGTAGCCGGTGGTGAGTGCGAGGGCGGCCTCTGCTGCACCGATGGCCTCGGCGGCGATCGCGGTGGCACCGGCATCGAAGAGCATCCCGACGGCGGCTGAATCTCCGCCTTCGAGGATCGCCTCAGCCGCGACCTCGACGTTCTCGAGCCGCAGCCGACCGAGCCGCTTCGTCAGGTCGATGCCCGGCCAATCCTCGGCAGAGACCCCGTCCTGGCTCTTCTCGATGACAGCGAGGGCCAGCTCGCCCTTGCGGCGAAACGCCACCACGAAAAGATCCGCCGCGGCGGCGTTCTGGACGAAAAGCTTCTCACCCGAGAGGATCACCCCGTCACCACTCGGCCGCGCCGCGAGCTGGCTTCCGGACGGGCCGGGCGCGTCGTCATCCTCGACCAACGCGACGCTGCCGATGACGCTTCCGTCGGCCAGGGCGGGAAGGAACCGGGCGCGTTGGGCTTCGCTACCGGCCCGTGTGATCGCGTCCGCGGCGAGGCTGGTTGCTACGAATGGAGCGGGGAAGAGACTGCGGCCGGTCTCCTCGAGCACGACGACCAGATCGACCCAGCCCAGCCCCGCGCCGCCATGAGCTTCGGGAATGACCAGGCCGGTCCAACCAAGCTCGGCAATCTGCTTCCAGAGGTCCTTGTCGTAGCCGGGGCCGTTTTCCGCCTCGCTCACCCGGCGGACATCTTCGAGGGGCGCCTTCTCGTCCAACAGCTTGCGCACCTCGCTGCGCAGGAACTCCTGCTCGTCGGTGAAGCCGAAATTCATCCTGATGTCCCGCCCGAAAGTGAGGAATCCGAGATGATCCGCGACCTCCGAAGCTCGGTCAAGCTGTTTGATTCCGGGCACTTGGAAGGCTGGTGAATGCATTGGGCCGGTCCCCCGTCTGACTGGGCACGGAGGTACTCGACATGTTCCGATCCCATCGCATCACCCGGGCCCTGGCCATCGCCAGCGGCTTCACCTTCCTGCTGACCGCCACCATGGCCTCGGCGGGGCACGACGACCAGCGCAGGGCGCGCCGCCACAAGGTCGTCATTCACGACGACTACTGCAGCGCGCGCGGCGATTCCCGGCATGATCACAACCGCAGGAACGATTACCGGCAAGTCAGCCGCAGGCACGGCTACCGGAACGACCACCGCGGGCAAGATCGCTACGAACGGCGCCGAGACAGCTACACCTGCGAACCCTGTGGCCATCGCTTCGAGTCTCGGAGCCGTTTCCATCGGCACCTGAGCGGCCACCATCACATCCCGCTCTTCGCCCTGCCCTTCGTGATCGTGAGGCACACCCTCGGCTGGATCTTCTACGGGTAGGCTCGGGGCAGGTTGCTTGCGTCCCCGCTTCCAGGTCTAGGGCTGATCAAGTTGGGCGAAGGCCAGGATTCGTACGGCCAACAGAGCCACGAGGCCAAGCGCCCAGAGCTCGGGATCGAGCGGGGGAGCCGCGACCGCCGGCGGCGCGGCGGCCGCTGCGCCGGCGAAGAGCCAAGGGAAGGTCATCAGAAGGGTTCGCAGCATGGTGAAGGTGCACCATGAGATACCGGGCGCGGCGTAACCAGAGTGAAACCAGAGCCGGAGCGTCCGTTTCTAGATCACCTTCTTCTCTGCCAACGCCGCCAACTCGTCCGGACCGAGACCAAGCTCTGCGAAGACTTCGGCGTTGTCCTGGCCGAGATCCGGTGCCAGCGCGCGCTCACGAGGCGCTGCGTGGCTGAATTGGAGCGGGTTCCCGTGGAAGACGACCTCACCGAGGGTCGGATGCGGGTGGCGCTCGATCATCCCGCGGGCCTCGAGTTGCTCATCCTCCAACAGCTCCTGCGGGCGGACGACGCGAGCGCAAGGGATGTCAGCGCCCTCCGGCCCGAGGGCGGCGAGCACCTCCTCGCAGCTGCGGGTGGCGACCCATTCGGCGACGACGGCGTTGATCTCGTGGCGCCGAGCGGCCCGGCCCCGGTGACTGCGAAAGCGTTCGTCCGTGGCCAGCTCGCTGCGCCCCACCGCGGCCATCAGCTGACGGAAGAGCTTGTTGCTCGCGCTACCGATCGCCACATGGCCGTCGGTTGCGGCGAAGGCATCGTAGGGAGCTGTGAACGGGTGTTGGTTCCCGACGGGCTCCATCTCTGCGCCGATGCTTGCGAAGATCGAGGCCGCGGAATCCGTGACCGCAAAGATGGCGTCTTGATTGGATAGATCGAGAACCTGGGCGCGCCCGGTGCGATCGCGATCGCGCAGCCCGGCGAGCAGGCCGACCGCCAGGTACAACCCGCCGACGAAATCGGCCAACGCGCCGCCGCCGCGCAGGGGCCCGCCGCCTTCCTCGCCCGTGATCCCCATCAGCCCGCCTGCTGCCTGGGCGACGATGTCGTAGCTCGCCTGCCCCGCACGCGGGCCCGTCTGGCCGAAGCCTGAGAGCGATGCCACGAGCAGGCGTGGGTTCCTGGCCTGGAGTACCTCCGCACCCAACCCGTTCCGGTCGAGGAACCCGGCACGAAAGTTCTCGACCAGCGCATCGGCGTTCTCGCTCAAGCGCAGCAGTAGCTCGCGCCCCTCTGGCCGACGGACGTCGAGGGTGATCGATCGCTTGCCCCGGTTCGTGTTCTGGAACGAGAGCGAGGTTTCGCCTTTGGGCGACGGCCCGTAGCGATAGTCGTCGCCCGTTCCGGGCTTCTCGACCTTGATCACCTCGGCGCCGAGATCCGACAGCACCGCCGTCGCAAACGGGCCCGCGACCACGCGGGTGAGATCGAGGATGCGGACGCCCTCGAGAAGCAAGGAGCGTCCGGGCTCTTCGCTCACGCGTGGAGTCGGACGACCGCCAGGATTGCTGCGATGCTGCTTGCCAGGGCGGTTCCGTAGCAGAGGAAGCCAACCAGGCTGTCGCTCCCGAGGCCGCCGAAATCGATCCACAGGTGGCGAAGGTGATGGGCACCGCCCCAGACCGGCAGCGCCATGGCGGCCAGCACGACGAGCGAGCCGATCGGGTGGGTGACCAACGCGAGCATGCGGTCGTAGCCGAGTGCTTCTCCGCCCACCACGCCGAGGCCGCCGCCGAGAGCGACCACCAGGACGAAGACCGGCAGCAAGAGGCCGCCGATCATCATCCCGCCACTGAAGAGCAACCAGATCACGGGCTCGAGTTTGAGCATCAGCGTCTTCACAGCAGCGCGCCTCCGAGGAAGAGAGTGCCGACAGCAAGCACGGTGAAGAACACGCCGTACAAACCGGCCACGAGCACCGCATCCGCGGGTCGCTTCATCGGGCCCATGCGATTGGGTTGGGTCGCCGGGAACAAGCGAAACAGACGAAGCGCGAACCAGGTCAGGCCGATGAAGGCGGCCACGTGGTAGGCCAGGTACACCGGGTGTCCGAAGCTCACGATATATGCGTCCCAGGCCGCCTCGCCATCGCCGAGTGCCCAGACGCCGCGGATCAGCAGCTGCGCCGAGAGCAGCAGGAACGCGCCGCAAGCGCCGAACGCCAGATAGGATGGGTAGCGGCCACGGCTCGGAAATTTATCCGGGGGCCTCGGATCCGCCGTTCGCGTGGGCATCGGCGCCCGAGGTTTCATCGCATCCACTCGCGGACGAAGCTCACTCACGAGACATCCTCCCCTCGCTTCACCACGAAGGACGTGGCCCAATCGATGACGTTGGCGAGCTTGGCCTGCTGGATCGCGCCCGACGGGTTCACGTTCTTCGGACAGACCTCGCTGCACTCGTTGGCGAACGAGCAACTGAAGATTGCGCCCTCGTCGCGGAACACCGCGTTGCGCACATGAGAGCCTTCGTCCCGCGTATCCTGGTTGTAGCGGTGGCCGAGCGCCAGGGCCGCCGGCCCCAGGAATTCGGGCTCGTTGGAGACGACCGGGCATGCCGAATAACAAAGCATGCAGTTGATGCACATGCTGAAACCCTTGAAATCGGCCAGCTCCTCCGGCGATTGCCGAGTCGTGCCTTCCTCGACCGCGCGCTCCTTGGCGACCATGATCCAGGGCTTCACTTCCTGGAACTTCTCCATGAAGCCTTCGAGCTCGACGACGAGATCTCGCACGATCGGGAAATTTGCGAGCGGCGAAATCTCGATCGTATCGCCGTAGCTCGACAGGGGATCCTTGCAAGTGAGCTTGGGCTCGCCGTTCACGGTCATCCCGCAGCTGCCGCAGACAGCCATGCGGCACGACCAACGGTGGGAGAGCGTCGGATCGACCGTATCCTTGATGTGATTCAGGGCGTCGAGGATCTTCCAATCCGGCTCGACTTCGATCTCGTAGGTCTGGGTCTTCGGAACCTCGTCCTTGTCCGGATCGAAGCGGGTGACGATGAACGTCTTCTTCAGCTTTTCGCTCATGGCTAGTACTTCCGCTCTTCGGGTTCCCAGACACCGAGCGTCACTTCCTTCTTGTCGAAGCGCGGACCCTCGGGAGAGTGGTAGACCAGCGAGTGGTGCAGGTATTCGGTGTCGTTGCGGGTCGGATAGTCGCTGCAAGCATGCGCCCCGCGAGATTCCTTGCGCTGGACGGCGGCCCAGGTCACGGCTTCCGCCACGTCGAGCATGTTGCCCAGCTCGAGCCCGGCGATCAGCTCCGTATTGAAGATCTTGCTCGAATCGTCGAGGCTGACCTGCTCGAAGCGCTGCCGCAGCTCGGCAATATCCTTCACCGCCTTCGCCATCGAAGCCTGCTCCCGGTAGACACCGGTGCCGTCTTCCATCGCGGTGTTCATGTCTTCGCGAACCTTGGCGATCTTCTCTCCGCCCCGCTGACGCCCGCGAAACGCGTCGATGCGCGCTGCTTCGGCCTCGGCCTGCTGGACGAAGGGACCTTCTTCCCCGACCGATGCGCCCTTGATGTACTCGGTCGCATGCTCGCCGGCCCGAGCACCGAACACGAGGCACTCGGTCAATGAGTTCGAGCCCAGCCTGTTGGCACCGTTCAAGGACACGCAGGCCACTTCACCAGCGGCATAGAGCCCGTCTAGGCTCGTCCTCGCTTCGATGTCCGTATCCACGCCGCCCATCATGTAGTGCAGCACCGGGCGAATCGGAATCGGCTCGTGAACCGGATCGACGTTCGCGTAGGCCTTCGACAGCTCGCGCACGAACGGCAGGCGGGCCATGATCTTCTCTTCGCCGATGTGTCGGAGATCCAGGTGCGCGTAGCGCCCGGGCTTCCCGGGGATTTCCACACCGCGGCCGGCCGCAATTTCCTGGGTGATGGCCCTGGAAATCATGTCGCGGGGTCCAAGCTCGGCCTTGTTGCCGACGCCGTAATCCCGGGTGACCAGGAAGCGCTCGCCCTCGTTGTTGAGCAGGTAACCACCCTCGCCGCGCGTGGCCTCGGTAATCAAGATGCCGGTGCCGGGCAGGCCCGTCGGGTGGTACTGGACGAACTCCATGTCCTTCAGCGGCACGCCCTCGCGATAGGCGAGCGACATGCCGTCGCCGGTCTTGATGTTTCCGTTCGTCGTGAAGGGCCAGACCTTGCCGCCACCCCCCGTGGTGAGGATCACGGCCTTCCCCAGGATGGCTTTCATCTCGCCGGTGCGGATATCCAGCGCGGCCACTCCGCGGCAGACACCGCCGTCGACCAGCAGCTTGGTGACGAAATGCTCGTCGTAGCGATCGACATTCCCGAACTTCATCGAGGTCTGGAAGAGCGTGTGCAGCATGTGGAAGCCGACCTTGTCGGTGGCATACCAGGTGCGCTTCGTGCTCATCCCGCCGAACGCGCGGGTCGCGACGCTCCCATCCTCGTTGCGGCTCCAGGGGCAGCCCCAATGCTCGAGACGCGTCAGTTCCTTCGGAGCCTGCTCGACGAAGTACTGGATCACATCCTGGTCGCCCAGGAAATCCGAGCCCTTCACGGTGTCGTAGCCGTGCATCTCGAGGCTGTCGTCGTCCCGGGCGATGGCGGCGGCGCCGCCCTCGGCGGAGACCGTGTGGCTCCGCATGGGGTAGACCTTCGAGACGAGCGCGATCGAGATTTCCGGATTGAGTTCGGAAGCGGCGATGGCGGCGCGCAGTCCGGCGCCCCCACCGCCAACGATCACGACGTCATGACGCGAGACGTCGACCATGGAATCCCCCTGCATTCACTGGGAGTTGCGGAACGGACAGTATTTAGCCGATCCAAGCCCGTCGCGAAACGGACAGGCCGCTTCGCGATCCTTGGATTCAGCTAGCTAAGCGGGTCGCAGGGAATCGGGATGCCGAACGGGAACTCATTCGCGGTCGATGCGTTGCAGATGCCGTCGTCGGTACAGAAATTCTCGACTTGCCCGTACGGCTGGAAGAATGCCTCGAGCTGGTCGAGCGCCGCGGGAGTGAGGGCTTGCCGTCCGTGGGGATCGCATTTGCCGGAGTTGATGCCGTTCACCGTTTCGGGCACCTGATCGTTCACCAGCGGGGGCACGAAAGGCAGATGAGCCGGGTTCGAGAGATCGAATGCAGCCGTGTCGTACACCACATAGGCGGAATCCTGGGGCCCGGTCGAATTTTCCATTCCGGCCAGGTCCTGCATCACCGATCCCTCTTGCACCGGCAGACGCATCGTCGCACCCGCAAGCTGAGCACCGAGGTTGGAAACCTGGTGATCGTGCAGCGCAACCTGCATCAGGATGCGCTTCGCGAAGGGCACACCCGGGAGCGGATCGTCCGTGATGTGGGTGGCGTAACCCGCAGGCTCACCTCGCACCCAGGTCTCATGGATGAGGCCCAGGCCAATCGAGAAATTCATGCGATCCGGGGCGGTGATGATGGCGAGCAGCTCGAAGGCCCTGAACGGCGCGGCCCGATCGAGCAGAAGCGAGAAGTTGATGGCAGGCACGTCCACCAGCAGCCGCTCCACATCCGGAGTGAGCGCCGCGAACATGTTGCCCATGATCCCGCCCAGGCTGGCACCGAAGTAGTACATCTCGTCATCGGGCAGGATCACGCCCTGGCCCAGGGCATTCTGGAAGGCCGGATCCAGGTTGAAGTCGCCCCGGTGCAGCATCCGCGCCAGCAGCAGGGCGTGGGTCTGGCCCTGTCGAAGCCGGTCGGCCAGAGCCGGGGTCTCGTCCGTATTGGCGATCACTTTGAAGATGAAGCTGGAGGTGAGGTCTGGCTGCAACTCCAGCGTGGAAAGGCCGGACCAGTTGGTGCCGCCGGTGATGAACGGCGGGGTGAGACCTGCGCCCGCGACGGTCTCCACAAAGCCAGGCCCATCGCCAAACAGGCCGTGGCCCAGCAGCACCGGGGGAAGTGGCGTGGCGAGCGCATCGCACGGAATCGCAATTCCGTACGGCGCATTCGTCAGCGTGTTCCAGGAGGGCAACCCTCCCGCATCGTGCATCAGATTCGAGAGCCGATCATTCTCCACGAAGGGATCGCGATCCAGGAAAAGGGGAACCTCGTATGTACCCGTCACGAACCGCCAGATGGGTTCGTTCGGATCTGTGCAGCCCGGGTTCAGCTCGTCGATGGCGTCGACCGTGAAGGTCTGAATGCCCGCAGCGGCCTGGGCATCGCGCCAGGCAAACGCCTGGTCGCGCATGGAGAGCATCTCATGGGTGAGGGAGTGGTCGCTCATCACCTGGAAGTCAAAAGCCAGGATCAGATCGTCGGTCGGCACGCCGAGTTCATCCAGGCGAGAGAGCACGGGCTCGATTTGGGCGCGGCGGATTTCGACTGCCGGAAGGTCGGAGGGTGCGCCGTCTCGGATCGCCTCGAAGACCGGCTCGGGCTCGACGGGCGCGCCCTGACTGTCGACGAGCTTGCGAACCGCCACGATGTAGCGATGGCCGGGGCGAAGGCTCCTGCCGGGCCTCAGGAAGGTGACGACCCGCCCGGGGTCGATCGCGTTGGCGTCGTTCTCGATCCAGTGAATCTCTCGCTTGCCCGTCTGCCAGTCGATCAGCAGCGTCGGACTCGAAGCCTGGGCGCCGCTTTCGTCATAGGTGCGGGTGGTCGGAAGGAGGCGCGCCGCACCGGACAGCGCCGCATCCGGGGTCTGCTCGAAGTGCATCAGCACCTGAACGGTCGGGCTGAAGCCGTCGTTCTGCAGGAACGGGGTCGGCGAGACCGGCCCTTTGAGAAAGCCCCCATCTTCGAGCAAGCGGGTGACGACCGGAAGCGTGTCGGCCTGGTAGGCAATGCGTACACCGGTGGGCGTCGGGGCCGGCTCCTCGAAACGCGAGGACGGGAACGGCAGAGAGCACTCGACCTGGTTCAGGATGTCGCAGGAGTCCGGGTTGACGAGAGCGATCAGGCTGAAGCTGGTCTCGGCGTGTTGGAGATCGCCGGACACGACCTCGGCATCCAGCCAATGGTCACCAGCGGCCACGCCAGACAGTGTCCCCTGAACGGTCCCGGCCAGCACTGCGTACTGGCTGCTGGGAACCACCGCGCCATCCAGGAGGATCACCAGGCTGCCGGTTTCTGCGCCACTCGGAAGGCTCAGCTCGAACGCGACATCCCCGGGAGCCGAGAGGAACCCCAGCTCGGGGCTGGTGAACTGCAGGGGCCCGGCCCCGCAGCTGACAAGGAACACGGCCAGGATGAGCACTAGGGGGCGCGCGAACAGGTGGAACGGCATCGTGGTTGGATCCTCATGAAAATCGATCAAGCGGGGCATCCTACCACTCTGGCTGTCCTAGCGGTCGAATTGCATGGGGAATGAGCCCCGTTTCATCCGCCCTGCAATAATTGGTTGCAGTCAGGACCCTGCGGGCTCCTGCTGGGTGAGGCAGTGGCACGCGCCCAGGCCCAGGACGAGATCGCGGGCGGGGATGGGTGCCAGCCGTCGGTCCGGCAGCACCTCCCGCAGCACCGCCAGGGCCCGCTCGTCGCTCGGGACACCGAACACGGGCACCAGGGCCACGCCGTTGGCGAGATAGAAGTTCGCGTAGCTGGCAGGACAGCGGAGGCCGTCAACGTAGATGGGCGGGGGCATCGGCAAGGGAACGACATCCAGCGGACGGCCGCGAGCATCTCGCATCCGCTGCAGGCGATCCAGATTCTCAGCCAGGGGAGCGTGATTGGGATCGGCGGGATCCGGCTCGACCGTGGCCACGACCACCAGCTCGGAGACGAAGCGGACGATGTCATCCACGTGACCGTCCGTGTCGTCCCCGACGATGCCGTCACCGAGCCAGAGCACGCATTCTGCCCCGAGCCACTCGCGAAGCCGTTCCTGCATGGCCTCGATGCTACGCGGAGGCTCTCCAGGCAGGCGCCGGTTCCCGTTGAGCAAGCACGATGCGGTGGTCAGGACGGTACCCGCGCCGTTGCCCTCGATGGATCCGCCCTCGAGGACGAAGCCAGCCCGGTGGCAGGGCATCTCCCGGAGTTCGGCGATACGGGAGGGGACAGCGTCGTCCAGATCCCAGGGCGGATACTTCTTGCCCCAGGCATCGAAGCGGAAATCCGCAGCATGGACACCTCCGTCGGCGTCCGTGAGGAAAACGGGCCCGTGGTCCCGGACCCAGGCGTCGTTGGTGGGGATGACGTGGAGCGATACCCCGCCGGAATGGCCGGCTTCCGCGAGAAGACCCGCCACCCGGTCGGCGTGGGCCTCGTCCTGCACGCTGATGCACACCTCTTCCGCACCTTGGAGTGCCCGCACCATCCGGGTGAAGGCTTGCTCGGCGCCCTTCAGATGGCCGGGCCAGGTCGAGTGGTTGTGCGGCCAGGCCAGCCAGGTTGCACGGTGGGGCTCCCATTCGGCGGGCCAGCGGAGCCCGAGCTCGCGAGGCGTCTTCATCTGGCTTCAGTCACGGATGCGACGGGTGAGATCGCCGTAGGCGTCTATCCGGCGATCTCGAAGGAAGGGCCACTCACGGCGCGTCTGCTCGACCGTAGCCAGATCGCAATCGACGATCAGCAACTCCGGTTCCGAGGCCGATGCCCGGGCGATCACCCGGCCGCGGGGATCGGCTACGAAGGATTGGCCCCAGAAGCGGATGCCGCCCTCGCGCCCTACCCGGTTCACGGCGGCCACGAACACGCCGTTGGCGATCGCGTGGCCCCGCTGGATCGTTTCCCATGCATCGTGCTGGGCCCGGTCCTCCTCTTCTCCTTCGTCGAACTGCCAGCCGATCGCCGTGGGATAGAGCAGCAGCTCGGCGCCGGCCGTGACCGTCAGCCTGGCCGCCTCGGGGAACCACTGGTCCCAGCAGACGAGGGTCCCGATGCGTCCTTGGCGGGTCTGCGTCGACTGGAAGCCCAGATCTCCGGGAGCGAAGTAGAACTTCTCGTAGTAGAGAGGATCGTCCGGGATGTGCATCTTTCGGTACATCCCGACCTGGTGACCGGACTCGTCGAAGGTGAGCGCCGTGTTGTGGTAGACGCCCGCGGCCCGTCGCTCGAAGAGCGAGGCCACCAGTGCCACCTCATGCCGCCCTGCGGCCTTGGCCAGGGCCTCGCTGGTGGGCCCGGGAATCGGCTCAGCCAGGTCGAAACGAGCCGGATCCTCCTCCTGGCAGGGATAGGGAGTCAGAAACAGCTCGGGAAGGCAGATGACCTGGGCGCCGCGCTCGGCGGCGAGCTCGATCTGAGCGAGGGCCTCCTCCAGATTCGCATCCGGGGCCTCGCCGGGCCGCATCTGCACCAAGGCCAACCGCAGGGGATCCATGGCCCCAGGATCGCAGAAGGGCTGTGACCCCGCCTGTCATGCCGGGTTCAGATGAGATGTGACCGCGCCTGTCATGAGCGGACGCCAGGTTGAGGCCATGTCACACAAACCCACCCGGTTCCCCTCCTGGCTGGCCGGTGCCCTCCAGACCTGCGCCGTCATCTCCCTGGTGATCGCCCTGGGCCTCGGCGTCGCCGCGCTGGGGAGTACAATGGCGCGCCCATGGAAGAGCCCGAACACTGGCTCGTCGATGGCTTCAATGTCTTGCACGTGGCCCTCCTCCATGGCCGGGAACGAGGCCGCTGGTGGCGCGCGGAAGCACGGGACCAGCTGCTGAGCCGGATCCAGCGTTTCGAGGGCCCGGGCAAGGTCTGCGTGGTCTTCGACGGCCCCCGACCCGAAACCGACCCAGAGCCGCCCGCCACGGGTGTGTCCCCCGAGCTGCCCCCCGCGGCGGCGCACCGGATCGTGTTCGCCCCATCGGCCGACGATTGGCTGTTGGCCGAGATCCGCAAGCATGCGAATCCGATTCGGCTGGCCATCGTCACCGCGGATCGGCGCCTGGCCGATCGCGCCCGCCACCGCGGCGCCCAGATCCAGTCGCCGCGGGATTTTCTCGCACGCTGTCCAGCGGACGATCCGCCGCCTTCCACCGGCTCTTAGGCCCCCTGCGGCCTGGCGCTCTGAATCGGGCGTCTCGTGCGAAATGTCCATTCTTGTGCGAGCGGCCATCGGGTGTCCCCGGAATCACCCGAAACTTGGCATTTGGGTGCTGTTCGCGGTAGAACAGTGAGTTCCCGAGGCAGGCTCGGGCTCTGGACAAATCCGTGGTGTCGGCGTTGCGGTGCGAGAGGTTCCTGGGGGATGATGCCTCTCGCTCGCCGCAGCGGCGTGCGCCCTCACACCCTGGACGAGGACCAAGATGGCGGAAGCCCAAGAGCCCACCGGCGGGCAAGATTCGATGACCCTGCGCTTCGCGAAGATGATCGTGGGGCATCGCCACATCGTTGCTGGTCTGCTGATCCTATCGACCAGCTTTTTCGGGTATCCAATCCTGAATACGGTCATGACCGCATTGGGAAGCCCGTTGCCCGGGCCTACCGTACGGATCGACACGAACGCGCGGGACCAGTGGCCCGACCATCCGTTCATCCACGCCCAGGACAAGTTCTCCTCGAAGTTCGGCTCAGCGACGACCGTGGCAATCGGGCTGGTGGTGAAGGAAGGCACGATCTTCACGCCGGAGACGCTCCAGAAGATCGACCGGATCACGAAGAACCTGGATGGCGTGGAAGCCAGCCCGGAATTGCCCGCCTACGACAGTCAGACCGCCGCTCGGGACGATCTGCGAGACGAATGGGAAGAGGACGCCGGAGACGATGAAGTCTCCGCCTTCCAGATGATCCGCAAGCTCGACCGGGTCTTCCCGCCCTACCCGGTCAACCACGACCAGGTGCGCTCGGTGAGTCACCGTTCGACGCGGGTATTCGAGATCCAGCCGGACGGCGCGATCGAGAACCGACTCCTGATGCCGAAGGTCCCGAAGACCCAGGAGGAGGCGGACAAGATCCGCGAACTCGTGCGGCAGAACCCGCCCGTGATCTTCGGTCGCTACGTCTCCTACGACGAGAAGGCTGCGCTGATCACGGCCAACTTCGTCACAGACCGGCTCTCGGGTGGCGAGGTCTACTCGGCGGTCTTCGACCACGTCCAGCGCATCAAGGATGTGGAAGAGGACGAGAATACCCATATCTACGTATCCGGTGTTCCCATCCTGGTCGGCTGGATCCTGATCTACGCGTTCCAGATCGGCCTGTACGTGATGCTGACGATCGCGGTGATCTTCCTGCTGCTCTGGGCCTACTTCCGGCGTTGGCATGGCGTCTTCATCCCCTTCGTCGCGGCCCTTGCCACGGTGATCTGGGGCCTCGGCTACACCGGCTGGCGGGGGATCACTTTCGATCCGCTGATCCTCGTAATCCCGATGATCATCACCGCGCGCGCCATTTCGCATACGGTGCAGATGGCGGAGCGCTTCTTCGAAGACTACGAAATCATGCTGCCCCGCTACGAGGACCCGGACGAGGCCAAGCGCGAGGTCGCAACCATCGCCATGGGCGAGCTGATCGTCCCGGGCACGCTCGGCATCGTCACGGATGTCGCCGGGCTGCTTGCGATCATGGTCACCACGATCCCGCAGATGCGCGATCTTGGTGAGTTCGGTGCGTTCTGGGTGCTCTCGATCATCGTGACGGTGGAGATCCTCCACCCGATCCTGATCTGCTTCATGCCGGCACCCACAGAGCACGAGCACTTCCTGCCGGAATTCATGATCCGATTCACACGCTTCGTCGGAAACACGACGACCCACCCGAAGTGGAAGTACGTGATCGCCGGCGTGACGATCTTCCTGTTCGTCAGTTCGACCTGGGTGACGCTCAACTACTCCAAGGTCGGAGAAGCGAGCCCCGGCACGCCGCTGCTCTGGCCGGATGCACCGTGGAACCAGGCCACTGCGGTCATCGCGACGAAGTTCGGCGGTGTGGACACCTTCGTGATCTACGCCGATGGCGACAAGGACAACGCCAGCGGCGATGCCGAGCCGATCCAGCGCATGGAAGAGCTGGAACGATGGATGGCTGCGAATACGGACCTGGGAGCCTCGGTTTCGGTGGTTCCGTTCATGAAGGCGTACAACGGCCAGAACCACTTCGGAGATCCGAAGTGGTCCTTCGTGCCACGGGATTCGGCCAGCGTGCGTGCGGCCCTCTTCCAGCTGCGCCAGAGCGGTGCACCGGGCTTCCTGCGTCCATTCATGACCGATGATGGCCGTTATGCCAGCCTGTCTCTCGTCTATCGCGATCACAAGGGCGATACGTTGCTCAATGTCTCGCGGGCGGCGGATGCCTACATCAAGGCCAACCCGATCGGCCAGGTGATCGTCCGGTTGGACAAGGATCGGGCCGAGAAGGGTGCGGGGTTCTTCGAACTCCCGAAGATCAAAGACAACCTCTACTACATGCTCGGACCGCTTCTGCCAGAGCGCGGCCACACCATGAACGTGCAGATCCGGCAGAGTGACGGTGGCTACGCGACGATTCCGGTCAATCAAGTGAACGGTGAAGGCTCGATGCCGGAGTGGTTCGAGGACTTCCGCGACGACGCCATGCTCGACTACGAGGATGCCTTCGACGAGGTCGAGGAAGGCGAAGTCTTCACCTGGCCCGAGTCCCTGGCCGAGTGGGACAACGCCGATGTTTCGTGGTGGTGGGAGAGCGAGGAGTACGGCATCCGCGCAGTGGGCGTGGATACACGCAACCTGATCGTGCACGATACGAAGGCCGTCGATTCGGTACCTCGCTATCAGCCAACCAACTCCTGGACCCGCGGCATGCAGTTCGTGCTGGCCGGCGGAATCATGGGCATCCTGGCGGCGACGAATGACGAAGTGGAGCGCGCCCATGTGGCGAATATTGCGCTCATCTTCCTGATCATCTTCGTGCTGCACTCGATCACCTACCAATCGGTGCCGAGTGGGTTCATCATCCTGCTACAGATCGCGACCGCCACGATGCTCTCGCTGGCCTACATGGCCATCAAGGGCGTCGGAATGAACATCAACACGCTGCCCGTGCAATCGGTCGGGGTCGGCATCGGGGTCGACTACGCGATCTACATCGTGGATCGCATCCGCCATGAAACAGCGGATACCGGCGACCTCGACGAGGCGGTGAGACGTGCCGTCCGCACGACCGGAATGGCCGTGACCTTCACGGCCACGACGATCGTCGGTGGTATCGCCATGTGGGCGCTTCCCAGGCCTCTGGGTCCGGATCTGCGCTTCCAAGGCGAGATGGCGCAGCTGCTGACCATCCTGATGGTCATCAACATGCTGGGTGCGATCACCGTGGTTCCGGCCTTCTACTCGATCTTCCGGCCGAAGGTGGCCACGGCGCTGCTGACGGACGAGCAGATGGAGGCCCGACGCATCCAGGTGGAGATGGAGGTCCGAAAGGGCCTGCGAGACGAGTAGGCCGCGACGGCCCTTTTTCGAGACGGCCCGGCCGGGGGGAATCCTGGCCGGGCCGTTTTCGTTACGGTGACCCTCGAGAGGTGGCAAAAAGCCGATGGCGGAGCAGCCCGACCGGCACTCGGAAGACGAGACGGCAACGCACCGCTTCGCTCGCTGGGTCGTACACAACCGGCTCGCCGTCGCCTTCGCTCTGGTCCTTGCGACGCTCTTCTTCCTCTATCCGACCGTGAACGCCGTCTCCTCGAGCTTCGGCTACGAGCTGCCCGGGCCACTCGTGCGTGTCGACGCCAGCGCGCGCTCTCAGTGGCCGGACCATCCCTTCATTCATGCCCAGGACAAATATGCCAAGGCCTTCGGCTCTTCCTCGCTCGTCGCCATCGCGGTGGTCGTGAATGAGGGAACGATCTTCACGCCGGAGACCCTCGAGAAACTCTCGCGGATCACCCACCGGCTGGATGGCGAGGGTTACGACAGCCGCAGTGCCGAACGCGATGCCTACCGGGAGGAGATCGAGAAACGGCTTCCCAAGGGCGCGACCGTCGACACGGCCCAGCTGATCAAGACCCTCGATCGGAAGTTTCCGCCCTACCCGGTGAACCACGACCGCGTGCAGTCGCTCACCCACGGCTCCACCCGCGTCGTCACCGTCGAGCCTGATGGGGCGATCAGCTCGGAGGTCCTGATCGACACCATCCCGAAGAGCCAGCGGAAAGCGGACCGCGTTCGTGAGAAGGTCCGACAGAACCCGCCGTTCATTTTCGGGCGGCTGGTTTCGCGGGACGAAAAGGGCGCGCTTCTCTCCGCGAATTTCATCACCGACCGCCTGTCTGGCCGCGAGGTCTACAAGGCGGTCTTCGACCACGTCCAGAAGATCAAGAACGGTTGGAAGTGCACCGCCCTCGAGATCGACAAAGGCGTGGCCTGCACGCTGGGCGAGTGGATCTGGGAGCCGGAAGAGGACGAGAACCATCGCATCTTCATCTCGGGCGACCCGATCGGCACCGCCTGGGTCCTGACCCATGCCTTCGAGATCGTGCGCTACGTCCTGCTCACAGTCGTTCTCACCTTCGCCCTCCTGCTCGCCTACTTCCGCCGCATCCACGGCGTCCTGATTCCCTTCATCGCCGCCCTGACCACCTCGATCTGGGGCCTCGGCTTCACCGGATGGATGGGCATCACATTCGATCCGCTGGTGCTCGTCATCCCCATGATCATCACGGCGCGGGCCGTTTCCCATTCCGTGCAGATGGCGGAGCGCTTCTTCGAAGATTTCGAGGAGCTGATGCCTCGGTTCCAGAACGACGCGGAGCAGGCGAAGCTCGAGGCCGCGACCGTCGCGATGGCAAAGCTCATCGTGCCGGCCACCCTGGGCATTGTCACCGACGGCCTGGGCCTGCTCGTGATCTTGATGACCTCGATTCCCCAGATGCGCGATCTGGCGGCCTTCGGCGCGTTCTGGGTCTTCAGCATCTTGTTCACGGTGGAGCTCCTGCACCCGGTCTTGATCTGCTTCATGGCCCCGCCTCGGATCGCCGAGCATTACGTCCCCACGTTCATGGCCCGCCTGTTGCGAGCCATCGGAGGCTTCGTCACGGGCCCGACGACGAAGTTCCTGGTCGCGGGGCTGGCCTTCGGGCTCCTCGCTTCATCGTCCTGGATCGTCTTCACCCAGAGCAAGATCGGCGAGGCCCGGCCGGGAACGCCGCTCCTGGCGGAAGATCATCCCTTCAATGTCGCAACGGCGGCCATCTCCGGGCGTTTTGGAGGAGTCGATTCCTTCGTCATCTACGCCGATGGCCATCGCGAGGAAGCCACCGCGGATCCCGCGGTCATCCAGAAGATGGAGGAATTCGAACGCTGGATGACCGCCCACACCAACCTTCGCGTCGCCGTTTCGTTGGTCCCGATCATCCGCGCCTACTGGCAACAGAATCACTTCGGCGACCCCAAGTGGAACTTCATCCCGAACGATTCCGGAACCGTGCGCAACGTGCTCTTCCAACTCCGCCAGAACGGCTCTCCCGGTTTTCTTCGGCCCTATGTCAACAACGACGACAGCCAGGCCAGCCTCGGCTTCTTCTACCCGGATCACAAAGGCGATACGGTTCAGCTGGCGATCTCTGCGGCTCAGGAATTCATCCGCCAGAACCCCATCGGCGAACTCGAACTCCGGCTCGAAAGCGATCATGCGGAACCCGACGCCGGCTTCTTCGACGCACAGAGGATGGTCGACCGCCTCTACTACATGTTCGGACCGATGCTTCCGCGCAGGGGCCACACCCTTCACCTGTCGCGCCGCGACGCTTCGGGGAACTACACCTCCCTCGAACTTCCAGAGCTCCCGAACGAGGGGCAGGCACCCGCATGGCTCGAGGATTTCGCGGAAGGCGCCAGACGCGACTACCGCCGTGAAATGCGATCCGTAGGGGAAGGCGACTACTTCGCGTGGCCCGAAGAGCTGAAGGATTGGAACGCGTCGGACGTCGACGTCGTATATGAAAACGAAGAGCTCGGCATCCGTGCGGTCGCGATGAAGACGAGGAACCTGATCGTCCACGATCTGAACGCAGTCGATTCCGTGCCTCGCTACCAGCCGACCCATTCCTGGTCGCGCGGTGTCCAGTTCGTGATGGCCGGCGGCGTGATGGGTGTGCTCGCCGCGGTCAACGACGAAGTGGAGCGGGGCCATATCGCCAACATCTCGCTGATCCTTCTCGTCGTTTTCATCCTTCAGATCCTGACCTATCGATCGGTCTGGATCGGCGCGATCATCGTCGTGCAGCTGGCCACGGCGACGATGCTCTCGCTGGCCTACATGGCCATCCAGGGCGTGGGCCTGAACATCAGTACGCTCCCCGTCCAGTCCGTGGGCGTCGGGATCGGTGTCGACTACGCGATCTACATCGTCGACCGGGTTCGCCAGGAAATCGCCACCACCCAGGCGGGCCTCGACGAAGCCTTGCGCCGGACGATTCAGACCACGGGCATGGCCGTGAGCTTCACGGCCACCACCCTCGTCGCCGGAATCGCCACCTGGACAGCATCGAACCTGCGCTTCCAATCCGAAATGGCCTGGCTGCTGGCCATTCTCATGGTGATCAACATGCTCGGATCGATCACGGTCGTGCCGGCCTTGCTCTCGATCTTCCGCCCCTCGCTCAGCTCAGGCGGCGCTGAAAGAGTTCCAGGATCCGAGATGCATTCTCTTCGACTGCCTTCCCGGTAATGTCGACAGCCCTCCAGCCGTTCTGACGGAAGAGACGACGGGCGCGGCGAAGCTCGTTGGAGACGCTCTCGGGCTCGTCGTAGGTGCTGTACGGCGGCGCGCCCAGCTGACGCAAGCGGGCCTTGCGAATGCCAAGCAGGGTCGCCGCGTCGACCACGAGCCCGAACACCCTCTTGGGATCGATCTCCAGCAGCTCCCGGGACGGGTCCATCCCCGGAATCAACGGAACATTGCCGGTCTTGAAGCCGCGCTGGGCCAGGTACATCGAAAGCGGCGTCTTACCCGTTCGCGAAACGCCGGTGAGGACGAGATCGGCCTCGAAGAGGGTATGGAGATTGGCCCCGTCGTCATGTCGAACGGCGAACTCGACGGCCTCCACCCTTTGGAAATAGTCGTCGGAGAAGCCATGCAGTACGCCGGGCCGATACTGGGGCTTCACCCGGTAGCGGGTCGAGATCGATTGGATCAGAGGCCCGAGCAGATCGACCGCCGGCACACCGAGCTGCTTGGCGCGATCCCGCAGCAGCCGGGCCAGCGGCTCGTGCACCAATGTGAAGATCACCAGGGCGCCAGCTTCGGCGGCGCGCTCCAGGATGCGACGCACCTGGGATTCGTGGCGAATCTCGCCGAAGGTGCGGACCTTGAAGTCCTCCTGGAACTGGGTCGTGGCCGCGGTCGCGGCGGCAAGGGCCGTCTCGCCGGTGCCATCGGAGATGATGTAGAGATCCCGGCGATCCTGTTGGCCCTGGGTCTCGTCCGCCACGCCAAGAATGCTAGCGGGCTCGCCCACGGTTGACGCTGGTCGGGCGGCCCGGCACTTTCCAGCCGCGATGGCCTACGAACCCAAGACGATCGAGGCGCGCTGGCAGCGGTATTGGCTCGAGAACGAGACCTTCCGCTGCGAGGTCGACCCTTCTCGCCCCAAGTACTACGTGCTCGACATGTTCCCCTACCCCAGTGGGCAGGGTCTCCACGTCGGCCACCCCAAGGGCTACATCAGCACCGACGCCATCGCGCGCTACAAGCGAATGCGCGGCTTCAACGTGCTTCACCCGATGGGCTGGGATGCGTTCGGGCTTCCGGCCGAACAGCATGCCGTCGAGACCGGCACCCATCCCGCCATCACGACCCAGCGGAACATCGATACCTACCGGCGCCAACTGCGCAGCCTCGGGCTCTCCTACGATTGGTCGCGCGAAATCGATACCACCGACCCGCGCTACGTGCGGTGGACCCAGTGGATCTTCCAGAAGCTCCATGAGCGCGGACTCGCCTACGAAGCGGAGGTCGCGGTCAACTGGTGTTCCGCGCTGGGGACCGTGCTCGCGAACGAGGAAGTCATCGACGGCAAGAGCGAGCGCGGTGGCCATCCGGTCGTGCGCATGCCGATGCGCCAGTGGATGCTGCGCATCACCGAGTACGCCGAGCGCCTGCTCGCGGACCTCGACGATCTCGATTGGCCCGAGCGCATCAAGCGGATGCAGGTGGAGTGGATCGGCCGCTCCGAAGGAGCCAGGGTCAGCTTCCCGATCGTGGATGGCGACAAGACCATCGAGGTCTTCACGACTCGTCCAGATACGTTGTTCGGCGCCACCTACATGGTGCTGGCGCCAGAGCATCCGCTGGTGCAGAAGCTCACGACAGAGGCCCAGCGCGGCGAAGTCGAAGCCTACGTGGCCGAAGCGGCGCGCAAGAGCGACCGCCTGCGCATGGCGGAGGGCGATGACAAGACAGGCGTCTTCACGGGGGCCTTCGCCATCAATCCGGTGAACGATGCGCGCATCCCCGTGTGGATCGCGGATTACGTGCTCGCGACCTACGGAACCGGAGCAATCATGGCCGTTCCCGGCCATGACGAGCGCGACTACGCGTTCGCCACGAAATTCGACCTGCCCATCCTCGAGGTCGTGGCCGGAGGCAACGTCGCCGAGGCGGCCTTCACCGGCCACGGAACCGCCGTGAACTCGGGCTTCCTGGATAGGCTGCCGACGCAGGAAGCGAAGACCCGAATGAACGCCTGGCTCGAAGACCAGGGCAAGGGCGAGGCGACGATCAACTACAAGCTGCGCGATTGGTTGTTCAGCCGTCAGCGCTACTGGGGCGAGCCCTTCCCGGTGATGCACCTGGAAGACGGGACGATCAAGCTTGTCCCCGAGGATCAACTGCCGGTCACTCTGCCGGAGCTGGACGATTGGGCGCCGACCGGGGAGTTCGAGACGCCGCTCTCCCGTGTGCCCGAATGGATCGAGACGAGCGACCCTGCAACCGGTGCGAAAGCGCGCCGAGACCCGAACACGATGCCCCAATGGGCGGGCAGCTGCTGGTACTACCTGCGCTTCTGCGATCCCCGCAACGACGCCGAGGCCTGGTCCCAGGAAGCCTTGGACTACTGGATGCCCGTCGACCTGTACGTCGGTGGCGCAGAACACGCAGTGCTCCACCTGCTCTACGCGCGTTTCTGGCACAAGGTCCTCTACGATTGCGGGCTCGTCTCGACCAAGGAGCCCTTCCAGAAGCTGCTCAACCCGGGCATGATCCTGGGCTACGCCTACCGCTACTACGACGACAACCTGTCGGATGATCCGGACGCCAGGCCGCACGCCTACCCCTCCTCGGCCGTGCGCATCGACGGAGAAACCGCGGTTGCCATGGCCACGGGCGAAGAGGTCAAGGCCCGTTGGCTGATGCAGGACGCCGTTCGCTGGAGCGAAGACCACGAGCCCCTGCATCCGACCCTCGACGATCTTCCCCTCGAGGAAGTGACCGAGAAGATGTCGAAGAGCCGAGGCAACGTCGTCTCGCCGGACGATGTGATCGACGAGTTCGGCGCGGATGCCATGCGCCTCTACGAGCTCTTCATGGGCCCTCTGGAAAAAGGCGCGCCCTGGTCCACCGACGGCATTCCGGGCTGCTTCCGCTTCCTTCAGCGTGCCTATCGGCTGGTGATGGAGGAAGAGCTTGCGCCGGGTGACGGAACGCAAGAGCAGGCGCGGCTCACCGCCAAGACGATCGCAGGCGTCACCAAAGACATGGAAGCCATCCAGCCGAACACGGCCATCTCCAAACTGATGGTCTGGTCCCGCGACATCAGCCGCGACGCCCCGGCCCCACGCGCTGGAACCCTGGCGTTCGTGAAGATGCTCGCGCCCTTTGCTCCGCACCTTGCCGAGGAGCTATGGAGTCATCTGGGCCATACCGACTCCCTGACGTACGAAAGCTGGCCGGAGGCAGATGCCAGCCAACTCATCGAAGACACCATCACCCTCGCGGTGCAGGTAAACGGCAAACGCCGCGATGAAATCCAGGTACCGGCGGATTCCGACGAAGCTGCGGTCCGAAGCGCAGCTCTCGCGTCGGAGAGCGTTCGACGTCACATGGACGGCAAGGAGCCCCGCAAGGTGATCGTGGTGCCGGGGCGGCTCGTCAACATCGTGGTATAGAGCGCCGAGAGCGGGGACGTCCCCGCTGCTAGCGGGCCGGGGCGGGCTGGGGCTCGGATGCGTTCAGCATGCGGGTGCGGCGTCGGACGTACCAGACGAGGCTCCCGACGAGCGCGACAGGCAACACGCTCATGACGATGGTCGCGATGATGTAGGAATCGCGACTTCGATCGTCTTCGCCGGCAGCGCAGACGGCACAGGCGGCAGCCCCATCGGCGAAGGCGACCAGCCCGAGCAGAAGGAACGGAAGCAGGCGACGCATTACCAGTAGATCTGCCAGTAGAGGATCGGCCAGACGCCGACCACGAAGTACCAGAAGGCCTGGGCGGCGGCGAAGGTGCTCTGTGCGAGCATCCCGCGGCGCAGACGCGCCCAGCTCATGCCGAGTACGCCCAGGGCAGCAATCGCATGCAGCCCGTGCATGCCGATGATCAAGTAGAAGAAGCCGCCGTGGGTGCTCGAGGTGAGCGTCAGGCCCTCGCGAATGAGGCCAACCCACTCGACACCCTGGAAGGCCACGAAAAAGGCCCCCAGCGCAATCGACGCCATGAGCCAGGGCTTTGCTGCGCGCCGATTGTTTCGAAAGACCCGCTGTGCCCAGATGAGTAGCGCTCCGGAGAGCAGGAGAGCCGCCGTGTTGAAGGCCGTCTCGTCCACCGGCAGGCGGGGCTGCCCGGGCGGGGGCCAACCGAGGAGCGACTGGGAGCGGGCAATGTTGTGGGAGCTGATCATGCCAGCGAACAGCATCACCTCCGTGAACAGGAAGAGCAGCATGCCCAACGCCGCACTCGGAATGACCGGCGGCTGAGCGTTCGTGACGACCCGGAGAGTGGTGGAAGCCGTGCGAGAGGCCATGGGGGGGGGGACCTCTTCCCTAGTGGTGGCTGCCACCGCTCGGCGGCAGCTCGATCGGGGTCTTGATCCAGTTGTCACCCTCATGCTTCATGACGTCGGGCGCGGTGCCGGCGAAGAGGAGCAGCATGAACACAAGCGCCGTACTGAGAAGGTAGGTCACGAAGCGCGGCTGGACGTTCAGGTGCATGAAGTGCTTGATCACCAGATAGGCCTTGACCAAGGCAATCCCGAACGCGGTCAGCAATGTGATGACCTGGATCTCGAGCATCGGACCCAGGACGCTGACCACCAGCAGAACCAACAGGATGGCCCAGATCTTGACGTAGTGGCTCTCGGAGTGCTCTTCGGCGTGTTCAGACATGGCTCAGCCTACTTCGCGATGTAGAGGAGAGGGAAGAGGAAGATCCAGACAACGTCGACGAAGT
>JAFDCZ010000334.1 GCA_019312665.1 Deltaproteobacteria bacterium | reverse complement strand
GCCGCGGAGGTGGCAATCGCGTAGGCGAGCCTGGCTTCCTTGTTGTCGAGCCCCGCGAAGCTAGGCGCGAGGCGGCTCAGATGGATCCAGCGCCCTCCCTCGAGCGCATCTCGCAGGCGCGTCCGCTCGCCCCGGGAGAGCGGCGCGCGACGCTGCGAGGCGCGTTCGTAGAGCTCTGCCAGGCCCTCGTTCAGCCAGAAGGGACGATCGCCGCCGGTCTGCTCGCGAAACAGCGCATGGGTGTACTCGTGGACGAGAAGCGTACGAAGCTCTCCCGCCGGATGGGCCTTCGAGACCACGTGAATACGGCCATCGAAGAAGCCCACGGTCTGGAAGCTGAACCGATGGGCATGGGCCTTCACGTACGCCGCTTTCCCGTACAGCACCACGCCCGTGGGCTCGGCCGGGTAGGCCCCGACCCGGGTGCCGACCAGAGAGCGAGCGTCATCCAGGTAGCGGGCGACGGTGCGTGCGAAGGCCACCTCTCCGGTCTTCAACAACTCCGCATCCGCCTGGATGTGAAATGCCCGATGCTCGAGATCCACCAGACGCAGGGGCCCGGCGGCCGGCCTTTCCATCAGATGGCGCTCGTCTTCGAGGCGTGCCAGGCGCTTTTCAGCCGATGCGCGCCAGGGGTCGAAGCGATCTCCAGCAACGGACAGGAAGGTCCGCAAATGGTCCTCGGCCTTTCCCAAGTGGCCGCGCCGCCCCTCGATCAAGGCCAGGTAGAAATGAGGCTCTGGCCGATCCGGGTCGGTTCGAAGCAGCGCCCGGAGGGCCGAGCCCGCCCTGCCCGCCTCACCCTTGCCGAGGTCGTCGACCGCGTCCCGCAGCACCCGGATCACCCGATCCTCTTCACGCCCACTCCAGCCCGGAGGTGTCCAGAGCGGCTCTCCCCGGCTGTCGCCATTCCAAAGCCCGCGGACAGCTTCCAAGTCCCCGGCCGAAAGAGCGCCCTCGGGCGGCTTGGAGGCCTCGTCCGTGATGTGGGTTCGGCCCTGCTCATCCACCCAGACGTGCAGATCCGCAGAAAGCAACAAACTGGCCAACGGAAGCAGCAGGGCAAGCCGAACGCGGGGGCGCATGAAGACCCCATCGGTCATCCCCCCAACAACTCAACCGGCGGGGACGGGGTTTTCAGGGGTCGATCAGGACGCCCGGGTTGAGCATGGCGGTCGGATCGAGTTCTCGTTTGGCGGCGCGGAGGGCGCGGGCAAAGAGTTCCGGGCGTTGGCGGTCGTAGCCGTCCCGGTGCATGCGGCCGACCGAATGATGGTGTGTGCTCGTACCGCCGGCGCGGATCACCGCGTCGGTGGCGGCGGCCTTGATCTCCATCCACTGCTCCAGCTCGGCGCCGGGGCGTCCGCGGGTCGAGAAGGTGTAGTAGGGAGCGGGGCCATCGGGATACACGTGGGTGAAGCGGCAGGAGAGCGCCCCCCCGCCCGCGACCTCGGCCAGGGCCTTCTCGACGGTGGCCCGGACCTCGCGGTCGAACTCAGGCCAACGATCCCAGGTTATGGACGTCTCGAAGGTATCGGCAATCAATCCGAGACCCGTGATCAGGTTCAGACCCTTCCCGACTCCGATGAACGCATTCCGCCAGGCACCGGCGGCGCCTTCCCGTCCCGTGGTCTTCTCGCTGGAATCGGAGACACGAATTTCCTCGTCCCCGATCTGCCCACCGCACTCCCGGGCGATGGCGACGGCCTCCGTGATGTTGTGCTGCTGCGGCAACTCGGCCGATTCGAAACCCAGGATCAGCAGGGCCTGGCTTCCATCGAGCCCAGCGTTCTTCGCCTCTCGCGGGTCGAGCAGCCGAAGATTGGCCGGCCAGAGCTTGGCCTGGGCGATGTGCCGAGCTGCCTCGGCACCCGCTTCCCATTGATCGAAGCGCAGACTCGCCGTCGCGCGGAAGCGCGGGCGGCGTTGGATGCGCATCCAGGCTTCGGTGATCACGCCCAGGATGCCCTCTGAGCCGATCGCCAGGCGATCCGGGCTGGGGCCGGCTCCGCTGCCCGGAAGCCGTCGGGATTCCCACCATCCCGAGGGTGTCAGCATGCGCACGGACTCGACGAAATCATCGATGTGGGTGTGATTCGTCGCGTAGTGGCCGCCAGAGCGGGTCGCGATCCAACCGCCCAGGGTCGACCACTCGAAGCTCTGGGGAAAGTGGCGCAGGGTATGCCCGCTCGGGCGCAGCTGGTCTTCGAGCGCTGGGCCGAACACGCCGGCCTGGATGCGTGCCGCCCGCGAGGTCTCATCGAGCTCGAGCACCTGATCGAAGCAGTCGAGATCGATCGTCACACAGGGCGCGTCATCCTCTGGAACACAGACGCCGTAGACCACCGACGAACCACCGCCCCAGGGCACGGCCCGGCAGGAGCGATCTGCACAGAACGCCATGACCTGCTCGAGCTCGTCTTCGCTGCGCGGATGCGCCACGAAATCAGGCGGATGGGAAAACTCCCCGCGGAAGGCGCGCAGACGTTCCGGGAAGCTTGCACCGTAGGTGTGAAACGCGCGTTCGTAGGCGTCCGCCGCGCAGAACGGAGCCAACGCCTCACTGGGTTCGATGCGCGGCGGGCGTAGCTCCACGGCCGAGAGGGGTACCGCCTCCGGCACCGGGAGGTCGCGTCCCCACTCCTCCGACAGGCTCTTGGCAAAGCCGACTCGCTCCTCCTGGCTGGGCTCGTCGGATTCGAGACCCCATGCCCAGATGCTGCGCCGTGAACCCTCCGTCATCGCTTCATCCTCCGCAGCCGTGCAAGCTCTGTTC
>JAFDCZ010000054.1 GCA_019312665.1 Deltaproteobacteria bacterium | reverse complement strand
GCGTTGGCGCGATTCGAGCTCCCCCTGCAACTCCTTGGCTTGGCAGGGGATTTCGTGTGGAGCCCCATTTCTTCCGATCACCAAGAAAAATTCCCTTCGAGTGACATTTCTTCAACCTCCGGGCCACGTATCAGTGTGGGGTTTCCGCTTCATCGCAGGACTCAAGCCTCCCCTCTTCGCTCCCAAGCTCCAGAAAGGATCAGGCTCATGACGGCAAGAACCGCGACTCGTTGGATCGGTGGACTGTTGGCGGTCGCACTCATGGCCCTTGGGAGCTCCGCGAGCGCGACCCCGATCTATGACGAGGGGAGTGACGGCGCGGTGAGCACGGACCCCTTCACGCCGACCGTGATTACCGCGGTTCTGGGTTCGAACGAGATCGTTCTGACCTTTGGCCCAAGCGACACGGTGAATTACTTCGAGATCGATCTCGGTGGCATGACCCTCACCCAGGTACTGCTCAACTCCTTCCAGACGCAGCCCGGCAACGCTGCGAGCCTGCTCGTCAACTGCGATACCGGCAGCGTGTGCAGTCCGTGGAATCCCCTCGCGAGTGAGAAGCTGGAGACAGCGGCCGTCGGCAGCGACCTCCTTCCGGGCCTGCTGGCAGACCTGGGCGTCAGTGATGTGCTCACGAATCGTTGGGGCACGGCGGAGAGCCAGGAGGCGACGACCGTGAGCCTGACCTTCGTGGTTGCGGCTGTGCCCGAGCCGTCGATCGCGCTGATGTGTGGTGTTGCTGCGCTGGCAATGGCAGGCCTGCGGCACCGGCGGGAGCACTGACTGCACCAGGGGCCCGTGCTTGAAGGAGCGATCCGGTCGGCTGCGCTCGCTGTGGCACCCGTTGGGCACCCACAGCGTGTGACTGGCGGAGTGCTCGCAGAACGTCGTCCGGAACCGAGCGGAAACTCGGGGAAGACTGGCACGCCGGGAGGGACTCGAACCCCCGACCCCCAGGTTCGAAGCCTGGTGCTCTATCCAGCTGAGCTACCGGCGCGCGAGCGAAAACAGTGTCGGTCATAGGCCCCGGAGCGTCAAACCGGCCGGCCTCGCGGGGCAGCACGCCACATCGCGGCAGAATCGGTGCCTGGGTACCCTTTTCTGGCTGACAACCGAGAGGTGGGCGACATGGCAGTTTCGGGTCTTCCCAGCTTCGAAAGGCGGCTCGTTCAGGCTCTTGCCGCCATTGCCCTGATCGCCATTGCGGGAACGCTGGCGATCCTGCCGTATCGTCTCTATGAGCGGGACATTCGAAACGCGCAGCTCCATGCCCATCGCACCTCGGGGCTCGTCCATGCCGCGCTCGAAAGAGCGCTCGAGCAAGGCTCGGATGTCGAGGCGCTGCTCGAGCGGTTGCGCAGCATCTCCGATGCGGGCATTCGCCTGGAGCCGTTGCCGGCTGAAACGGCCAAGCCCTCCCAGGGTTGGGGACGTGGCCGCAGCGAAGTGGATGGCACCACACTCATCTATATCGCGCCGCCACTGCGCGGAGCGGATGGCAAGCTCTGGTTGCTCGAGATGCAGCACGATATCGCCATCTTGAAGCGCGACTCGGTGCGGCTGATCATCGATCTGCTCGTTGCTGTGCTCGTCGGCTCGTCGGTTTTCTCGGCGGGGATCTTCGTGCTGATCCGCGGTGGCTTGCTGCGTCCGATGCGCCGCATCACGGACGAGTTGGAACGCGTGGCCAAACACGGGGGCGAGCCGGATCTCCCGCCTCCTTCCAGTCGGGAAGTCGCCGCTTTTCGTCAGGCGGCGAGCCGGCTCTCTCGCCCCGAGGGCTGATTCCGACGCCGATCAGGGCAGGTCGGAGTTTCGGAAGCGCCAGAAACCGAGCAGCGCGCACAAGCTGCCGAGGGCCGTCGGGTAGAAGACGGCCCAGGCCAGGAAGCCCTTGTGGCCGAAGAAGTCGAGGATCACGAAGGCGGCCGGGCCCAGCAGCACCAGGTCCGGATCGAAGAGCGCCATCGCGGCGGTACGGAAGACCTGCAAGGGGTTGGCGAGCGCGATGGCGACGGCCGTCTCGGCGGTGATGTGTTCCTCGATCAACGTGCCCAGCAGGATCAGATCGAGGAAGAGTACGAGGAAGAGCCAGAGCACGAAGGCGCTGCCCTGGGCGGCGTCCACCGAGCGGGCGAGCACGGAGATCAGCATGCCGATGCCCAGGAAGCATGCGGTCAACGCGAGCAGCAACGCCGAATAGATGGCCAGGGTGGAGGCCTGGAACGGGATGTCCTGGATCCAGCCCCAGCTGGCGGCGCCTAGCAATGCGATGAAGACGGGAACGAAGACCAGGCCGAAACGAGCGATGATTCGGCCCCAATACCAGGCGCCGAGGCCGATGGGAAGCGCCAGCAGGTACTCGAAGATGCCCGCCTCCCGATCTCCTGCGACCGACCGAACGGTCGTCACCAGCACGAAGATCGGCAGGATCGCCATGCACACCTGGATATAGGTCACGAGCAGGCGAGAGAGGCCCATGAAGCCGAGGACGCGGGATTCTGTGAGCGTGAAGGCAAAGAGCAAGGCCACCAGGCCCGGAAAGACGAGGGCGTAGACCAGAAACCAGCGTGCGCGAAGTGACTCGGCGAGTTCCAGGGCGATGACATGACGAAGCCCACTGCTGGGGGTCGGCGCATGTCCTGCGTCCGGTTCTCTCGAGAGGGCCGGGATGGCGCCTCCTTCAGTGGGCAGTGTGTTCTCTTCGCTCACGTTCTCGTTCCTGTACATGTGTTTCGACTGTCGTCCAATCGAGGCCGCCTGCTTCGCTGGTTGCGCCGTATCCGTAACCCATAGGGGTGTGGTAATCCGTTCCGAAGCGTGCGCTTCGCGCGTCGAGCCAGGTGGTGCCCTTCGCATTGCGCACCCAGATCTCGTCTTCCGGTGAGCCTGTGTCGCCTCGCCATAGGATCGCGCAGCCCGGGTCGTCGAAGTGTCGCACCAGGCCGTCGCTGGCCGAGCGGATCTGCGTGGCAAAGTGGCGATCGCTGATGGCCATCTGGCAATGCTCGCAGCTATCGCGGTCCCAGGTGGGCTCGACAGGGCCGGCGGTTGGCTGCGCGCCGCAGCCGCCCAGGAGCAGGATGCATGCCATCAGGACGGGCCAGTTCACGAGGGCGCCTTCGTTTCGATTTCGAGGCGGCGGATCACACCCGAATAGCGTGAGGCGGTGCCGAGGAAGCGCAACCGGTCGGGGCCAGCGATCTCGCCCGCAAAGAGCAGGCCCGCTTCGTCGCCTTGGAGAGTCCAGCCGAGGAGTGCGGCGCGGCAGGCTTCGTCCGGACGCGCCAACTCGACGATACAATGAAGACGATCCGTGAGCGCGCCTGCATCCGCTACCCGGTCATCCAGCACGACTTTTCCGAGGTCGAGTTCGACGACGCGCCCGACCAGGGGAGCGACTTCATCGAGGCGGTGGCTCGAGATGAGCATCGTGGCCTGGCCGATGCGCTCCTCGAGGAGTGAGAAGAATGCGCCCCGCGCATCCGGGTCGAGGTTCGCTGCAGGTTCATCGAGGAAGAGCAGATCACAGGGCCGGCCCAGGGCGCAGGCGATCAACAGCTTCTGCTTCTGGCCGCCGGAGAGCTTGACGAATGGACGCCCCGTCAGGCTGGCGAGATCGAGGCTCAGGCGCTCGGTCATGTCGTCGATTGGTCCGGCGTCGCAGCCGGCGATGCGGGCGGTGAAATCGATCAGGTGGCGTGCCGTCATGCGCAGGGGCGGTGGAAGCTGCGGAACGAAGCCGACTCTTCGCAGTACCTCGCGACGATCCTTGCGCGGCTCCAGGCCGCCAATCGTGATCTTCCCTTCGTAACGGTATTCGCCCAGCAGGCAACGCACGAGGGTCGTCTTCCCAGCGCCGTTGGCACCGACCAGGGCGATCCGGTCGCCGGCGCCGATGTCGAGGCTGAGATCGTCGAGCACGGGCGTCCCGTCGAAGCGCTTGGTCAGATGCTGTGCGCGAATCGTCATAGGATCCTGTCCAATCCCTTCACGTTGAAGGTGAGTGAGTGGGTCGGGCAGATGTCGACGCACATGCCACAACGCGTGCAATCCGGACCCACATCCATGTGCGCGGCATCGGCGCGGTTCTTGATGGTGAGATCGAGCACATGGGGCACCTCGCAAACCTTGCGGCATTCGCCCTCGTGGGCGCAGGCCTCCAGGTGGTACCGGATGCGCACGGGCGCCGCCGCACCGAGGACGCCATAGGTGAGGCCGATCGGGCAGACGTAGCGGCACCAGGCCCGGCGGGAATAGACGACCTCGAACACGAGTAGCAGCAACACCCAGAGCAGCGCCAGGCTCGGGCCGTAGACAAGGGCACGGCTCAGCACGCCGATCGGGTTCACGGTGAGGAAGAGCGCATGGCCGGTAACGAAAGCGAGGAGTGCGAAGAGCACAAAGAAAACGACGCGTACACCCCGGTGGATCGCGTGGTCTTGCACGATCCCTTTCTCGGCCAGCCAGACGTGCAACATCTCTGCAAACTCGGCGACGAGATGATAGGGGCAGACCCACGAGCAGAAGGCGCGCCCTCCGATCAGGCCCCAGAGCAGGAAGACCGTGACGGTTCCGATCACCAGGTTCACGGCGACATGCTTCTCGGCGAGCATCACGAGCAGGCTCGAGTAGATGTCCGCCATGTGGAAACCCAGAAAACGGGAGGCGGTGAGGGAGCCCTCGAGGATCTGGATGTCGAGGAAGAATGAGAGCGTGAAGAGCAGGTTCACCCCGATCAGCACCGCCCAGCGACGGTTCCGCCATGTATGCACGGATTTGGCCTGGGCCATCTCCTCGATCAGTCGAGCGATGTTGACACCGCCCTTGCCGCGCTTGCGGGCATGGAGGATCTCCGCCATGTCGCTCTTCTGCTTCGGCTTTTCGGGCGCACGCCCGAGCATCACGCCGACGTCGCGCAGCAGGCTCATGCCTGGGCGCTTTCAGCGGACGGGATGATCTCGATACAGGTCGGCTCTTCGGGGCAGATCATCTCGCAAACACCGCAGCCCACGCAGGCGTCGCCTACCACAGGTGTCGAGCCACCTCCGTCTGGGAGTGGCTCCAAGCGAAGGGCGGTCGTGCCGATCGGGCACTCGCGCACGCAGAGATCGCATAGCTCCACGTCGTATTCGTACTCTCGAATGGGTTGCGGCACCCAGCGATCGATTTCCTTGTAACGCAGATGCCCGCGGAACTGCTCGCCACGTGCAAATCCGCGAAAGCCCTCTCCGCGCCGGGCGCGGCAGGCATCCGGGCGGGTGAGCTTCGCGATGCCGATGGACACTTCTTCCTTCGCGCCAAGCTCATGGCTGAGTGCACCGGTGGGGCAAGCGAGGATGCAGGAGAGTGCGTCGCAGGAGAAGTCGCAGGCCTGATCCCGCGGCTCGATATACGGCGCGCCGTGCCCGAGCCCATCATTCAGATCCGCGAGGTGAATGGCTTCGACCGGGCACACCTGGACGCATTGCCCGCATTTGATGCAGGCGCCGAGGAAGATCGTTTCCCCCGCCAGCGCGCCAGGTGGCCGCAGGCGAAGCTGGCCAAACCGTCGGCTCACCCAGGAGAACAGCGGTTGCATTGCGACGATGGCGCCGGTCACGATGCCAGCGCGCAGGAAACGCCGACGGTTCTCCTCCTGGCGGCTCAGGCGCCGACGCGGCCGCGGCTTCCGGCTTTTCTTCTTCTGCTCCGGCGTGTCGCTCACCGTCAGAAGTTCCGTGGCTCGTAGCGCGGGCTCGGATCCTCCAGGATCTGCAGCGGATCGATGAACGGCGCCAGACGGTCCAGGAAATCAAGGGCCTCGAAGAGGGGAGAGGCACGGAAGAACGCAGCTGCCGGTTTCTGCATCCACATGCGATCGGAGTAGGCGTAGGCCTTGTGGGGTCGATCGCCTTGGCCGTCGCCGTTCCTGTCGAAGCCCTGGTAGTCGTCCCAGTAGTTTCCTTTCCACGTGTGGCGCATGGCGTGTCCGCCGCCGCGCACGGCGACCTGGGTGAAGTTGTCGACGAAGTCGTTGTTCGTGAAGAGATTGCCCTGCCACTGGCTATGGAAGAGGACGCCCACGCCGTTGTAGGCCAACAGATTGCCTTCGAATTTGTTCTCTCGATCTGTCTCGTAGGGCGAGACGTCGAGATAGATGCCCTTGGCGCAGTAGATGATTTCGTTCTCTTCGAGGACGACGCCACTGCTCTCCTTGAAGCCGACACCCATGCCTGTCGGGCCCTGCGCACCCACGATCCGGTTGCGTCGAATCCGGACGTCGTCGCTATACATCAGGAAGATCCCGACCATGTTGTCGCGATAGTCGTTCTCTTCCACTTCATTGCGCTTCGCGTACATGAAATGAAGGGCGTAGCGGCTGCCTCGCACACGGTTCCCGATGATCTTGTTCGCACCCGAATACCAGACCACCATGTCCCGGGTATTCTCGATCTGGTTGCCCAGGATCTGGTTGCGCTGGCTGTACCAGAGGCGGATGGAGTCTCCCCGAACGCCGAGTTCGAGATCCTTGGAACGGATTCGGTTGTTGCGGATGATGTTCTCGTCGGACTGCGCCAGGTCGACGCCGAAGAGGCAATCTTCGATGACATTGTCTTCGACGATGTTGTGGTCGCCACGGATCTGGACACCGGCATCCAGCGTGTCGTGGTTCTCGCCGGAGCCGCGTAGCGTAAGACCCCGGATCTGGGCCCCGTTGGTTTCGAGGACGATCACGGAGCCCTTGCCGCCGGCATCGATCGTGGCCTTGCCGCCGCCGTCGATCACGATCGGGCGTGTGACCACGACGGGCCCGGCATACACCCCAGGTTCGAGATCCAGTTCGCCTCCAGCCGGAGTGGCATCGACCAACTCCTGGAGGAGTCGGGGCTCTCCCGAGCTGGCCGTGGCAGCGGCCGTGGCAGCGGCCGTGGCAGCCGCGAGCAGGAGGAAGGCCGCTGCTCGCCAGGTGTTCATGAGTCGATCCGAAGCTCTTTTCGCCGCAGCAGGGTGGCTACGAGCACACAAAGAGATGACGCGATCGAGAGGGCGAATCCGTAGTGCGGGTAGGCGTAGGTCGTGAACTGGGCCACCTTGCCTTCGCCCATCACCGTCGGCATGAACGGCTTCACCGTGAACGCCGCCCATTCGTGCAGATTATGCCCGAACCACCAAAGCCAGCCCGTGAAATCCACAAGGAAGGCCAGCGGAGCGAGAATCGCCGGCAGCGCCAACACCCACCAGAACGGGCCGCGGTAGAAGAGGAGCACGATCAGCGCCGCGCCGAACGAGAGGAAGAGATAGGGCGCCGCTGCAAACTCGAGCTTGGCTCCCCTCTCGATCGGCTCCATCCCGATGTAGTGGTTGATCGTGTTCATCTCGAAGACGCAGTCGAGGGGTTCGTCTTCTTCGATCTCTTCGCGCTCTATCAGCACGCAGCCGTTCTTCACGCCGTTCCAATGCATGTGGATGCGCACGCCATCCGGGAAGGTGTGCTCCGGGTAGTTCGGCGCCTTCAGCGAGACCCACCACAGCGGCGAAAAGAACGACGCCGCCATGAGCAGAAGACCTGCAATGATGAGCCCGCGGAAGGCCACTCGCTAGTTGCCTCCCTGGCGCTCAGGCCATTCGAGGCGGGACATGTAGTCGACGACTGCGTCGAGCTCGGCGTCCGTGTACTTCTTTACGATCGTGACCATGTCCGGGTTGGCGTTGCGCCGCCGCCCGTCTCGGATGTCCGTCACCTGGCGCAGCATGTACTTGTAGTGCTGGCCGGCCAAGACCGGGTAGAACTTCTCCTTCTCACCCTCGCCGAAGTTGCCGTGGCACTCGACGCAGTTGGCGTCGTAGAGCTTCTTGCCTTCGTCGAGGTGCTCGCCGGAGCCGCGTCCGTTGTCGCCCGGGATCGGCAGCGTCTCGATGTACGCAGAGACATCCGCGAGTTCCTGCGAATCGGTCATGCTCTTCGCGAACGGATACATGATCGGGTTGTCGCGAAGGCCCATCCGGATGTCGGCCATCTGCTTGATCAATACCGTACTGTGCTGGCCCGCGAGCTGCGGGAAGGTTCCGTCGGGCCGGCCCGCGCCGTTCGGCAGATGGCAGGCCGAACAGATCTCGAAGATCTCTTCGCCGTTTTCCGCGTCGCCGGTGAGTTCGAGGGCCTCGATCTTCTCGCCCTTGGCTTCGTTCCACGTGTAGCCCTCGGACTCGATGCCCTCTTCCTTCGGCTGGGCTTGCGCCTGCACCGCGGCCGGCAGGAGCCAGGCCAGGGCCAGGAGGATCAGGATGCGTCGTATCATGTTGTGTTTCCTTCTAGTCGAGGCTGGCGATCCAGTTCGCGATTGCCTGCATTTCCTCATCCGTGACGAGGTGCATTACGCCGCTCATGGCTGCGGTGTTTCCGTTCGACCGGGCTCCGCTCTTGATGTCCTTCATCTGCTGAAGAGCATACGCAGCGTTTTGTCCGGCAAGCTTCGGGTACTCGGGCAGGATCGGTGTCTTGGCATCCGGTCCGTGGCACGCGATACAAGTGCGTTGGGTGTAGAGGGTAGCGCCGTCCAGTTCCTCGCTCATGCTGGGAAGCGCCAACCCCAGCAGAAGGCCGATGACCCCAAGGCTGGAAATCGTTTTTTGGATGATCATCTCGTCTTCTCCAAGTCGGAGGGGGAAAGGGGGTGAGGAGGAGTTGATTCCCCCTCACCCCCGTCAGGCCGGAGTGAAGCGCGTTGGCGCTACTTCACTGTCTTCGAGTCGTGCTGCTCCAGATAGGTCTTCGCACGAAGCCCGATGTCCGCGGCCTTCACCTGGTACTGCCACCACTGACCCGCCCAGAGTGTGGCGCTGTTCCAGGCTCCCTTCGCAGCCTCTTCCTCGGATCGCTTCTTGGCCACGCCGGCCCGACCGAGCTGATCGGTCGCGTCTTCGACGAGAGCCACCACGTCCGGGAAGTCCTGGTAGTTCTGGCTCGTGATGAAGCCGACCACGCCATCGATGATGGCCTGGGTCTCCACGTTCGTGGCGACCTGCTTGTCGTAGTCGGCCTGGCTGTACTCGTCCTTCGGCATCAGCTTGCCGACCTGGGCCTTGTAGCCCTTGGGCTTGACCAGCAGGTACCCCTGCATCTCCAGGTGGAGAGCCGAGCAGAACTCGGTGCAGTAGTAGGGGAAGACGCCCGGAGTCTCGGCCACCATGCTGACCGTGGCGGTCTCGCCCGGCTCGAAAGAGCCGTGGACGTTGTACTTGCCGATGGTGAAGCCGTGGGTCTGGTCCTGGGCCCGCTCCAGGTTCGTGAGGTGGATGACCACCTCGTCGCCCTCTTCGACCTCGATGATCTCGGGGGTGAAGTGCGAGCGGATCAGCGTTCCCCAGACCTCGACCTTGGTGCCGGTCCGTACCGTGCGCTCTTCGCCAGCCCGGGTCTTGTGCTCCGAGATCTCGCCGGTGCGGGTGTTGGTGCCGCTCTTGTAGCGGATCCTCGGCTTCAGGAGCCCGGCCTCGATGGCCACCACATAGTGGGGCTCGCCGAGAGGCAGCGGCATGTCATACAGCAGCTGCATGTCACCCGTTTCGATGTCGATCAACTGGTGATTCTGCGGGTGCAGCGGACCCACCGGGTTGAAACGGTCGATGGCGAGCTTGTTCAGCGCGACCAGGTACTTGCCTCGCGGCTTGACCGTGTCTCCGTGCATCGTCATCAAGTGGCCGATGTTGTAGTGGATCGGGATCTTGCTGAGCAGCTTGCCATTGATGTAGTCCCAGCGGGCGACCATCGAATCCACGTAGAGCGACGTGTAGGCGATGCCCTTCTTGGAGTCGTACTGGGTATGCAGCGGCCCGAGGCCCAGCTGCACCTGGAGGTGCATGGCCTTCTTCATGTCGAGAATCGGCAGGCCGTAGGGATCCGTGTCCGCGTAGTCCTTGGCGTCGATCAGCGCCTTGATCTTCGACCATTTGAAGACGGTGGTGTGGGTGTCGAGCTTCCCCGAGACGATCATGTACTCACCATCCGGGCTCACGTCGATGCCATGCGGGCTCTTGGGCTCCGGGATCAGGTGGACCAGGCCCTCCTTGACCACGGTTTCCAGCATGATCACAGGGAAATCGTTGATCATCTTGACCTTCCCCGCCGCAGCCACCTTGACCGCCTTCTTCCAATCGACGACGTGCAGGTAGTCCGTGTCCTTGGCCGAGCAGCCGGCTTCGAAGGGCGGGCGATCCCGCTCGATGCCACCGACGTACCGCTCGCTGCAGAAGGAGTTCACGAACGCCCATCCCTCGCTCGGGCCCTTGCCGAAGTCCGAGAGATCCTGGCTGTAGGGAGGCAGCTCGATCGCGAACGAGTTCTCGGGCTCGATCTTGCCCTTCTCGCGATTGAACTTCCAATACGTGAGGCCGCCGCGGTACTTCTCGTTGAAGAGCTCGAGGGGCGCGTACTCACCACCGAGGGGTGCTGCGTACTGGGCCGGTTCCATCAGCCACTCGGTGTCCCCAGTGACGAAGGCGCCGCCATGCTCGCTCTGGAAGACGGGGTTGACGACGATCTGCTTCGTCTCGAAGTCATGGAGGTCGATCACGGCGAGGCGCGGATTGGCCTTGTCGTTGATGAACAGGAACTCACCGTCGTAGTCACCGTTGGTCTCGGACAATGCCGGATGATGGGTGTCGCCCCAGGTGATGTCCCGCCCGTTGATGCGACCCTGGTTCAGCACGGCCTTCGATTCGTCCTCGAAGCCGTAGCCCTGCCAGGGCTCCGGGGTGAAGACACCGATGTACTTGAGCAGACGCATCGACGGGATTCCGTAGACGATGACATGCCCGCTCTGCCCGCCGGAAGCGAACGCAATGAACTCGTCGCGCCCGCCGGTCGGAGTGTAGGTCTTGGCCGCTGCAAGCAGGTTTTCCTGGGTCAGCCCTCGCTTCTTCATCACTTGCTGAAGTGTTTCAGCCGAACTGGGGCTCGCGCTCAGCACGAGCGCAACGCCGAGCAGCGCTGTTCCCAATCCGTGAATCCATCCCTTGATGTTTCGCCTCGACATATCCGTCCCTCCAGAGGTCAGCCGACACGACCGCCCGGGTCCGCTGGGTTGCAAAGGGCGTTCCGGCCCGAAGGGGCCGGAAGCGGTCGGTACGCCCGGTTGGCCAAGGACAGCATGCTACATCCAGCCATGAAAGTGGGGCATATTGGTGTGAGCGATTCGGGGGAGAGCTTCCGCGCTGGCATCTGCGCCTGCTCTGGGGCCGCCGAGCCTCTGCTTCCTTACGCGCTCTCGCTGATGGCGGCGGCGGTCGTCGCTCGCACCGGAACCCGCACCGGTCGGGGGAAGTAGTCCGCTCGCAGTTCCCACGGTACACCGAGGGCGGTGAGGATCTTCCGTTTGGTCGCCTGTCGACAGGCCTGGCCCTTTTCGATGGCGTGAATGGTGCGCGGAGAGATATGCGCACGCCCGGCCAACTCGGCTTGTGTCCAGCCGAGGGCTTGTCGCGCTGCGCGAATGCGGTTCATCTAGGGGGGCCTCGATATCGAACCCTGTGAGGGGCTTTGCCGAGGTTAGCGATCGTGGGTCCGCGGGGCGAAGTCCGGAGAACCCCACAGGTCCGTTTGGATCAGGAATTTCATAGTAAAAACAAAAGGTTGAGAGAAATCAACGCTCCGGATTGAACCGGGTGGAAAAACCTTCGGCGAAAGAGCTTTGGGAAGCGCGGCTCTAGCGCCAGCGGCCCATCGGCATCAACTCGGTATCGGGAATGGGAACCACGCCTGCCAAGGCGATCGGAGTGTCGGCGGCTTCCGGGGCCGGATCCCAGGTGCCACCGGTCAAGACGATGGCCAGCATGGCGGCGGCGGCCAGGGCGCCGAGAGCAGACATCCCCACCCTCTCCCCGAGGCTCGGCTCCGGATCGACGATCCAGCGGGAGAGCGCGCGCAACCGATCGACCCGGCCATCCGGGGCTTCGAGAGGGACGAGCGAGAGCGGCAGCTGGGCAAGCAAGCTCTCGCAGGCATCGAATTCGGCAAGCGCCCGCAGGCACGCCTCGCACTCTCCGACGTGCTCGAGCAGGTGGGCTTCGAGGGGCGCGGCCAGGGTTCCGTCCAGCAGCTGGGGAAGCAGGTGGCGGGCTTTCCAATGAATCATGTTCCACTCCTTCCGACATCGCGCAGTAGCGGCCCAAGGGCCTCGCGGAGCTCCTCTCTCCCCCTTCGCAACCAAGTGCCGACGGTGGCCGGCGGAACGAGTTCACGTTCGGCGATTTCCACGTTCGTCAGGCCGTGATGAATGCGCAGCACCAGCGCTCGGCGGTGCTGGGGCTTGACCTCCAACAGGGCCTTCGCGACGGCCGCCAGGATCTCTCCCTCGAGCACCTGGGCCTCGGGGCCGGGGCTGGCATCGCCACACATTCGCGCCTGGGAGAGCACCTCACGCTCGAGCCCGACGCGGCGTTTACGGGAGCGGAGCAGATTCACCGAGCCGTTGACCGCGGATCGGTACAGGTAGGACCAGAGGCTGGCGGTTCCGTCGTAGGCCGCTCGGGGCAGGGCGACGAAGACCCGCTGCACCACGTCTTCGGCATCGGCCTGGTTGCCGACGATCCGGTAGGCGACGCCTTCGAGGCGTCGGCGATAGCGCGCATGCACTTCAGCCATGGCGCCTTCGTCGCCCGCCAGCCAGCGCTGGTCGAGTTCGGGATCGGCCGGGCTCGCCGTGGCGGCTCGTCCAATCATCCGAGTGATCCGGTTCGTCCTGATGCCTTCCAAAAGCGCTCCCCAGAAACACGTCTCGCTTGCCCACTATGACACGAGCGACGGCTCCCGCGTTTCATTCTCTCGCGCCCCGCGGGGCAGCCCAGGTTCTGTGAGAGCCGGGTAGGATGGGCGTGCGTTTCAAATCCACAGGGAGAATCCCATGCACGACCTCGTGGTTCGCGGCGGCATGCTCGTCGATGGCACCGGCAGCCCGCCCCGCCAGGCCGATGTCGCCATCCAAGACGGCCGGATCGCCGAAGTGGGCGAAGTGACGGGCTCGGGCCGGGATGAGATCGCTGCGAAGGGCATGCTCGTCACGCCCGGCTTCGTCGATATCCACACTCACTACGACGGTCAGGCCACCTGGGATTCGCTGCTGGCGCCCTCCTGCTACCACGGCGTGACGACCGTCGTCATGGGCAACTGCGGTGTGGGTTTCGCTCCCGTGCATCCGGGCCAGGAAGATTTCCTGATCCAGTTGATGGAGGGCGTCGAAGACATCCCCGGAGCGGCGCTCCACGAGGGCATTGCCTGGAACTGGGAAACCTTTCCCGAGTACCTCGATTGCCTGGACGGTTTGCGCTTCTCGATGGACCTGGGAACCCAGGTGCCTCACGGCTCCGTGCGGACCTACGTCATGGGTGAGCGTGGTGCGAACAACGAGCCGGCTACGGCCGAGGATATCGCGGCGATGGCGGCGATCGTGAAAGAGGGCATTGCGGCGGGCGCCCTTGGCTTCTCCACCTCCCGCACGATCGCCCATCGGGCGATCACGGGCGAGCCGGTGCCCGGAACGTTTGCCGCCGAAGACGAACTCTTCGGGATCGGCCGCATGCTAGGCGAACTCGGCACGGGCGTGTTCGAGGTCGCGGGCGCCGGGGCGGCCGGCGAGGACGTGGCGGCACCGAAGGCGGAACTCGACTGGATGCGCAGGCTCTCTGCCGAGATCCAACGGCCGGTTTCCTTCGCCATGCTCCAGGTTGATACGGCACCTCGGCTCTGGCGGGAGCTTCTGGACCTCTCGGCGCAAGCCACTGCGGAGGGTGCCCAGCTCTTCCCGCAGGTGGCGGGTCGCCCCTTCGGCATGCTCGTCGGCCACCAGACCGATATCCATCCTTTCTCCGATCGACCCACCTTCGCGAAGCTTCGCGAGCTTCCTTTCGAAGAAAGGATCGCGCAGCTACGGGATCCCGCAGTGAAGAGGCAGATCCTTTCGGAGACACCCGACGAGCCCAGCTTGCTGTTGTCCAGGCTCGGAAAATGGTTCCCGATGGGGGACCCGCCGAACTACGAGCCTTGCTATGAGGACTCGATCGAAGCGCTCGCGACACGCGCGGGTCGGGATCCGGTGGAGCTGCTCTACGACAAGCTGCTCGAGAAGGACGGCAAAGAGCTGCTGCTGCTGCCCGTGCTGAACTACAGCGATCTGATCGCCGATCCCATTCGCGAGATGATCTACCACCCGAACGCGGCGCTCGGTCTGGGTGACGGCGGGGCCCATTGCGGGATCATCTGCGACGCGAGCATCCAGACCTTCATGCTCACCCACTGGGTCCGCGACAGGACGCGCGGGGAAAGAGTGCCCATCGAATTTGCGGTGAAGCGAATGACCATGGACACCGCCTCACTCTACGGCCTGGGCGATCGCGGTGTGGTCGCTCCCGGAATGAAGGGCGACCTGAACGTGATCGACCACGATGCCCTGCGCCTCGAACTCCCCGAGATGATCTTCGATCTCCCGGCTGGCGGGAAGCGGCTGATGCAGCGGGCGCGCGGCTACCAGGCGACGATCGTATCGGGGACGGTCACGATGCGGGAGGACGAGCCGACCGGAGAGCTGCCCGGGAGGTTGATTCGCGGGGCTCGCGCCTGACGCCTCGACTGCAGGCTACGGCGCCGGCGGACGCACGATCCTTCGGCCCGGAATGGCCTGGTTGGTGAGCGCAATCTGGCCGCCGGGCATTTCGACCGAATGGGTCTGCTGCACGGTGAGTGGAATGCTGCTCTGGATCGTGGCGAAGCCCTGCGCGTACGGCGGGATCGGGAAGGGCGGCGGAACGATCTGGTTCTGCAGGTCGAGGGCATCCTGGCAGCTGGCCTGGCTTGCGGCACCGGCCGGCAAGGTGGCGGCGACGCGATCGGAGACCCAGCCCGGGAAGAGAGCCCCGGTCGGATACGTGAGGGCCAGACCCACGTAGACGGTTGCGTTCGCAGTGCCGGCGTTGATCGCCTGGATCACCGTGGCATGGTCGCCCGTCAAGATGCGGCCCGGATCCGTCGCGTTGGAGCCGCACGTGAAGGGCACGGAGTATTCGTACCAGTAGATGCCCCTCTTCTTTTTCCTGGCCAGGGAGGCGGAGGGAGCGAGGATCGTTGCCGCGAAGGCGGCGACACAAAGCAGGGCGATCAGGCGTTTCATTTCTCTGGGGGCTCTCTGAGGCGGGAGGCTTCGAGGATCACTTCTTCTTCGACGCCAGCGCCGCCGATCTTGACGAGACACCCGCGGGGCTCCCTGGAAACCCCGAGGCCCCCTCCTGCCAACACCTGGATTTAGCGTTGGCGCTGGGGGCCAGGAATGCCATGATCTTTCCGCTCGCGAGGGAGAGAACGATGAAGTCCGAGGAATGCGTCCTGTACAGCGGTGCGGCCAACGGGGCCGAGGCGGCCTTTGGGGAGGCTGCCGAGCGCCACGGTGTGGCCGAAGTGAATTTCACCTTCGAGGGGCACAACGACGCCCGCACCCGGGGCATTCGCGTGTTGACTCCGGCCGAGCTGCAGCAGGGTGACGTCAGCCTGGCCTATGTCGCCAAGCTGATGCACCGCGAGTACCGGGATACCCCGCTCTTTCGCAGGGTGCTCCAGAGCATCTGGCACCAGGTGAACAGCGGCCAGGAAATCTACGTGGTCGGGCACATCAAGGATGACGGGACGGTCAAGGGCGGCACGGGTTGGGGCGCCGAGTTCGCCAAGCTCTGCAACAAGATCCTCTACGTCTTCGACCAGCCCAGCGACGCCTGGCATCATTGGACGGGGGAGAGCTGGGAGGCGGGCGGCGAGCCGGTCGTGACCCACGCCGCCTTCGCAGGCACGGGCACGCGCTTGCTCGAAGAGAATGGTCGCCGGGCGATCGACGGACTCTTCGAGCGGACGTTTCGCTAGTCCAGCGGACGATCCTGCCGCGGGAAGGCGGAGTTGATCGCGCCTAGCAGCTGGAAGAGCCGCACCACGTGGGTGCTGACGATCGGTTTTCCGCTCGTCAAGAGTGCCACGGAGATTTTCCGCGCAGGGTCGGCCCAGGGAATGATATTCGAGAATCCCAGGTGGCCGAAGGCGCGGCCGGTACTCGGTCCGAAGAGGCCCACCGGATCATCGCCCAGCATCGGGCCGAGGCCATAGCGAAGCGGCATGAGCAGGGTGAGGTCGATTTCCCGGTAGCTCTGCTCCGTCAGGGCATGACGCACGGTGCGAGGCTCGAAGATCCGCACATCGCCCACGCTGCCGTCATTGAGCAGGCATTGAAGGAAGGTCGTCAGCTCGCGAGCGTTCGAGACCACGTTTCCGGCCGGAATGATCCCGCGAAGGAATCGCGGATCGTTCGATAGTTCGACGACTTCATCGATGCTCTTGCCGAGGGCGCGGCGGAGGAGCCCTGCGACCCCCGGCGGTGCGGGCGGGCCGGTGCGCGCGTTGATCGCGACCTTGTCGAGATCGGCCTCGCCGACACCGTAGTTCATCCAGCGCAAGCCGAGGGGCTCGCAGATCTCGGCCGCCAGGAATTCCCGAATGGTCTTTCCTGTCACCTGACGCACGACCTCGCCTAGCACGAAGCCGCCGCTGATCGCATGGTAGGCCACGAGGCGTCCGGCACGGCTGGAAGGGTGCATGTCACAGATGAGTTCGGCCACGGTATCCGGATGGCCTAGCAACTCCAGATCCATCGCCTCGGGAGGGAGGTTCGGAATTCCCGCCCTATGCGCCAGGAGATGCCGCAGGGTGATCCACTGCTTTCCGTGGCGCTCGAAGCCCGGAACGTAATCGGCGACGCGATCTTCCAGATGGACGAGTCCCCGTTCGTCGAGCTTGTGGATCAGCATGGCTGTGATGAGTTTCGACGACGAGAACAGGCAGAAGGGCGTCTCTGGAGTAGCGAGGACCTCGGGCGTGCGATGGTTGTCACCCGGAGCGTTCCCGGAGAGATGGCCGAGCGTCCGATCGAGCACGATTTCGCCGCGGTGCCGAATGCAAAGCTGCAGAGCAGGCGTGATGCCGGTCCGGTAGAGCGCTTCCGCCGCTTCCCAGACCACCTCGACGCCCTTCGGGTCGGCGCCCGTATCCCAGGCACTGATCTCCTCTCCCCAGGAGGTCACCCCGGCCAGATCGGTCGGGACCCGGCAGCGCGCCAGGAAGGGAAGGGGAAGGCGACCGAGTTGCTCGAGGAGATCCATGGACCCATGAGGGTAGGCATTCCCCTGCCGACCGTCCTACCCTGCCGCGTCAGTCAGGAGAATCTCAAGATGGCCATTGATTTCAGCTTTCCCCCGGAACTCGAAGATCTGCTGCGGCGCGTACGCAGCTACATCTCCGACGTGGTGAAGCCCACCGAAGACGCGATGGATGAAGACGATCGGGACTCTCTGGTCGCCGGCGTCATCAAGATGCGGAAGGAAGCGCATGAGCGCGGCCTCTGGCTACCCCACATGCCCGAGGAATGGGGCGGGATGGGGCTCGGTCATGTGGCCATGGCCGCCGTCTCGGCGGAAGCTGCGCGCTCACGCTTCGGCCCGTTCGCCTTGAACTGTCAGGCACCGGACGAAGGCAACATGCACACGCTTCTTCATTGGGGCACGAAGGAGCAGAACGCCAAGTATTTGCGTGGCCTCTGCGATGGCACGATGCGTTCGTGCTTTGCGATGACCGAGCCGGATGTGGCTGGCTCCGATCCGACGTTGATCCAGACGCGGGCCGTGAAGGACGGCGACCATTGGGTGATCAACGGGCACAAGTGGTTCATCTCGGGTGCCCATGGTGCGCGGTTCGCGATCCTGATCGCGCGAACCGAGGACGATCCGGAGACCCCGCAAGCGGCGAATAGCGCCTTCCTGATCGATTTGCCTTCCGAGGGCTGGGAGGCGGTGCGCGATATCCAGACGATGAGTGGTGCACACAATCATTGCGAAATTCGGATCACGGATCTGCGCGTGCACGAGAGCCAGATGCTGGGGGGCCGAGGCCAGGGGCACCTTCTCGGTCAAGCCCGGCTCGGCCCGGCGCGCCTGGCCCACTGCATGCGCTGGATCGGCCAAGCCGAGACCGCACTCGAAATGATGATCGACCGCGCGACCAAGCGTTTCGCCCATGGCTCACTCCTCTCGGAGAAGCAAGGCATCCAGTGGATGATCTCCGACTCCTCCATGGAGCTCTACCAGGCCAAGCTGATGGTGCTGCACGCCGCCTATCTCATCGACCAGGGCGTGGATTTTCGTTCCGAAGTCTCCATGGCGAAACATTTCGTGGCGAACGCATTGAACCGGATCATCGACCGCGCGATCCAGGTACACGGCGCACTCGGCTATTCGACCGATACGCCGTTGGCGAAGATGGCCACTCAGGCACGTTGGGCGCGGTTCGCCGATGGTGCGGATGAAGTCCATCAGTGGCGGATTGCCGAGCGCGCCATCCAGGCGTATCTCCGGGATGGCAACGTCAAGGCCGCAACGGGGCGGCTTCCGCTCTAGGGCCATCTGCCCGGTGGCGGAGCATGGCGGGTCCGCCCCAAAACGCAGAACGGGCCGAGGCGGCAAGCGCCCCGGCCCGTCAGCAACGTTCGGTCGTGGCTAGCGGCCCTTGGTCAGGCGGCCAACGTCGATGAACCGGCGGATCTTGCCCTTGCTCTTCATCGGAGTGCCGGAGACATCCCAGAACTCGATGCGATTGCCGGTCCCGGTCTGCACGTTCACGATGATGTCGGACACCACTCCAAGATCGCGGGGCTCCTCGACGCCCTCCCAGCCAACGTATTCTTCGAAACCCTCTGCGTCACTCCAGCGATGATTATGCCAGAGGATCTTCCATAGCTCACCCTTGCGGTCGTAGGCAAAGGAGTACAGGGGTTCCATCGAGTTGACGTCGATGTAGATGTCCTTGTACTTGTAAGGATGATCTGCGGCGTTGGGCACGAAGCGGATCTTGACGGCCTTGCGCAGTTCCCAACGATCGTCCGCGAAGGACAGGCCGTAGGGGCCGAAGTTGTGGTCCCGGTTGTACGGGAACGCCATCTGCTTGGAGTTCACCGGAGCGACGACGTCCTGCTCGCCCAGGCATTCCCACTCATATTGGGGGACCACGCCATTGAAGCTGAACAGGTCATCGAAGGTGAAGTCCGTACCCGATACCGCGTCCGTCCGCTGGGCGGTCGAGATGCGGCGCACACGCCGAAGGGTTGGAACGTAGACCCAGGTATCGTCGTTCTTTGCAGTGGCTGCAGGATTGTACGAATCCTTGTAACGGTAGGTCAGCAGCATGATGCCGCGGGCGTCGAAGGGCGCCTCGACGTGCGGTCCCCCGGCCGTGTAGCGCTTCTCGCCGCGGAAGATGTCGCCGCCCGTGGCGTCGTACTCGGTCTCGGGCCGAAAGGCCAGGCTCACGCTGCTGCTGTTGCCCTCGTAGTAGAGGGGCAGCTCTTCACCGCGATCCCAGTAGCTGTAATAGAAGCGAGCCTTGCCGCCGGCGCCTCCCCACCGCCGCATGAAGTTCCAGGCGATCTTCGCTCCGGCTTCGGGGTCGCCTTTGCAATCGATCTTGTCCATCGGAAAAGGCTGGCCGGCCCGGTAGTTCTCGAGGCTGGATTCGGGGCCGAGCCTCACCTGGTCCGAGAACTTCTTGGTGGCGTCCTTGTAGACCGGCGGCGGGCTGTAGTCGAAGTTGGCCGGGCCGATCTCGAGCTGCATCCCCTCGTAGAAGAAGAAGTCGCGATTCGACCAGAACTCGTCCGGCAGGAACGGCTTGAGCTTGTCGATCTGGTCCATCGTGATGACGTCGCCTTCCGAGAAGGACGGCGCGCCTCCCGCGTCGTCCTGGGCGATGGCCGGCACGGCCAGGGCCAGGAGAGCGAGCGTGGAGATCAAAAGGCGGGTCATTGCATCCTCCTCGGGATGGGATGAACGGGGTGGTTTTTCGGGTAGGGTCGTACGCGGAGCCAAAAGCCGCACGCATTTGGGTAGACCCCGAAACCTGCGGGCACGTTTCAGCGGGCGATCATCCTACCACGGCTCAGCGCCCGCGGCTCAACCTCAGCCCTTCTCAGGCGGGCGGATGTGCCCCTTTTCGCCCGCTCAGCGCACCATCGGGGCAAGCGCGCGTTCGAAATCGGTGGGCTGCTCGTAGGGGCGACGCTCGATCTCCGCGAGGGCGGCCGAAAGATCGAGGGTGGGGACGGTCTGGGGTTCGCGGGCATACAGGTACGCCGTAGCGCAGACGTCGTCGCGGCGTTCGCAGACGCCAAAGGCCTCCAACGGGCCGCTGTTGCCCAGGTCGTACCAGCCGCTGCCCGCGATTCGACCTTCCCGGTCGATCCGTTCTCGCAATTCCCCCTGGCCCCTGGGCACCGGCACCGCGCCGATCTGCTGGAGCGTGACACGGATTCGTTCGCGGAAGACGATCGGATCGGGGAGGTGCCAGCGGTAGAAACTGACGAAATCGGGGAGGGGTCGGCTGGCCCCCGGGTCGGTCAGGCTGAGCGGCACGCCCTGGAGTGGGACCTGGTGCTCGCCCATCCCCCAGGCGGTTCCCACGTAGTCTTCCAGGCCGGTGCCGCACCACGTGGGGAGCGCGTCATCCCCGTCGATGTACATCTTCACCTCGCCCTCGCCGTACCACGAGAAACCCTCCTCGTGAAGGCATCGCAGGCCCACGTTGCAACCGAGGAAGCGGCCCGGGCCAACGAGGCCGTCGGCGATCTCGAAATCCCGGCCGAGTTCGGTGGGGTTCTCGCGGCGGAAGCTCACGTGGAGAAGCCCGGCGTCGTCGGCAATCGGGCCCCTGGTGTAGGCGATCTGATAGTAGAAAGGAAAGCTCCGGGACGAGCCGTTGACCAGCTCGATGCGGGCATGGCGCCGAAACGGCATGGGGATCCAGGCGTTGAAGCCTCGACCTTCCTGGGCCGCCACGAGGGCCGAGGAGAGGGGCGCCGGACGGCCATGAGGCAGGCCGAAGAAATCCAGGCACGGAACCGAGACGCTCGGTCCGTCTGCCTCGTCCCAGGTGACCTCCATCCAGAGGGCTCGCATGTCCTGGGGCGGCATGGGAGGGAAGGTCATCCAGACGTGGCGGATGGTGCCCGGGCCTTCGATATCGCCTAACATAACGCGCTCCGCGGGAGCAAGTATCTTGTTAGGCGCACCCTTTCGCCCGCCGTGGACGGCCCCCGCTGTGCCTTCAGCGCCCGTGGGATTCTCGAAGGAGAGCGTCCGGATCGACTGGTCGAGATCGATGCGCGAGGGGTCGTCGGCGAGCCAGAGGAAGGTCATCGGAGATCCTTTGCGTTCGAGTGCGCTGGGTCGCCGAGGGTACCGCGCTTCTACCCTGAATCGCCGTCCTGGAGAAGGCCCGTCTGTCCTCAGGCAGGCTCGCAATGATCCGGCCATCGGGGCTGGCGATGACCGAGATGCCGGTGGTCGTGGCCCGAAACAAGAGCCGGCGGCTATCGATCCTGCGGACGACCGCCTCGTGCAGATGCTGGTCAGCGCCACCGCGAACGCAGCACCGGTCTCGTTGGAGAGGTTTACCCACCGGTTACACGGCGCGGTGGACGGCGTCGTCCTCGTGCCAACTCGGTTTTCTGGGGAACGATCTAGTCGTCTTCCGCCGCTTCCTTTTCCGGATTCATGCGACTCACGGCCCTTCCTTCCAGCACCGCATCCAGATCCTGCTCGTTTGTCCCGGCTCGGCGCAGCGTGGCCTCGAGATCCCGCCGCTCCTCGTTCGACAGAGAGAGAATCATCAAGGGATCTGCTCGCCCCCACAGCGGCACGGCGGAGACGGCCATCGCCACCAGCGAGCTGGCGCGCAGCACCCCCGCAAGCAGGCCTGTCGTCGCGGCCATGGCGATGCCCTCGATGGCGGGCACGAGCCAATCCCGGTCCACGTTGCCCGTATCCTCGGCATCCGCGAGGACGTCTCGGCGCATCTGGTCTAGAGATCGGAAGAAGTCGGCGTGGACGAACGAAGTGCGCAGCCAGTCCACCTGGGGCCGAGCCTCGCGGTGTCGGTGCTCGGGCTGCTCCAGGGCGTCGCCGAGCAGCAGCGCGTGGGTGAAGTCCCCTCCGTAGGTCTCGGCCCGGCCCCAACGTAACTCCGCGGTGTCGGCCTCAAGCTGCGCGGGGGGCGCCCTGAACGCAGGCGTGGCCTGCGCCACGATCGGGGGGGTGCCGGCGGCGGTCTGCGTCGTTGGGGCATCCGGGTCGGTCGGCGCCGGGGGAACCGCTATCGCGGTGGGCGGCAACGAACTGGGCGTTGGCGTCGACTCCGGGCCCGGGGGCGGATCGACAGGCGCCGGCGGGAGGTCGGCGCCAACCGTGACGTCGACGGTGGTGCTCGCACTGTTGCCGCCGGCGGCCCGGTCGGCGACCGAGACACCGATCGTTGCTGTTCCCGCGCCGTTCGGGTCGAAGCTCATGCCATCGAGGGCGGCCGTGATGTCTGCGAGTGAACCCCGGAAGGTCATCGCCGCGTCGTCCAGGCCATCGCCGTTCAGCATCGTGAGGCCGCCCGTGGACGCGAGGGTGAGCGTTCCGCCACCGGCGCTGAGCGTCACCTCTAGCGGCGCTGCCGGGCCGTCGGGGTCGCCAATGGCAATCGCCGTGCCTTTGATCGACGAGAAAAACAGGCTCTCGCCCAAGGTCATGCTCAGGCCCGCTGGGCCCGAGACGGTTACGGCCTCGTTCACGTTCAGGACGTTCACCGTGACGATCGCTGAGCGCCGCACGCCGGAGAGGTCCTCCACCTCGACCGTCAGAGGGATGCTCGGGGTCGTCTCGAAATCGAGGGAAGTCGAGTCAGCTACGAAGAGGTCGCCGGTGGTCGGATCGATGGCGAAGGCGCCGCCCAGGTTTCCGGCCGTGATGGCATACGTGAGGGAGTCGCCGAGGTCCGGATCCGCGGCTACGACCTTGCCCAGGTTCGTTCCCACCGGCGAGTTCTCATCAACGCCCAAGGTCTGGTCGTTGATCAGGGGCGCATCGTTCTGCGGGTTCACGGTGAGGGTGACGCCGGCGACGTTGCTGGTGGCGCCCGAGGCGTCGTTGATGGTGTAGGAGAAGCTGTCGCCGACGGTCTCGGAGCCGTCGTGGGTGTAGGTGAGGGTGCCATCGCCGTTG
>JAFDCZ010000053.1 GCA_019312665.1 Deltaproteobacteria bacterium | reverse complement strand
GCCTCGCGCCAGCCGAAGATGCGGGTTCGCTCGTGATGGTCGTCGGTCAGCTCGGCGCCAAGGCCGTAGTGCGGAATGATGTAGGCGGTATGGCCGATGTAGAAGAGGGCATAGGTGATCGCCAGCCAGGAGATTGCGGCCAGACCCTCGAGATCGGCGGGCGGAGAGAAGAGGGCCCAGAACGAAACAGCGGCGAAGGGAGCTCCGACGGCGATCCAAGGGCGCCGTCGGCCCCAGCGTGTGCGGGTGCGATCACTCAGCCAGCCGATGGGCAGGTCGGTGAGTGCGTCCGTTGCGCGAACCACGGCCTTGACCAGCGCGATCGCGCCGAGAGGCACGAGCACGGTGTCGCTGTAGAAGATCGGGAGGTGGATGCCCATGACGATGGCGATTGCCACGCTGGCCATGCTGGGCGCGCCATAGGCAAGAACCCGCCCGAACGGGAGGCGTGTAGAAGCGGGGGAGACCGAAGGCGGGGACGCCATGTTGCAGTGGACGCTACACCAGACGCGCCGGCCGAGAATGGGCTATCCACAGCGCATCATGTCTTCCTTCTACGGCACGTTGCACCCGGATTTTGCGAGCGTCGCCCGGGCGCTTCGTCGCATCGTGCCTCGCAAGGCGCCGGGCGGCGCGGCCATCTGCGTCTATCACAAGGGCGAGAAAGTCGTAGACATCTGGGGCGGTACCCGCGATTCCGCCGGCAGCCCGTGGGAAGAGGACACCCTCAGCCTCTCCTTCTCGACGACGAAGGGCGTGGCCTCGACCCTGTTGCATCTCTACGTCGATCGCGGATTGATCGAGATCGACGCGCCGGTTGCTCGTTATTGGCCCGAGTTCGCAGCCGCCGGCAAGCAAGACCTCACGGTGCGTCACTTGCTATGCCATGAGGCCGGGCTGTTTGCGATCGCCGACATGCTGGATCACGCCCGGGAGATGCTCGACTGGGACACCATGGTCGAGCGCCTGGCGGCCGCCGAGCCCCGCCACGCGCCCGGGCAAGCCCACGGCTACCACGGCCTCACGTACGGCTGGCTCGTCGGAGAGCTGGTTCGTCGTGTCGCTGGCGGTAAGTCCTTTTCCGAGCTGATCGCTGCCGAATTGGCCGGCCCGCTTGGCCTCGAGGGGCTCTATTGTGGTGTTCCCCCTGAACAACAGGGTCGCTGTGCCCAGTTGATGGCAGCGGGCCTCGACGCTCCGCCCGAGACGGCCAGGGGTCGAACCCTGAAGATCCAACGCGGTGCGGAGCGATGGCGAGATCGGTTGGCCCGCCTCGGCTTCAAGTACGACCCCACTGACACCCTGGCTGCACTCGCTCCCGCGGGCATGGAAGAGCTGGATTGGAATGGTGAGGCCTTTCGTGCCGTTTCGATCCCGGCCGCCAACGGAATGTTCACGGCGCGCTCGTTGGCCCGCCTCTACGCCTGCCTTGCCGGGGGCGGCGAGTTGGACGGTGTTCGTCTTCTCTCTACGCAGGCGGTGGAACGCGCGGCACAGCCTCAAAACGCGGGCGCGGGCCGCGTGATCCCCATCTCGATGCGTTGGCGGCTCGGCTACCACCGCGTGTTCGCGGTGGGTGCCCGGGCGCCCCGTGCGTTCGGCCATTTCGGCTTCGGCGGCTCCGGAGGTTGGGCGGATCCAAGCCGCCAGCTCGCCGTCGCCCTCACCGTCAACAGTGGAATCGGTACGCCGTTCGGCGATACCCGAATCGCCCGAATCGGGGGAGCCGCCATCCGGGCCGCCGACAAGCGCCGGCCCTGACGGTTCCTACAGCTCTTCCATCATCACGACATCCGGCGGCCCGGCCATCACGCCAGCGAACTCTTTGCCCACGGCCTTCAGGTTCTCGCCGTGCGTCGCGAACGCGGCTGCATCGCTGTACTTCTCGTAGAAGACGAAGGTGGCGGGCTCTCCACTCTTCTGGTGGGGAATGTAGGAGAGGGTCCCTTCTTCGTTGGCGTTCACGTTGGCGGCGAGCTTCGCGAAGAGGGCCTTCGCCTCTTCGATCTTGTCTTCTTTCACCTTGATCGTCGCAATCACACTCGGCATCTCATCTCCTGGTTGAATGGCCCGACAGTCTGCACGACACAGGAGGGGGAGCGCAACTCAACGTCTGCACGGCACAGGCGGGGGGGCGCAAGCGCAGGAGAGGTTTTGGTAAGATCGCCCGCTTCTGAAGGAGGCCACCATGACGTCCCGATCCCTGATTCTCGTTTCGCTGAGCCTGGTGCTGCTTGGGGGCTGCGCCCAGTTCGGCATGCAGTGGATGGCGGAGGCAGCCTCGCCGCCCAGGATCGAGGCGCAGACGCCAGGTGCCGCCGTGCCCTGGACCGGGCTCGAACCCTTGGATGCGCCCGAGGCCTTCCATTTCGCCGTGGTTTCCGATCGGACGGGAGGCCACCGCGCCAACGTGTTCGCGAGTGCCATGCCCAAGCTCAACCTCCTCCAGCCGGCCTTCGTGCTCAGCGTAGGAGACCTGATCGAAGGCTATACAGCGGATCGGGCCCGCCTCTCCAAGGAATGGGATGAGATCGAGGGCTTCGTCGATGGCCTGCGGATGCCTTTCTTCTACGCGGCCGGAAACCACGACATGAGCAACGAGGTGATGGCCGAAACCTGGCAAGAACGCTTCGGCCCGTCGTACTACCACTTCCGGTACAAGGGCGTGCTCTTCGTGATGATGAACAGCGAGCTCTTCGGAATGGTGCACGATCCACGTAGCCCTGTGCCCGGGCCCTGGACCCAGGCCGATCAGATGGCGTGGGTCGAAGGTGTGCTCGCGGAGAACTCCGACGCGCGTTGGACGTTCGTCGTCGTTCACCAGCCGCTCTGGGATTCGCCGCAGATCCACCCGGACTGGCTCCGGGTGGAGGAGCTGCTCGGCGACCGTGGCTACACGGTTTTCGCAGGGCATACCCACCGCTACACCCGCCATGTCCGGCGTGGTCGGCAGTTCATCACGCTCGCGACCACAGGTGGCGGAAGCGCCATGCGTGGCCTGCCTTGGGGCGAGTTCGATCACGTGGCGTTCGTCCACATGAACGGCGAGGAGCCGGTGATTGCCAACGTCACCCTCGACGGCGTTCAGGATACGGACGTCCTGACGGCGGACCTGCGAGTCGTCGTGGATGCGCTGGCCGGTGCGGTCGTCGCATTGCCGATGCGTGGCAACGGCCGAACCTTCCGGGAGGGAGTGGCGCGCTTCGAGGTGACGAACAGCCTGGAGCGTCCCCTCGAGCTGGAGGCGCGCTTCAGCTCCGGACGGGATCTGAGGCCCGACGTCACCGAGGCGGCCCGCAGCCTGCCGCCCGGGGCAGTGGAGGTGATCGAGGTGCCGCTGCGTTCGCGGCTGCCGCTTCGCTACGAAGAGCTGGCACCGGCCAAGGCGCATTTCATCCTCCGAACGCAAGGCCCTGGCGGCGAGCCGGTCGAGATCGAGCGAGAGCTGGCCATGGTGCCCGACGGGCATTTCGGCGTCGCGACGCTGGATCATGCAGTGACGGTCGACGGTGATCTCTCCGAGTGGGGCCGCCTTCGCTTCGTGGTCGACCAGCCCGCCACGGTGGAGGGTCACGGCGAGTACGGCGGAGCAAGTGATGCATCCTTCCGCTTCGATCTACGCCGGGATGAGACCCATCTCTATGTCGCGGTCGATGTGACCGACGATTCGGTCGTGTCGTCGAGCGATCGAATCGCGCGGGATCAGGACGCGGTGTTGATTTCGATCGATCCGCGCCCGAAGACAGAACGAAACGAGAACGGTGGGCTCTTCGACCTGATCCGGAGCGGAGGGCTCGCCCGCATGGTCAGCGCAATGGTGACGGTCGAGGAGCCACGTGAAGACCCCATCCTGGCCCTGTTTACGGGCGGAGTGGAGCCGGTCGACGTGCATGCTTCGCGTCGGACTGCACAGGGCTACACCGTCGAGCTGGTGGTTCCCGTCGCTGCCCTCCACGAGCGCGCCGGGGGGCAACTCGACGGTCTGCGCGTGAACCTGACCGTCGAGGACTACGACGAGGGAGAGGCCGATCACAACAGCTTGTATTGGCGGCCGAGCCGGTTCGAGGCGGGCACCGCGAAAGGCGTCGGAAGCTTCGACCTCTAGGGCGATGACGATCGGTTCCTTCGGTTCAATCCTCGAGTTGTTGAGCGAAGAATGGGTCTTAGCCGCAACGCGGTTCAGCTTGCGGGTTCTCACGATGGTATCTGGCCGGCTTGGCGGGTAGGGTGCAGAAAAGTCTGGAGTGGCCGTTGAGCCCATGTCGGGACCTAACGTCGAGCCAATGCTCCAGACCGGCAGGGGATAGGAGTTCCAACAGGGGTTCCATGTCCGATAAGGGGGTACCTTGACGAGTAAAATCCTCGGGGGAAGTGAGGGTTCATCGTCAACAGGTGCAACCCACTCGCCCGCTCGGAGGCAGCACTCAGCGCCGCGCCTCCAGCTGCCTCCGCACCTCGGCGTGGGCCGCCTCGTCAAACCGAAAACGGAACGCGACCACGATCCCTACCGCATAGCAGGCCGCGGGGAACCAGCTGAAGAGCGATCGCAAGGTCAGGATCACTGCGTCGCTCTGTTGACTCTCGTTCGGGACGAAGCCCGAGAACTCGAGCGCGTAGCCGGTGATGCCGATCGCGAGCCCGGCCGCTGCCTTGCGGATGAAGTTCCAGACCGCGAGGTACGAACCCTCCTTGCGCTGTCCGGTCTGCAGCTCGTCGTAGTCGATCACGTCGGCCTTGATCGAGGGTGCGATCACGGCACCGCTGCCGGCAGAAGCCCCGAGCACGAACGGCACCAGATAGATCGCCCAGGTGGACTCCGCCGTCAGGAAGAAGAGTCCGCAGAAGCACAAGCAGGACACCATCATGGATCCCAGCCAGACGTCGCGCTTGCCGAACTGGCGCGAGAGGCGGATCCAGAGCGGTGTGAGTCCGAAATTGCCCAGGAAGTAGGACGCCACGATCAGCGTCGCGGCCCTCGGCTCCGAACCGGGCTCCGTCAGCACATACTCCGTCAGGTAGGGAACCAGCATGACGATGCTGGCGGTCCCGAAGGTTTCGATCCCGAAGATCAACAGCAGCTGGCGGGCATGCGGGTTGCGCCAGATGTCCAGCAGGGAAACGATCAATGGCGAGGTGGCCCGGCCTTGGTACTCCGGACGTTCACGCAGCCGCCAAGTGGTCAGCAGGATCACCACGGCGACGACGATTCCCCCGACACCGGTGAGCAGGCTCGTCGTGGCACGTTCGTCGGCGGCGCCGGTAATGAGTTGATAGCCCGCCAGGCCCGCGCCGAGCCCGAGGAACGCGATCACGTGGCGATAGCCGAAGAGACGGGTGCGCTCGTGATAGTCCTGGGTCAGCTCGACACCGAGCGCACCGTGCGGCACGAAGAAGGCCGTACTCGTCGTTTCGTACAGGAGCAGCGCCACGGCCATCCAGATTACCAGCTCGCCGCCGCTGAGGGCGCTCGGCGGTGACCACATCATGCTGAACGTGGCTCCCATCGGGATCGCCGCGACGAACATCCAGGAACGCCGGCGGCCGAAGCGCGAACGCGTGCGATCCGAGAGATAGCCCGCCATCGGATCGGACACGCCGTCCCAGAGCCGCGAGACCATCACGAGGGTGCCCATCACGGCGGGTGCGATCAGCAGCACATCGGTAGCGAACTTCATCAAGTACATCGAGAAGAGAAGACCCGTGAAGCCGGTCGCGACGCTGGGGAGGGAATACGCCCAGATGATCCCGAAGCCGAGCCGCCCCTCGGGGGCCACGGCCGGGGAATCCCCGGGGTCCTTGCCACTTGCTTCCGACTCCGGGGCTGCAGTCATCTCCATTCGGGGAGACTCACACAGACGCTAGGGCGGGGCCATTGTGCCGAGCGGCTGCACTCGGGACTCGTCCCAGGCATTGGGCGGCGGTTTGACGCCACGCTCCAGAGCACCCAGAATGGCGCGCCCCCCGCACCGGACCTCCATGTGAGCAGCCCCAGAACCCCGCGTCTCGCCAAGATCCTCCCCGCCGTCCTCGGCATCCTCGCGCTCAGAGGCCGAGATTCTCGCCCTGCTCGAGGACATCGGCGCGGAAGCAGACGCCGCGTCCGCCTTGGCGTGCCCCTGCGTTGGGGAGATCGGCCTGCTCTCCCAGTGCAACGCGCACTACGGCGGATCCGCGGTTCGCCCCCCGGACGATCGGCGGGAGGGGGAGACCGCTCTCAAATTCTCAGGCTATTCCACGACGGCCCGCTGAGATATCGTCAAGAGTTGTGGAACGACTGCTCCGTCCGCCGCAGGTTCCAGCGGCTTCTAGGGCAAGAGCGGACCGGACGGGCTCTTCCGGGTGCGCGTAGTGCCTACCGGGAGGGCTTCGAGGGCTGGGCGCGAGGAGGGCTGTCGCCGGGTACACAGCCTAACGTCCCGCCGTGCGTAAGCGGCGTCAGCCTCTAGGTCAGGTCCTCGGTTGCCGAACACTTCGCAGCGCCAGCAGGCCCAGCGCGAGTAGTGCGGTCGTCCCCGGCTCGGGGACTTCTTCGAAGAGCTGCGCGTCCCCTGATGTATTGTATGCGAAAATGATGCTGTTGAAGTCGGTCGCGCCGATCGCGTTGAAACGCCCCGTGCTCGAGTTGTAGCCGAAGGGGGTCGGGCCATTGTAATCCGGGCAGGCCAAACCGCTGATCTGACCGGCGTTGGTGTCGGTACACCAACCTGTAAAGGTCTCGGGGCCGAAAGAGACGTCCGCGAAACCGGTCTGCGTGGAGCTGTTGCTCGCAATGGTGTCAAAGAGCGTCGAATTGAGGTCGTAGCTGAAGGGCTGGTTGCCCAGGCCCGCGATCGCGAGCGTGCCTGTCTGTGACATCGAGGTGATGACGCCGGCCGCGATCGTAATCGTGATCGTCAGGTCGCTCCAGTTGACGGTATCCGCCGGCGTGCCCGGGAGGCCGGTGATGGCGAACGCGAGGATGATGTCGTCTTTGTCGACCACGATCGTGCCTGATGAGCCGCTTGGGTTTCCTGTACCACCTCGAGGTGGTACAGGAAACCCAAGCGGCTCACGGGTAGCGCGCGCAGTTCCACTCGGTGTTCGCGAACCAGCGTGGTAAGTTCTGTCGCCGTGAAGTCAGAATCGTTGACAGTTGCGCGTGCATCTGGCCTGGCGTTGGCCCTTGGGGTCGGTGCGGTTGGCGCGGCTTTCTCGCTCCAGAAGATCCGGACGTTCGACTACTGGTGGCACCTCCGGGCCGGGCAGTGGATCGCCGAGAATGGGGCGGTCCCGCAGTTCGATCCTTTCACCTTCAGTGTGCCTGGGGCCAGGTGGATCGACATCCATTGGCTCCATCAGCTCGCCCTGTACGGGCTCCATTCGCTTGCGGGCCACCCGGCGGTCGTGTTTGGCAAGGCGTTCCTGGTGCTGCTGATGTTGCTGTTCCTGGCGCGTGCCGTGGCTCGTACCGATCGACCGGGATCTACCGCTCTGGCGCTCCTCCTGGCGGTTCTGACGCTCAGCGATCGCATCATGCCTCGCCCCGAACTTCCCACGTTCGTGCTGTTGGCCGCCGAGCTGGCTTTGCTTCAGCGGTTCCGCCACCGCCCCGACGCTTGGATCTACGCGTTGATTCCGCTCCACCTGGTCTGGGTGAACCTCCATGGCCTCTTCGCGGTCGGGATCGGACTGCTCTTCCTCGCGTTGGCGGCCGAGTGGCTAGAGGGCTGGCTGCCGGGTCGTCCGAAGCCGGATCTCTCACGTATTCGGCGCTTGCTTGTCGTTGCGCTCCTCTCGTTGCTGGCCTGTCTGCTCAACCCGAACGGCCTGGAGGGGCTCCTCTACCCGGTACAGCAGCTCTTCATGATCGGTCCGGTGGAGCTTCGATCCCAGGTTGGCCTCTCGTCGGTCGAGCTCGGGTCGCTCATCGGGCATTGGCGTTCCGTCGATCCGACCGCGCTCTTCGGCTTTCTCGCACTGGCAGCTGGCAGCGGTGTCGCGATGCTGCTGAACCTTCGACGCCTTCCTGTCTTCGACGCGTTGGTCTGGGGCTGCTTCTTCTTGCTGGCATTGTTGGCTATGCGGAACGTGGCGTTGTTTGGTGTGGCGGCTGCTCCTCTTCTCGCCCGCCATCTCGGAACCTTCATGGATCGACACCCGCCGCGGCGTTCCGTGAGCATGACCTCCCGGGCGTTGCTTGCCAGCGCACTTCTGCTGCTGGCCGGTCTGGTCGGGAGCGGGTGGTGGGCGCTCGCGACCGCAAGCGCGCGCGCACCGGGTCTGGGCGTGATGGGAACCCTCTATCCGATCGGCGCCGCCGATTGGATTGCGCGGGAGAGCCCCCGCGGACCGATCTACCACCACATGGGGGATGGGGGACACTTGATCTGGCGCCTCCACCCGGACTACCCGGTGCTCATCGATGGACGCCTCGAGGTGTTCGGGTCGCAATTGCGGGAGCTCACGGGCACCAGTCCGGAGGCCTTCCAGCACCTCGACGAGCGCTTCCACTTCGGCATCGCATTGCTCGGCTACAACCATTTCGACCTGGGTCGCCTGCTGCCATGGCTCATCGAGCAGGAAGAATGGCGTCTCACCTATCTGGACGAGGTATCGGCTCTCTTCGTGCGGCGGACGCCGGCCATGGCGCATCTGCGGGAGGTCGACATCGAAGCGGACGATCTCTTCCCGCCCATCGAGGGGCCGCGGAGCGTCGAACAATTGATGCGGCTCCAAGGAAGAGCGCGCTTCTATCACGCGGCCGGTCGCTCTTTCGATGCACGACGGATCGTTCAGGACCTGACACATCGATATCCCGCGTTCGTTCGTGCGGGTGGAGCGCGGTAGCCCCGCCGCAGATCCAGGTCAGGGATTCAGGATGCCTCGTTCCGTCTCGACTTGCTCGAGCGGCTCAAAACCGCCGGAAACCAACGCCAGAGCTGGTCCGGGAAACCCAAGCGGCTCACGGAAGCCATCTTCTCAGATTTCAGCGGGTCCGAAAATCCCCTGGCACGTCACGGGTTGATCGATTCTGCGGCGACTACTCGTACCTGAGCGATGCGATGGGATCGAGGCGGGACGCCTGTCTCGCAGGGTAGAAGCCAAAGAACATCCCCACGGCGCCGGAGAACAACACCGCCCCCAATACGGCGGCGAGGGAGAATACGAACGGAAATCCCGCAACTCGGGCGATGGCCATCGTGCCCGCAAGGCCCAGTCCGGTGCCAATCATCCCTCCGAGCATGCTGAGAATGATCGACTCCACCAGGAACTGGATCAGGATGTGGCGACCCTTTGCGCCCACCGCCATTCTCACTCCGATCTCGCGCGTCCTTTCGGTAACCGATACAAGCAGGATGTTCATGATTCCGATGCCGCCGACGAGCAGTGAGATGGAGGCAACGCCCATCAGGACCGAGCTCATGATGCCCATCACGTTGCCCATCATATCGGATACCTCCTCCTGGGTTCGAATCGTGAAGTCCGAGTCATCCGAAGGCTTCAAACGATGACGGTGACGCATGATCTCTTCGATCTCGGCCGCAGCGCTCAGGCTGTCCACACTGGGGATCGATGAGACCATGATCTGCTGAACCATCCCCGGAAGCCGGTTTCCCAGCACGCGTCGGACAGCCGTGGTAAACGGCATGATCACGTTGTCGTCCCGATCCCCCGAGAAATTCGAACCGCCCTTGCGCTCCAACACTCCGATCACCCGAAACGCCGTCTCCCTGATTCGCACCACCGCACCGATGGGATCCTCTCCCGATTCGAACAACTGGTCGACGATGGTCTGGCCGAGCAAGACGACGCGTGCACCGGTCTGCACATCGCGCTCGGTGAAGAACTCGCCTTGAGCGATATCCGTATTGCCGACAACCTGGAACACCGGTGTCGTGGCCAGCAGAGTCGTCGCCCAATTGGAGTTCCCGTAGATGACCTGCACCGCGCCGGACCTCATATAGGTTACAGAGTCTACGAAGCTCGCCTCGCGCTCGATCGCGCGGGCATCGCCGAGCGTCAAGCTCGAAGCGCCTCCCCAACCACTGTGGGCGCCGCCGCGCTGCCGCGTTCCGGGCATGACTACGAGCAGGTTGGTTCCGATGCTCGCGATCTGGTCCTCGATGGCACGGGTCGCGCCCTGTCCGATACCAACCGTCGTGATCACAGCCGCAACACCGATGACCATCCCCAATGTCGTGAGAGAAGAGCGCAGCTTGTTCCTGCGCAAAGCTCGGAGGGCTGCGGTGAACGCCATTCGAAGCAGCTTCATGCTGACTCCTCTGCGACATCTCGAGACATCTCGGCCTTTGCGGGCGGGGCGGGGGAGGTCGGCAAGGGCTGTAGCTGAGCCGCGTCGGCGATGATCTCGCCGTCGCGAAACGTCAGCACACGATCCGCATAGGCCGCGATCTCCGGCTCGTGGGTGACCAGGACGACGGTGATGCCCTGGTCGCGATTGAGTTCGGAGATGATCTGCATGATCTCGCCGCTGGTGCTTGTGTCGAGGTTGCCAGTTGGCTCGTCGGCGAGCAGGAGCCGCGGCTGGTTCACGAGGGCTCGGGCGATCGCTACGCGCTGCTGCTCCCCGCCGGATAGCTGGCTGGGATGATGATCGGCCCGATGCGCCAGCCCGACTCGATCGAGTGCCTCCAAGCCACGTATGTGCTGCTGTGATCGCGACACGCCGCCATACACCAGGGGCAGCTCGACGTTCTCGAGGGCGCTCGTTCGGGGAATCAGGTTGAAGGCCTGAAAGACGAATCCGATCTGTTCGCTTCGCAGCTCAGCACGTTCATCGGCGCTTCGGTCGGAGATGTCCCGCCCCTCGAGCCGATAGGTGCCGCTACTGGGCCGATCCAGGCAGCCGAGAATGTTCATGAAGGTCGACTTTCCCGAGCCTGATTTTCCGATGATCGCGACGAACTGTCCCGTCGGAACCTCCACCGAGATCCCCCTCAAAGCGTGCACCACGACGTCGCCGAATTCGAAAGTCTTGCGAAGATCGCGGGTTTCGATGATCCGCCCGCTCATGACGACCGGCGATAGCCGATGACGACTTCATCGCCTTCCGAAACTTCGCCCGACACAACCTCGACGTGCTCGTCGTCGCGCAGTCCGGCCTCGATCGACACGGGGCTCGGCAAGCCCTTGCCGTCTGGAGTCCAGAGTCGGCTCTTGTGTTCCAGGGATGAATCGTCCAGGCGTTTCACGACCTTCTCGGATCGGCCGGTGCGCTTGGGGCGGAAGCGAAGGGCGCGCAACGGTACTTTGAGAACGTTCGCCTTCGTATCGGTAATTACGGTTACGGTGGCTGTCATGCCCGGTCTGAGAGCGAGATCGCCATTATCGACGTCGACCACCACGTCATAGGTGACCACGTTCTGCACCGACATGGGCGAGTTTCTGACTTGTCGGACCCGCCCCTTGAAGACCCGATTCGGGTAGGCGTCGACGTAGAACCTCACGATCTGCTCCTCACGGACCTGACCAATATCCGATTCGCTGACGTCGGCGTTTACTTGCATCTTCGTCAGGTCCTGCGCGATCACGAACAGAGTGGGCGTCTGAAAGGTCGCAGTTACCGTCTGCCCCACATTGACGTTCCGCGAGAGTACGATTCCATCGATTGGCGAAATGATGTCGGTGTAGCCGAGGTTGATCTCTGCGTCTTCGAGTTCGGCCCGTGCCTGAGCGAGGCTCGCCTCTTGGATCGAGAGCTCGGCCAACGATTGGGCATGGGCCGTCTGTGCGAGGTCCAGGCGGTCACGGGTGATGAGGGTCTTGTCGTGTAGTGAGTTTTGGCGCTGTAGTTGATCCCGCTTCAACCCGAGCTCAGCCTCTGCTCGTTCCACCCCCGCCAGCGCAGACAAGACGCCAGCGCGGGACTTCTGCACGCGAATCAACGAGTTCGACGGATCGATCTTCGCGACGCGTTGCCCCTTGCGTACGAGCGAGTTGTAGTCGACATCGATGCTCTCGATCTGTCCAGAGGTTCGCGTGCCTACCTCGACCATGTGGACCGGGTTGAGCGTGCCCGTGGCATTGACCGTGGCTTCGATACCCCCTCGCTCGATGAGAACCGTCAGCAGCCCAGCTTCTTCTTGGCCACACCCGATCAAAGTCGCCTGCACCAGAGTGAGCAGCACCACGGATGTCGCTCGTCTCGCAGAGTGCCGTTTCTGCGTCATGAGAACTCACCCTTGGCCGAGCCCCGATTCGAAGTCTTCAGCCGGTCGGCGGCGCGCTCGAAAATCGTCAGCAACTGCTCGGTGTCCCGTGGCCCGAGCACTTCGAGCAACCCTGCGAGTCGCCCCCGATGCGCGCCACGCAACTTTGCGGCCGTCCGCTTGCCTGCGCGAGAGGTGCGAACCGTCACTCGCCGCCGATCCGCGCAATCTCGTGTGCGCTCGATCAACCCGAGCCCCTCGAGCTCGCCCAGGAGTTTCGAAGTGCGAGGAAGGGGTAGGCGGAGGCGGTTCGCCACGTCTCCCACTGTCAGCCGGCCCTCCCCGTCATCAAACGTTCTGCAACATCACCATCGGGCATTTAGTGAACATACGACAATCATTATCAAAAGGAAAGTATCGCCTCGCTCGCCCGCGAACGCCGCGCATACTATTCACTTCTTTCTCGCACGCACCTCTCCTTCGACCCAGCGGAGCGATGAGCCTTGGATCCGCGCCCGGAATCGTGGACACCTCCAGGGCTAGGATTGAGCCGATTCGAGGAGCCGGATGGGCCAGCAACGATTCACGCCCGCATTCAAGGACGAAGCCGTCCGCCAGGTGACGGAGAAGGGCCATCCGTTCATGCTTCCGTTGCTGACGGCTAGATCTCGCGACGGAGGCCGCCAAGCAATGCGGCGGGCGCGCGCACGCGAACGTGTGCACCATCCTCGTCGTAGCGCTCCTCGAGCACGCGGCAGCGCTCGTGCAGCAGGGCGACCTTGCCTTGCTGGTCGTACGGGATCACGAACTCTTCTTCTTCCATCGAGCGCTCGAAGAAGTCGCGGATTTGACCGTGCAGCGCGGACACGTCCTCGGACGACTTCGCTGACATCATGACCGCCTCCGAAAATTCTTCGGCGAGCGCCGCACGCTGCGGTTCGGAGATCAGATCGCACTTGTTGAGGATCAGCAGGCGCGGGTGGTCCTCTGCACCAATCTCGCCGAGTACCTGGCGCGTCACGTCGTACTGAGTGCGGAATGCGGGGTCCGAGGCATCCACCACGTGCAGGTGCAGGCTCGCGTCCCGGGCTTCCTCCAGTGTGGAGCGGAACGACGCGACGAGATCGTGGGGAAGAGCCTTGATGAAGCCGACCGTATCGGAGACGAGGATCCGCGGGCGCGTCTCGGGCACCAGCGCACGCACCGTGGTGTCCAGCGTCGCGAAGAGCTGGTCGGCGACGTACATCGCGTTGTTCGTCAGCGCGCGCATCAGCCGCGACTTGCCTGCGTTCGTGTAGCCGACGAGCGCGACAGTCTGGGTCGTGCTCCCGCTGCGGCGGCTTCGTTGCACATCCGCTTCGCGCTGCACCACGACGAGGCTCCGCCGCAACTCCGCGATACGGTCGCGCACGGCGCGCCGGCCCAGCTCGAGGACCGACTCGCCCGCTCCCTTGCCGCCGATACCGCCGCGCTGTCGTTCGGTGCCCGCGTTGGCCTCGCGAAGCCGTGGCGCCATGTAGACGAGGCGCGCGATCTCGACCTGGATCTTGGCTTCACGGGTGCGCGCGTGGCGCTGGAAGATCGAGAGAATGACCATCGAGCGGTCGAGCACCTCCACGCCCGTGGCCTTCTCGAGATTGCGCATCTGGGTCGGCGTGAGGTCCTGGTCTACGAGGACGGTGACCGCATCGGTGGGCAACGAAGCCCTGCCCACCTGTGTAGCCCGCGAGCTCCCGAAGCTTTCCCTCGCCGACGACGTTGCTCGCGCCGAGACCCCTGCGCTTCTGCGTCACGCGCCCGATGACGCGCAGCCCGAGCGTCTTGCCCAGCCGTTCGAGTTCGTTCAGCGAGCTCGCGAAGGCCTCGTCCGTGACGCCCTGGAGCTGAACGCCGACCAACACCGCGGGCGGGCGATCGACTTTGGAAACGTTGCGAGGGGGGGCGCCGCTCATGCCGAGCAGGCTTGCAGCATCTGAGCAGGGATGCAATCGCTACATCTCGTTCAGCTTCGATCTGGCGGCTTCGGCAGCCTGGGACGTCACCCAGATCGACGGAATCGCCGGCTTCATCAGCCTGGGACGTCACCCAGATCGATGGAATCGCCGGCTTCATCAGCCTGCCAATGGGCTGGGCCTACTCCAGCCGCGCCACCACCCAGGACGAGGTCTACGCCTCCGGCCGGATCGCCGACGGCTTCGCGATCTGCGCGAAGAGGCCGAAGACGAGTAGTGGATCAGGCAGACGCGCAGGACCCATGCAGGGAGGTGTTGTTGGGTTCCGCCTGCGGAAAGGAAGCCCGTGCCGAACGACCCCATGAGCCGTTCACGCTTCCGTTGCTGACAGCTGGTCACGGTTCGTGTAGCCATCGCCATGCTTCCCCTGGAAATTCCAATACCGTTCAGCTCTCCAAGGCAGGCATCATGCCGGACCCATTCTTCGCGCCACAATTCAATCCTTGATGCCGAGCCTCTGGGTCCATCGGTAGAGGGTGGTGCGGTCGATCTGCAAGCGAGCAGCAGCCTCCTGGCGGCTGCCTCCGCTGGTGCGCAGAACGTCGCGGATGCGTTCGCCCGTAAGACGATCGACGTAGTCGCGCAGGCCTTCCTCGGGTGTCGTCGCGTCTGCGGGTGCCGAGCCTGGCGGCCCTCCGGGTAGCAGGTCTTCGAGTTCGATCTGTGAGCTTCGGGCGAGCACGACGCCGCGCTCGATAGCGTTTTCGAGCTCTCTCGCGTTTCCTGGCCAGGCATGCTCCAGCATCCACGTCTCGGCTTCGTCACTCCAGCCTTCGAGGGGCGGGACGCGTTCGCGGCTCGCCGACGCGAAGAACCGACGCGCCAAGGGCAGTACGTCTTCGCGTCGCTCACGCAGCGGTGGAAGGTGGATGGGGATGACTGCGAGCCGGAAGTAGAGGTCTTCCCGAAAGCGCCCGGAGTCGATCTCGGCTTTGAGATCCCGATTCGTAGCGGCGACGATGCGCGCGTCCACTTCGTGTTCGGTTTCGCCGCCAACCCGGTAGACACGTTTTTCCTGGAGCACCCGCAGCAGCTTGGCCTGGAACTCCGGCGAGATCTCGCCGATCTCGTCGAGGAACAGGGTCCCTTGGTGGGCGCGCTCGAACAGGCCCGGACGGGCGCGCTCGGCGCCCGTGAAGGCACCGCGTTCGTGGCCGAAGAGCTCGCTCTCGAGGACGCCAGGTGCAAGCGCTTTACAGTTCACGGCGACGAAGGGTCCCGCGACGCGCTCGGAGAGCACGTGCACGGCCCTGGCGACCCGCTCCTTGCCGGTTCCGCTCTCGCCGCTGATCAGGACCGTTGCGTCGCTGCGGGCTGCGCGGCGGACCACGTCGAGCACTTTGGCCATGGCGGAGCTTTCGGCCACGATCGCCTCGGGGCCTTGCTCCCGGCCGAGTTCGGCACGCAGGTGTTGGTTCTCCCGGCGCAGGCGGGTGTGTTCGAGGGCGCGCGCGACGAGCGCACGCAGGCCGTCGTTGTTGAAAGGCTTTTCCACGTATTCGAACGCACCTAGTCGGACGGCGCGGATCGCAGTTTCGATGCTGGCATGGGCCGTCAGCACGATCACGGGCAGGTTCGGGTCGATCTCGCGCACCCGCTCGAGCACCTGGATCCCATCCATACCGGGCATGCGGAGATCGGTGAGCAACAGGTCGAAACGGCCCTCGGCGAGGGCTTCGATGGCGCGCTCCGGTTCGCCGAAGCCGATCGCGTCGTACCCTTCTCTGCGCAGCAGCATTTCGAGAATGCCGACCAGCCGGGTTTCGTCATCGAGAATCGCGACGCGCGGCTTCATGCCGCGACCTTCCCGTGCCAGGGCAGGGCGAGCTCGAAGCAGGCACCGTGGCCGTCCGCTCCGCCGCCGGCTCCCGGGATCAGTTTCAGGCTGCCGCCGTGGGCGCGAGCGATCTGCGCGGCCATCGCCAGGCCAAGGCCCGTTCCTTGAGGCTTGGTCGTGAAGAAGGGCTCGAAGAGCTTTGCCCGATTCGCTGGCTCGACACCCGGTCCGTCGTCGGCCACTCGCAGGTAGAGGGAACGCTCGTCTGTTCGGCCTTCCAGGCGCACATGGCCCTCGCTTCCCACCGCTTCGGCCGCATTCGTCAGGAGGCAGAGCAGCACCTGGGAAACGAGTCCCGGGTCGACATCGACCTGCACGCCATCGAGGCTCTCGAGATCCCTCGTGAGTTCGACGTCGTGGGTCTCGAGCGGATGTTGTGCCAAGGCTACCGCTCGGGCAACGAGGGTTTCGATCGTGCTCGGCTGGGGTTTCAGCGCGGTCGGCCGGGCGAAGGCGAGCAACGATCGGATCAGCTCGTTCAGCCGGTCGGCTTCCTCCACGACGAAGGCGCAGGCCCGGTGGGCGTCCTCTCCTTCCGGGAATTGTTCCTGCACCATCGCCGCGGAGGCTCGCATCACACCCAGCGGGTTTCGCACCTCATGGGCGATGCCCGCTGCCAGCCGGCCTATGGCGGCGAGTTTCTCGTTCTCGAACGCCATCCGTTCGGAGGCCGCCAACGCTTCCTGCTGGGCTTGGATTCGCTTCGCATCCTTGCGTTGCCGTTCGCGGGCACTCCAAAGGGAGCCTGCCAGGCCGCCCACGACCGTCAGATTGAATCCGAAGGTCGACGCCACTAGCCAGGTCGCGTCGTTCTCGCCGATTTTCATTTCGACGCCGGTCGAGCCGAGCAGCCACGTATCCGCCAAGCCCAAGGCCGCACCCGCCAGTGCGCCCCAGATTCCCCATCGATGTTCAGTCACGTCGAGTTCCTCGCAGGTGGTGGCCTGGGAGAGCCTACATCGCAAACCAGATGCCAGGTTCAGGAGCGAGGAGGTGTCTTCCGGTCTTGGCTGCGTGGCAGGGTCGCGACAAGCGTGTTGCAAGGTTGCAACGGGAAGGACCTCTCGGAACGCCTGAGGGCTCGCCCCGCCGGCACGTTGCTTGCTCTACAGGAAGCCAACGCGCCCATCCCAAAGGAGACCTCCATGACCCGAATCGCAGCCCTCTCTCTCGCCCTCGTCGGATTCCTGGTCCTGACCGACATCGCCATTCTCGAACTCGGCTACGTGGGGTTCTTCGAGGCGATGCTCGCGAACGCCGGCACCCGTCTCGCCATGGTCGATCTCAGCATCGTGCTCATCCTGTTCACGATCTGGCAGTGGAACGACGCCCGCGAACGGGCGCTGCCGTTCTGGCCCTACGCCGTCCTCAGCCTGACGATTGGCGCAGCAGGCCCGCTCGCCTACCTGATCCACCGCACATCGCGCGAGGAGAGGAAGGCGCCTTCCGCCGCCTGAGGCGGTCGATGCCGCCGCTGCGTCAGCCCTCGTCGACCGCGAACACCAGGAAGCTCTGTCGATCCAGGAAGGAGTAGTCCGCGTCGAGCCGGTAGCCTGCCTCGGTGAGCGCCGAGACGATTTCGTCCTTGGAGGTCGCATGGTCACCCAGGAGGGACCAGCCCTGCCGGGGCGCGTACTCCACTACGGCCACGCGGCCGCCTGGTTTCAGGTGGCTCTTCAGCCGCGCGAAGTAGGTGGCCTGATCGGGAAGGTGATGAAAGGTGTTGCTCGTGAAGACCCAGTCGACGGGCTCCGGCAGCCGCGCGTCGTCCGCTCCCGCTTGCACCACGCTCACGTTGGCATAGCCATCTTCCTTGGCCTTGCTCGCGATGAAGTCCGTCATTGCAGGATCGATATCGACGGCGTAGACACGCCCGTCCTTCACGGCGTCGGCGAGGCGGAACGTGAAGTAGCCGCCGCCGGCTCCGAGGTCGGCAACCAGCGCATCTGCGGCGAGCCCCAGGCTGCTGACGACGCGGTCCGGCTGCTGCCATTCATCCCGGTCGCTGCCCGCATACGCCAATCTCTTGAGCCACGCGCAACCGGGGCTCGAGGCGAGCAGGGCGACGAGCAAGACCAGAAGAATTCGTCGGGGGTTCATTGCGGGTCTCCAGGCTGGGGCGCCGTGCATTCAGCACCCGAGTTCGTCCCGAAAGGGTCCGCGCCCGGGGCGACGCGTTGATGCGCGGCGCGAGGAGAAGGTACTCTGGCGAGATGCCGCGTGCCGAGTGGAAGGTGGCCACCACCTGGGATGGCCAGCCCGTGTCTTTGCAGGAAGAGGTCGCTCTGTCACTCGACTGGGATGAAGAGCGGGCTGAGCTTCGAGTTGATGCTCCTTTCCACGACGATCCACCGCCGTTCGGCCCCCCGGGAGTGAAACCCGGTCTCTGGGAATACGAAGTCGTGGAACTCTTCCTGGTCGGGCTGGACCAGCGGTATCTCGAGATCGAGATCGGGCCTCATGGCCACCATCTGGTGCTCGAGCTACACGGGTGCCGCCACGCAATCCGGGAGGGCTTGGCGCTCGCGCTCGACGTGCAGCGCGAAGGGAACCGATGGCAGGCTACCGCTGGCTTCCCAGCCGCCTGGTTGCCTGCGGGGCTCTTTGCAGCCAACGCTTTCGCGATCCACGGAGAGGGGAGAGCGCGTCGCTTTCTGGCGGCCTCCGCGCTTCCTGGGCCTGCGCCAGACTTCCACCAGATCGCCTGCTTCCCGCCGCTCTTGCTCAGCTGAGGACGGGCGATTTGACACAGCCAAGGGCGTTCACAGGCTCTAGCCATGTTCGTACCCAACGATGAAACGATCCAAGGCCGCGCCGAGGCGCCCGCGGTGGAGCCCGTCGATGCAGCCGTCCAGACCTGGGATCCGGCTCTCTGGGCCCTCTACCTGACGGAGCTGGCCCAGCGGCATCGCAAGGCACGCATGAACTAGGCTTCGGCCATGTCGAAACAAGGACGCGTTGCATTGGTGACGGGCGGGGGGCGCGGCGTAGGCCGCGCCATCGCTCTCGGGTTGGCTGAAGATGGTGCCGATATCGCCGTGAACTACCGGCGAGATGAAGCGGCTGCAAATGAGACAGTCGAGGCCATTCGCGCACTCGGCCGTGAGGCGCGTTGCTACGCGGCCTCTGTGGATGACTACGAGGCCGATGCGGCCATGGTCGAGGCGGTCGTCCGCGATTTCGGACACATCGACATCCTCGTGAACAACGCGGGCATTGCGAGCCGCGGCCAGAGCGTGGCGGAGACGGATCCGGCCGAGCTGGAACGGGTGGTTCGCATTCACGCGCTCGGTCCCCATCAGTTGTGCCAACTCGTCCTGCCGAGCATGCGCGCTCAGCCACGGGGAGACATCGTGATGATCTCGAGCGTCGCGACGCTTCATCACTCGGCCAATGGCGCTCCCTACAGCATGGGCAAGGCCGCCATGGAGGCCTTGGCCTTCACGCTGGCGAAGGAAGAGAAGCGCAACGGCATCCACGTCAATGTGGTCGCGCCGGGCTTGATCGAGACCGAGATGGGACGCCGGTTGATGAAAGCAACGGCGGGGGTCGACGACTTCCGCAAGCTCGATGCATCGATGCCGTTCGGCCACGTCTGCAGCCCCGAGGAGGTTGCGGCGGTCGTGCGTTTTCTCGTCTCGGATGCCGCCAGATACGTGACCGGTGAGAAGATCAATGTTCACGGCGGCGGTTCCTAGGGGATGGAGCCCAGGCCGCTGGGGGTGATCGCGAATCCGATGTCCGGCCGGGATGTCCGCCGTCTCGTGGGCCGGGCTCAGACGCATACCCCGGACGCAAAGCGCAATCAGCTTCAACGGGCCGTGGTGGGTGCGGTGGCGGCCGGGGTGAAGAAGGTCCTGCTCGTACGGGATCTCTTCCGTGTTTCCGAGCGGGCCGTGGATCTGCTTCGGCTAGGCGCAGACATGGAGTTCCTCGACATCGGAAGGCTCGAGACCAAACCGAGCGATACGCTGCGCGCCGTAGAAGCCATGCGCAAGGCCGGCTGCGGCGCGTTGCTCGTGCTCGGAGGAGACGGCACCCAGCGTCTGGTCGCGAAGGCCTGGCCTGATGCGCCGCTCCTGCCGCTGTCGACAGGCACGAACAACGTCTTTCCAGAGACGGTCGAAGCCACGACGGCCGGTGCCGCGGCGGGCCTCGTGGCCTGCGGCCGGGTCCAACTCGCGGAGGTCGCCGTCCGGGCCAAGCTCGTGCGTGCGGTGTACGAAGACGGTGCGGAGAGTCTTGCGGTGATCGACGGTGTGCTCGTCGCGGACGATCATCCGGGCAGCTTCATGCCTTTCGATCCCGAGAAGATTCGCCACATGTTGCTCTCGCGTGCGGAGCCCGGCTCGATCGGCATGTCTCCGATCGGTGGGTTGCTCGAGCCCACGAGTGCTGAAGAAGATTTCGGTGTCGTGGTGGAGTGCACCGCGCGAGGGGAGGGCGGGCGTCCTCTGCTGGTTCCCGTTTCACCCGGTCTGTATCGAACGGCCTACGTCAAGAGCGTACGACGAGTCGGGCTCGATGAGGAAGTGGTGATGCGCGGTCCAGGCTTGCTCGAATTCGATGGCGATCGCGAGCGTGTATTGGCTGCTGGGGAACGTGTTCGTCTTCGTGTCGTGCGGGAGGGCCCGTGGGTCATCGATACGGCGCGGGCGATGCGCGTGGCTGCGCAGAGAGGGCTCTACCTCGACCCGCCCCACTGGCATGACGCAAGCGACACCCGCACCGGCCCTGGCTGCTGCTGAGCGTCCGCCGGCCATGCGCATCGGCCTGTACCTGAGCGAAACGTCCTGAACGCCATCTGCTTGTGCTGGAAGGCCGGGCTCGTGACGCCGAGCCCGTCGGTTTCTCCACGTTGTGGTTGGGCCAGACGTTCGACTACGACGCCCTTGGCCTGGCGGGCCTGCTGGGCCGCGCCACCCAGCGAATCTCGCTGGGGACCTGGCTTGTACCGAGTCCGACCCGGCATCCGATGGCCCTGGGCCAGGCCGCACTCACCGCCCAAGCCGCTTGCGGCGGGCGTCTGCGGCTTGGCATCGGCGTCAGCCACAGGGCGGTTCTGGGGAATCGCTTTGGCATTGATTTCCCAAGCCCGGTCAAGCACATGCGTGCCACCTTGGAGGTGTTGGATCCACTTCTTTGCGGCCGACGCGTGGACCGCAAGGGCCCGGTGTGGACAGCCCAGGGCGGCCTCCAGATCCCAGCAGCCGTCCGCCCTGAGCTTCTGTTGGCGGCGCTTCAGCCGGGGATGCTGGCTTTGGCAGGCCAGGCCAGTGACGGGGCCGCTCTTTGGTTGGCCAGCCTGAAACATCTCCAAGAGGCGGCGGTTCCGATCGTCTCCGAGGCGGCGGCTCGGGCCGGGCGCTGCGCGCAGCTTCCTTCCTATCGCGCCGTTCTTCGGCTGGGTGGAGCGAGTGGCCCCGAGGACGTAGCGCTGATCGGAAACGAATCGGAGCTGGCGGATCGTCTGGGGCTGCTCGCCGAAGCGGGTGTCGATGAGTTGAACGCCCTTGTCGTGCCCGAGGCTGGCGTTGGGGGATCTGTCCCGCGAACCACAGAGTTCCTGTCGGAACGGGCCCTGGCCACCGACTAACGGAGAAACGCGAGTCCATCATTCCGGTGGCCGCCGCGACAGCAGACGCTCCGCTGCGCCACGATTCGTCGAAACGACCCATGCGTGTCGGGGAAAACCCTGGGTGCGTTGGGGTCGTACGCGACGGAGCGCGAAAGAAGAACGTATTCGCGATTACGTTCCCGCGTCGACGCGCCGAAAACGCCAGGGATCGACCACACGAGGAAGGGGTTTCCGAATGATGGTTGCTTCCCTGCCATGCAGGTCTTCACCTCTGATCTGGGTGCCGCGCTGAACAAGCGCGTTCCGCTCAAGTAGGCAGCATGTCGTCTGGACAGATCGAGCTCTTCGGTAGTCGCGGGGATCCGCGCATCGGTGCGGATCTTCCCGCCCGCCTGTACTCGACCGATTTCAGGGGCCCGTTGGCCGCGTTCACTCGGGATTTGAGTGTTGGTGGCGCGTGCGTCGCGACGGAATCTCCGGTCGCGACCAAATCGATCCAACGCCTCGAAGTCCAGATCGATGGGAGCTGGCTGAGCCTCGAAGCTGAGGGGCGTTGGCAGAATGCGCTTCCCGGGGACGACGTAGTGATGACGGGCGTCGAATTCGTGAATCCGTCGGACGAGGCCGTCGACCGCCTCTGGGATGCGGTCCTGGACGGCGGCAAGAAGCTCGCACGCTTCCTGTATGTGGGCTCGGATCTTCGTCCGCTTGGCGTCGACGGAGCCATGGGCCTCTCCCAGATCACCCGGGTTCGCAAGCTACCCGCGGGTCATACGATCTACCGCCAGGATCACGACCCCGAGAACTCCGGCTCGATCTTTGTCGTGGAAAGCGGCTCTGTGGTTCTCCAGGTGCGGGCACGCGGCGTTCGGGAGGTTCCGATCGATCGTGTGACGGTCGGACAATTCTTCGGAGGGCTCTCGATGCTCGCGGGTGTGCCGCCGACCGAATCGGCGATCACTGAGAGCGAGACGTCCCTGCTCGAGTTCGACGCCCGGGGGTACCAGTACCTGGCGCGGAACAAGCCTTGGCTCGCCCAGGAGCTGGGCCATATCGTGACGACCGCCTACGTACGCCGGCTGCATCGGGTCCTGGAGAAGATTCGCGACGATCTCTGATCGTCTGGTGACCGTTCGCGTTCGCATGAGCCTCGTGGCAGCCCTACGGTACGGCGATGCGCTCCTTCGCGTCGATCGTGGTCGTCCTCCTGCTGCTCTGTTCCGGAATCGGGCTCGCGCTCGAAGAGAGCCCAGTGGTGCAGCTGAGCTTCGTTCGCGACGGGGCCGTCGTGAGCACGCAAACGCTCGGGCAGCTGCGCGCCGCGTGCGCTGAACGCACGCTCGAGATCGGGAAGGATCCCTACTACGGCGTCACGAAGCGCTTTCGCGTGTGCCCGCTGCGGGAGGTCCTGGCGCAGGGCTTCGGCGATGATGCTGCCCTTGCCGGCGAAAGCCTGCTTCTGCGCGCCCTGGATGGCTACACGCGCCAAGCGGAGGCGGATCAGCTGCTGGGGCCCGGGGCCTACCTGGCGTTTGCGGATGCGGACCGGCTCGCCCGCGGCGAACAGGGCTTCGACCCGATTGACCGGCGCCAGGTGGACCCTGCGCCCTTCTACCTGGTATGGGAGCGGCCGGAGCAATGGGATGCACACGCTTGGCCGTGGCCCTACCAGCTTGCGACGGTCGAAATCGCCAGTTTCGAAGAGCGTCACCCGCATACAGTGCCGACAGGGGCGGAGACGGGTTCGCCGACGGCTCGAGGCTACGGCCTATTCCAGCGGGAGTGCGCGCATTGTCATGCGATCAACGGGGAAGGTGGCAAGGTCGGCCCGGAGCTGAACGTGCCGCGCAACATCACGGAGTATCGTCCGGAGGCCCAGCTGCGGGAGTTCATCCGCAACCCGGAGAGCTTTCGATACACGAGCATGCCCGCTCACCAGCATCTGACCGAGCTGGATCTGGACGCGCTGCTCTCCTACCTGGCTCGAATGGCCGAGCTGAAGCATGACCCGGGCCCGCTGGAAGGCGATTCATGAGGACGTTGGGGCTGCTTCATCCTGGCCAGATGGGGGCGAGCGTGGGGGCCTGTGCGCGGGAGAGTGGCCACCGGGTGTTGGTGGCTCTCGATGGCCGAACGGTGGCAACGCGTTCCCGGGCAGCGGACGTTGGCCTGGAGGACGTTGGCGGGCTCGCAGAACTGGCCAAGGAAAGCGAACTGATCCTGGCGGTATGCCCACCGAGTGCTGCGCGAGAATTGTTGGAGGCCGTGCTCGCGGAGGGGTTCGAGGGCATCTACGTGGATGCCAACGCGATCTCGCCGGCGACGGCGCGTGAGCTGGCGCATCGATGCGAGGGCAAGGCGCGTTTCGTCGATGGTGGAATCATCGGCCCGCCGGCGCATACGCCAGGCACGACCCGTCTGCACCTTTCCGGCGCCGCGGCTCCGGACGCTGCGGCCTTGTTTGTCGCCGGGCCTCTCGACGCCCGGGTGGTATCGGATGAGGTGGGTGCCGCATCTGCCCTCAAAATGGTGTTCGCGGCCTGGACCAAGGGGAGTACAGCGCTGCTGGCGGCGATCCATGCCGTAGCTGTGGGCGAGGGCGTCGAACAGGCATTGCGCGCCGAGTGGGAAATCCTGGCGCCGGATGTGGCGCTTCGCCTCGACCGCGGCGTGCCTTCGGTCGCTGCAAAGGCATTGAGGTTCGAGGGCGAGATGCGAGAGATCGCAGCGACCTTCGAAGCGGCTGGCCTGCCCGGTGGTTTCCACGAGGCCGCTGCGGAGGTCTACCGACGCCTGGCGGATTTCCAGGATGTCCCAGAGCCTCCGCCCCTGGCGGCCATTGCCGCAGCCCTGCGGCGCGGCGAGGAATGATACTCTCCGGTCCCCTTCGCCAGGAGTCCCGATGATCGATCTGTATACGGCACCCACGCCCAACGGTTGGAAGGCGTCCATCACGCTCGAAGAGTTGGAGCTGCCGTACGAGGTGCATGCGATCGATCTCTCGGAGAATCAGCAGAAGGAGCCTGGGTTTCTGGAGATCAACCCCAACGGGCGGATCCCGGCCATCATCGACAGGGAGGCCGATGATTTCCCGGTATTCGAGTCCGGTGCGATCATGCTCTACCTGGCGGAGAAAGTCGGTGACGGACGACTCCTGCCGACCGATCCCAAGGGTCGCTCCCGGGTGGTTCAGTGGCTGATGTTCCAGATGGGAGGCCTCGGGCCGATGCAAGGGCAGGCCAATGTCTTCTTCCGCTACTTCCCGGAGAAGTTGCCTTCCGCCATCGCCCGCTACCAGAACGAAACGCGCCGGCTCTACACCGTCCTCGATGGCGTTCTTGCCAAGCAGGAGTGGCTCGCGGGGGAGTACAGCCTGGCGGACATCGCGAACTACAGCTGGGTGCGCATTCGCGGCTGGTCTGGGATCGATAGCTCCGGCCTGCCGAACCTCGATCGCTGGATCGAGGCCATGGAGAAGCGGCCCGCGGTCGAGCGCGGCCTGGCGGTTCCCGTCCCGCGCGAGCTCGCTACGGACGGCGAAGCCGCCGAGCGCGCTGTCGAGAGTGCCCGGAAGATGCTCCAGCAATGAGCGCCGCCCCTGATGCGTCGCTCGCTGTAGAGCGTGCCGCCTGAACCGTATGCTGCGCCTGCTCGTGCTCGATGCCTACGCCCGTGAGGGTCGGGCGAAGCTGGTCCGCGGCGGGGCGACCGAGGCGGGGCCTTTGTACGGCGAGTGTGTCCGGGCGCTGAATCCCAAGGCTGAGGTGGAAATCGGTTTTCCGGCGGATGCCGACTGGACGCCGCCTGAAGCGCTCGAGCAATTCGATGGCATGCTCTGGAGCGGCTCCAGCCTGACGATCCACGTGGCGGACGATCCGCAGGTCACCCGCCAGATCGAGTTGGCTCGACGCGGGTTCGAGGCGGGTGTCCCCGCTCATGGGAGCTGTTGGGCGGCCCAGCTCGCCGTCGTTGCGGCAGGCGGGGAGTGCCGGCGGAATCCCAGGGGACGCGAGTTTGGCGTCTCACGCAAGATCCGGCAGACGGGCTCCGGAACGGCTCATCCGATGTACGAAGGGAAGCCGGCTGTCTTCGATGCGTTGACGAGCCATCAAGACGAAATCCAGACTCTGCCACTCGGAGCGAAGGTGTTGGCGACGAACGAATTCACTCGGGTGCAGGCGGTGGCCGTCGAGCACGGTCGAGGCCGTTTCTGGGCGGTGCAGTATCATCCGGAGTACCACCTTCACGAAATCGCGCGCCAGGCGCACATTCGAACCGCCGATCTCATCGAGCAGGGCAGCTTTGCCGACGAGACCGGTGCCGCGGCATGGGTTCACGATCTGGAAGTGCTCCACAAGAACCCGGATCGGAGTGACATCGCCTGGCGCTACGGGATCGATGCCGATGTCGTCGATCCGGCCATCCGGCTGCGGGAACTTGCCAACTGGCTGGCTCACGAGGTCGAGCCGCGGGCGCGTCGGCGGCTGGGCGGTTCGTGTTAGGGTCCTGCTCATGAGGGTTTCAATCGAATGAGTGATCTAGGTGTCGAGCTGGAAGGCCGTGTGGCCCGGGTCGAGATCCAACGCGGCCCCGCCAACTTCTTCGACATGGGCCTGATTCGCGGGTTGGCCGATACCTTTCATGAACTCGCGGAGGGCGATCGCTGCCGGGCCATCGTCTTGTGCTCGGAAGGCAAGCATTTCTGTGCTGGCGCCGATTTCAGCGGCCGCGGCCAAGGGGATGCTCCGGGCGATCTCTACGCAGAGGCCGTGCGCTTGTTCGAGGCCCCGCTGCCCTTCGTCGCCGCGATCCAGGGTGCAGCCATCGGTGGTGGGTTGGGCCTCGCGTTGGCGGCGGACTTCCGGGTGGCTTGCGCGGAAGCGCGCTTCGCTGCCAACTTTGCGCGGCTCGGCTTCCACCAGGGCTTCGGCCTGAGCGTGACGCTTCCCGAGTTGGTTGGGCCGACCGCTGCGGCAGAGCTTCTCTACACCGGCCGCCGCGTCAAAGGGGAGGAGGCGCTGGCCCTGGGTTTGTGCAGCCGGCTCGTACCCCGGGAAGAGCTGCGCGAGGCCGCGCACGCGCTCGCTCAGGAGATCGCGCTCTCCGCGCCTCTGGCCGTGCGTTCGATTCGCCGCACCTTGCGAGGCAATCTGGCCGGACGCATCCGGGAGGCGACGGATCATGAACAGAGCGAGCAGGATCGGCTGCGCAAGACGGCTGACTTCGCCGAAGGGGTGAAGGCCATGGCCGAGCGACGCGAACCCCGGTTCGAGGGGAAGTAGGAGAAGGCATCGGATGAGAACGGGAAGCTGTCTGTGTGGGCAGGTGCGTTTCGAGATCACGAGAGAACTCACGCCGATCCAGGCTTGCCACGCCAAGCGTTGTCGCAAGGCGACGGGCGGTGCGTTTGCACCCGAGGCGGGCGTGGGGCTGGCTGGCTTCCGCTGGATCTCGGGCGAGGAGTTGGTGGTTCAATACGAGGCACCGCTTCTCGAGGCTCCGCCGGCCTATCGCCGTGCGTTCTGTCGGGTCTGCGGATCGGCCGCTCCGTTGGTCTACCCGGAAATTGGCGGCGTCGGAATTCCGCCGGGAGCCCTGGACGATGAAACCGGCCTCGAACTCTCCCGTCACGCCTTCGTCGATCAGAAGGCCGCCTGGTTCCCCATCGAGGACGAGTTGCCCCAATTTCCGATGCGGCCGCCGCGAGGCGTGCACGAGTAGGCTCCGACGATGAGCGACGCCCTGATCGAACGCATCCTCCGAGCGCGTGTCTACGACGTCGCCCGGGAAACCCCGCTGGAAGCGGCTCCGAAGCTATCGGCGCGCTTCGGGGAGCGGGTGTTGCTGAAGCGCGAGGATCTTCAACCGATCTTTTCGTTCAAGGTTCGGGGGGCCTACAACAAGATCTCCCAGCTATCGCCCGAGATCGGGCGGCGCGGTCTGGTCGCCTGTTCGGCGGGGAATCATGCCCAGGGCGTCGCCCTGGCGGCGGAGCGTCTGGGCTTCCCGGCCACGATCGTGATGCCGCGTACGACGCCGTCGATCAAGGTGCGCGCCGTCGACGCGTTGGGCGCGACGGTCGAGCTCTTCGGTGACACGGTCGCCGATGCGGCCGAGCGAGCCGATGCCATCGTTGCCGAGCAGGGTGGGACGCTCGTCCACCCGTTCGACGATCTCGATGTGATCGCGGGCCAGGGCACCATCGGGATGGAAATCCTGCGTCAGCATCCGGATCCGATCGATGCGATCTTCGTGCCCGTCGGTGGCGGTGGATTGCTGGCCGGCATCCTGGCGTACACGAAATTCCTGCGTCCGGAGACCCGGATCTTCGGAGTGGAGGCGGAGGACGGTGCGAGCATGACGGCGGCGCTCGCTGCTGGCCGGCCGGTCCCCCTCGATCGGGTGGGGCTCTTCGTGGACGGCGCGGCGGTACGACAGGTTGGCGAGGCTCCCTTCCGGATCGTTCATGAACGGGTCGACGGCATGGTGCAGGTTGGCGTGGATGATGTGTGCGCCGCCATCCAGGACCTTTTCGAAGAGACCCGTGTGCTGGCCGAACCGGCGGGTGCGTTGGCCGTTGCCGGTATGAAGCGTTGGCTGGAGGAGCAGGGCGGGGGCCAGGGGCGCTGCCTGGTTGCGATCCAGAGCGGCGCCAACATCGGCTTCCACCGCCTGCGCCATATCTCGGAGCGCTCGGAACTGGGTGAGCATCGCGAGGCCATCCTGGCCGTTACGATTCCCGAGCAGCCAGGGAGCTTTCGGAGTCTGTGCCGGGCACTGCGAGACGCCAATGTGACCGAGTTCAACTACCGCCATGCCCAGAGCCCAGAGGCGCATGTCTTCGTCGGAGTCGCGTTGGGCGGTGGCATCGAACGCGCCGGGTTGATTCGGGAACTCGAAGGTGCGGGCTACGACGTGGCAGATCTGACCGAGAACGAGATGGCGCTCCTGCACACGCGATTCATGGTAGGCGGACGGGTGCCGCAACTCGCCGATGAACGCTTGTTGCGATTCGAGTTCCCGGAGCGGCCGGGCGCGCTCGCGCGCTTCCTCGATCTGATGAACCCGCGCTGGAACCTCTCCTTGTTCCACTATCGGAACCACGGTTCGGCGGTGGGCCGCGTGCTGGCGGGAATCCAGGTGCCGGCCAGCGAGGACGAGGGCTTTCGCCGCTACCTCGATGAGCTGGGTTACCCGTGGAGCGAAGAGACCGACAATCCCGCCTATCGCCTCTTCCTCCGCTGAGCCTCGAGGGTTTACCGAGCCTTTACGCGCAGGCCGGATGGACCCGTTAGGATCGTTCCATGGCCGATCCTCGTGTCTTCCAGATCGCGGCGCTGGGCGGATTGACGGCCTACGGAATGAGTGCCCTCGATCTGGAGCTCTCCGTGGATCGCTTCCTTCTGGTCGTCGGCGCGGCATTGGCCACGGAAGGGTTGGGGCGCTGGCTGAGAGGGGAGCGCTTCGATCCCAGGAGCCCGCTCATCACGGCATTCTCGTTGAGCCTCCTGCTCCGAGCGGCGAGCCCGTGGTTGGCCACTCTTGCGGCCGTTCTGGCCATCGGCAGCAAGCATCTGCTTCGCGCTCGCGGCAGCCATGTTTTCAACCCGGCGAATTTCGGAATCGTCGTGCTCTTGCTGGTGACCGATCAGGCCTGGGTCTCCGCCGGGCAGTGGGGCCATGCCGCCATTCTCACGCTGGCGTTGGCCGGCGTGGGCCAGCTGGTGATTCACCGAGCCGCCCGCAGCGATGTGACCTGGGCCTTTCTCGCTGCGTGGGTCGCGCTCAGCTTCGGGCGGGCCAGTTGGTTGGGCGATCCATGGGCGATTCCACTTCATCAGCTCGAGAACGGTGCGCTCCTGATCTTTGCTTTCTTCATGATCTCCGATCCGCGCACGACCCCGCGCTCTCGCGCCGGACGTCTCGTCTACGCGGCCGGGGTCGCGACGGCAGGCTTCGTGCTGCGCTTCGGCTTCTATGAGCCGAACGGCTTGCTCTTCGCTTTGTTTGCAGCGGCCCCGTTCGTGCCGCTGCTCGATCGTTGGCTTCCCGGGCCCGTCTTTCGATGGGCCCCAGTTCTGGAGGAGAAGTTTCATGCGTCCCATCCTGCGTCCGCTCCTGGTTTCCTGCCTCTTGCTCGCGGGGTTCGCTGAGGGAGCCCTGGCCTTCTGCGGCTTCTATGTCGCCAAGGCCGACACCAAGCTGTGGAACCAGGCGTCTCAGGTCGTCCTCGTGCGCGACGGCGATCGCACCGTCCTCACGATGGCGAACGATTTCAAGGGAGATCCCAAGGAGTTTGCGATCGTCATCCCTGTTCCGACTTTCCTCGAGCGCGAGCAGATCCACGTGGGGGACAGAGCGGTGATCGATCACTTGGATGGATACACCTCGCCGCGGCTCGTCGAGTACTTCGACGAGGATCCCTGCAGGGTGGTGGACCGAATGCACACGCTGTCGGCGGTGGCGCCGTCCGGAGCAATGGCGGAAGGGGGGATGAAACGAGCCCGCAGCCTGGGTGTGACGATCGAAGCCTCCTACACGGTGGGCGAGTACGACATCCTGATTCTCTCGGCGAAGGAGAGTTCGGGCCTCGAGACCTGGCTCACCGAGAGCGGCTACCGCCTTCCCGAGGGAGCAGGCCCGGTGTTGGGCTCCTACCTGAAGCAGGGTATGCGCTTCTTCGTTGCAAAGGTGAATCTGGAAGAGCAGGGGAAGGCCGGCTACCAGACACTCCGGCCCCTGCAGGTCGCCTACGAATCGCCGAAGTTCATGCTGCCGATTCGCCTCGGCACGGTGAATGGCGACGGGCCCCAGGAACTCTTCATCTACGCCCTCACTCGCACGGGTCGCGTGGAAACAACGAACTACCGGACCGTGAAGCTCCCGACGGGCATGAACCTGCCGGTCGCGACGAAAGAACGGTTTGGCGAGTTCTACAAGGCGCTCTTCAGCGAGCAGACCCGACGCGAGAATGCCGAAGTGGTGTTTCTCGAGTACGCCTGGGACATGGGATGGTGCGACCCTTGCGCTGCCGATCCTCTTTCCGCCAAGGAGCTTCGTGAACTGGGGGTCTTCTGGCTGGACGAGAACGCGCCGCCCGATGGCCCAGGGATTGCCCCGCGGCGGATGCCTTCCCCGGCACAGAACGTCTTCGTCAGTCGGCTCCATGTCCGCTACGACCGGGACCATTTCCCGGAGGACCTGCGCTTCCAGGAGACTGGCGACCGCACCAACTTCCAAGGGCGTTACGTCTTGCAGCACGCCTGGACCGGCGAGGCCGAATGCCCGGCCGCAAAGGAGTATCTCAGCGGCCTGCCGGAGCGGCAGGACAAGGAGGCCCAGACGCTGGCAACACTCACGGGCTGGGACATCGGCGAGATTCGTGGCTGGGCCGGCCTGTCTTCGACGCCTGTGGAACCTGTCGAGCCTGAGCCCTGGTGGAAGCGACTCTGGCCTGATCAATGACAAACAGCGTTTGGGGCTTCAGTGCCAGGTGACGAAAATCACCCTAAGAACGTGCACAGTCTGCGATGCTGGAGGAAAGGAAAGGCGAAACCGCGGCCGAGGTGTGGCATCTCAGTCGCGTACCTTTCTTCACAAGGAGACTTCATGACTCGCATTCTGAATCTGCGCCGTCTCGGACTTGCTGTGGCGGTGGCTGGGCTTCTGGCTCTGCCGCTCGTGGCCTTTGCCGATAGCCACGAGGGTGAGGCCAACCCGTGCAACCCGTGCGCGGAGAATCCGTGCGCGGAGAACCCGTGCAACCCGTGCGGTGACAATCCGTGCGGCGACAATCCCTGCAACCCGTGCGGGGGCGACTGATTCCAGTCGTTCGGAACTCCTACGCGGCGGGGGCCTCTGGCTCCCGCCGCGTTCGTCTGGGCCGGCCCTCAACTCGTCGGGTCGAGCCTGAAGAACCAGACGCCGCCGTCGCCGCCGGGGCTGCCGCCGTATTTCTTGCCGACCGCCTCGACGAGCCGGGTGGCGATCGCATCGTCGTCGAGCTTGCTCAGGTTCACCCTGTAGCGGTTGCCATCGATGCGAAGGATCGCCCGGCCATCCTTCAGCGCCTCCTCATGCCAGGTCTTGCCCGGCGGGAAGCCGAGGCTGCAGGGCACGTAGGCCTGGCCTTCGAGAACGACGATCCATGTCGTACGCGAGATCGCCTGCGCGGCCAGTTGCATCTCGATCTCTTCGATCTGCGCGGCGAACGACCAGTCCGCGACCGGCCCTTCGACCCAGTCTCCACTTTCCAGGCTGCCGCCTGGGAACAAGGCGATCGGCCCGTCCGAGAACCGGGCGACGATGGCTGTGAGGACCACCAGTCCGATCAGGGCGACGAGGCCCAGGCCGGTCAACCGAAGGACTTGTTTCATCATGCGCGTAGCTCCTCGATGGAGGCCCGACGATCCTCCTTGTCGGCAAATGGAAACGTGCAGAAGAGCCGATCGATTCGGCCCGCGAAGCGCTTCTTCAACTCGCCTGCGACCCGATGCGGTTCGGCCACCACTGCGAACTGCTCGAGGATCTCGTCGGTGATGAGCGTCCCCATTTCTTCCCACTGGCCTTGTTTGGAAAGCGCGTTCAGTTCGCTCTGCAGCTCTCCCCAGCCGTGGGCGTCGAGGACGCCCTTGTAGGCCGGTGTCGAGCCGTAGAAGGCGATCTGTCGCGTGACCGAGGTACGCGAAGCCTCCCACTCTTTTTCGTCGCTGCCCGAAACGACGAAGGCCGGGTAGCAGATCTCGAAGTTCTCGCGTTTGCGGCCAGCGGTGGCGAGGCCCCGCTCGATGGCGGGCAGGGTCACTTCCTCGAAATACTTCGGTGTGCTGAAGGCGTGGACGAGCATGCCGTCGGCCACCTCGCCAGCGACCTCGGTCATCTTCGGGCCGACGGCCGCAAGCACCACCCGCGGCGCTCCATTCGGATTGTTCGTCGGGGTGAACATGGGCGTCATCAATGTATGCGTGTAGAAGTCGCCGCGGAACGCCAACTTCTCGCCCTTGTACCAGCAATCCCAGATGGCCCGCATCGCCAGGATGAACTCGCGCATGCGGGGTGCGGGATGCGACCAGGGTTGGCTGAAGCGTTTGGTGATGTGGGGTTTGATCTGGGAGCCCAGGCCGAGGATGAAGCGGCCATTCGAGAACGCCTGGAGATCGTTGCTGAGGCCCGCAACGATCATCGGGTTGCGCGCGAAAGCCACCGCGATCGAGGTCATCAGCTCGATCCGCTCCGTATGCTCGGCGGCGAGCAGGAGCGGGAAGAACGGGTCCGTGGCCATCTCCGCCGTGATCAGGCCGTCGAAGCCCTGCTCCTCGAGCGCGCGTGCCGCCTCGGGCACCGTCGCCAGGTCTGCCGTCATGATCCCCGCGTCGATCTTCATGGAACCTCCCTCTGTTGAAGGCCGGCAGGGTACCGCGGCTCCGCGGGCCGAGCCCGTCTCCGGTAGGCTCGTGCCGTGGCTTCTCCTCTCGACGGAATTCGCGTTCTCGATCTGACCCGCTACCTGGCGGGACCTTTCTGCACGATGATGCTGGCCGACTACGGAGCTGAAGTCATCAAAGTGGAGGCGCGGGAGGGCCGGGAGTTTCGTCCCGCGGGTGCTTCGCGGGACACGTATTTCTTCTTGTCCGCGAATCGGGGAAAGCGTTCGATCACCCTCGACTTGCGCAAGCCGAAGGGGAGACAGGTTTTGCTGCGCCTCCTGGAGGAGGCCGACATCCTGGTCGAGAACTTCCGGCCTGGTGTGATGGAGCGGCTCGGCCTTGGCGGTGAAGCGTTGCTTTCGCGCTTTCCGCGGCTGATCTACTGCGGCATCTCCGGCTTTGGGCGTACGGGGCCCTACGCCGAGCGGCCCGGCTTCGATCAGATCGCCCAGGGCATGAGCGGCTTCATGGCCTTGACGGGAACCGAGGCCAGCGGCCCCACCCGGGCGGGCGTTGCGATCTCGGATCTGCTGGGCGGCTTGTTTGCTGCCCATGGCATCCAGCTCGCGCTCCTGGCCCGCGAACGGACCGGTCGCGGACAGATCGTGGACACATCGCTGCTCGAGGCGACGATCGGCGTGCTCACATGGGGTGCAGGAATGTACTTCGAAGCCGGCCGCGACCCGGGGCCCGCGGGCCAGCACCATCCGCTCTCATCGCCCTACGGCCGCTTCGAGGCCCGAGATGGATTCCTCAACCTGGCGGCTGGAAGCGATGCGATGTGGAAGAAGGTGGCGGAGATGCTCGGCCGGCCCGACTGGCTCGACGACGAGCGCTTCCGCGATGCGCCCGCGAGGGTTCGGAATCGGGACGCACTCACCCAGGAGATCGAGGTCATGCTAGGCGAAGCCGATGTGACGGAATGGGTCGAGCGATTCAACCAGATCGGGGTTCCCTGTGGTCCGGTGCTCACGATCGCTCAAGTTTTCGACGACCCTCAAGTGCTGGCGCGCGGCATGCTGGCGGAACTTCCGCATCCAGAGATTGGCACGTTCAAGACGACGGGCCTGCCGATCAAGCTGTCGGATACGCCCGGGCGCATCGAGCGGCGGCCGCCACTGCACGGGGAACACACGCAAGAGGTCCTGGCTGAAAACGGCTGGGACGAGGCGGAGATCGCAGCGCTACGGGACGATGAAGTGATCTAGCCAGGACTCGCGAGCGTTCGCGTCGTACGACGCCGACCCTATTGGTCCTGCGCCGGTAGCTCGATCCAGAAGACGCCTCGCAAGTCGCCCTCGGCGAAGCCCGTTGCGTGATCCTCCGGGTAGCGCTCTGCCAGGCGCTCGGAAACCTCTGGGGCGAGGGAGCTCCCGTGGCAAGTGAGGCAAAGGGCCTGGGTGAGGATCGGTTCGACGTAGCCCTTGCGTCCTCCGGGAAGTTTGATTTCACGCGGTTCCCGGTCCGTCGTATTCTCCAGGTAGGCCGCAAGCACGGGCTCGACCCAGCTGGGGCTTGCGTTCGCCGGGTTGCGCAAGCGGTGGCTGGTACGGCCGACGCGAAGTCCGGCGTGGCCTCGAGCTTCGGCAATCTTGGGCGCTTCCATCCGGCATGTGTCGATGGCTTCGACAGGCCCCTTTGCGAGGCCGGACTTCAACGCTTGCTGGAGATCGCGTTTGAAAGGCGCAAGGAGTGCTGCGGCAGATGTCTCATCGGCACGGGCCGGTAGGGCGGGGTAGACGAGGGTCGAGAGCACGAAGAGCGCCGTAGCGAACGAGCCGCTTCTGATCGGTGTCGGCCTGGGATCCGGGTTGCGCATGCGCGGAGCATGACGAATCGTTCGACCCTTTCGCCAGCCGGGGTATCCTGCTGGCATGGAGCGCCCCGAGACGACGGATGCCATCGGAAGGGCGGGTTCAGCCTGAAATTCGGTGTCACGCTCGGAGCATTGAATCCGGCTCTGCATCGGGATGTCGCCGTATTGGCGGATCAGCTGGGCTTCGAATCCGTATGGATGCCGGAGCATCTGGTGTTTCCCAAGGATCTGTCGGGCTCTCCTCATCCCGGCGAGGATTCGCCCCCGGTTCCGCCGACGACTCCGGTCTTCGACGTATTTGGCTGGTTGTGTTGGTTGGCCGGACAGACCGAGCGCATTCGCCTCGGTACCCATGTGTATCTGCTGGGGCTGCGCCATCCGTTCGTCGCGGCGCGGGCCGTGCAGACGTTGGACGTGGTTTCGAACGGCCGCGCAGAGTTGGGAATCGGGGCGGGCTGGTTGCGTCAGGAGTGGATGGCGGCGGGCCTCGATCCGCGCACCCGAGGGCGGCGCCTGGATGAAGCGCTCGGCCTGTGCAAGCGGCTGTGGTGCGATCCGGAGATCGAACATCAAGGCGAGTTCTTCTCGTTCGATCCGGTGATCTTCGAGCCGAAGCCTGTGCAGCGGCCCTGGCCGCCGATCCATGCGGGGGGTGAATCGGAAGCCGCCTTGCGCCGTGCGGCGACCCATTGCGATGGCTGGATCGGCTTGGCGCATACCCTCGAAACGGCACGGCCCCTGATCGAGCGTTTGCGCGAGCTGCGCCAGGAGATCGAGCTGGGGCATGAGAAGTTCGAGATCAGCCTCGGTGCGCGCGTGAACAGTCGGGACGATGCGAAACGCTGGAGCGAGTTGGGCGTGGATCGTCTGATGGTCGCGCCCTGGTCGCGGTCGCGGGAGGCTCTCGACGGACTTCGGCGCTTCGCCGAGTTCCTGGATGCCTGACGTATTTGCAGTGGGCCAACCGGTGGCAGCGGGTCGCGAGTTCGTGACGCGCTAGAGGAGAAGACGTGAAGCCCTTGGACATGGCGGCGCGCTACCAGCGCCCGGATTGGGTGCGACGCATGAACGCGATGGGCGGTAGCCTCGGCGGGTAGGTCGTCGGTGCCCGGCGGCTCGTGCCTCTCGATCCTGCGGCGATTCTCGAGGAGGCGCGCACGTCGCTTGGCGGCGGAGACTTTGGAGCTTTTGGCGATCCTGGCTGGGAGAGCCGTTTCGAGCAGGTGGTGACGGCCGTTGACCAGGCGCCGCTGCATCTGGTCGGGCGTCTGATGACGAAGCAGGAGCTTCTCCGCGCTCTGCGAACGCGGCTCCTGCTGGCACGAGCCTTGGACGAGCAGCCTGACATCGGAGACGAGCCGATCGAGGCGCCCATCCTCGTCACCGGCCCGGCGCGTTCCGGTACATCGATCCTTTTCGAGTTGCTCTGGCTCGATCCGAGTGTCCGGGCACCCCTCGGCTGGGAAGCCCTCTACCCGGTTCCTTCGGAGGGGCTCGCAAGTCAGGCGCAGCGATTGGCCGCTGGCGAGTGCGAGCAGGAGTTCTGGGCCGATGTCCAGCCCGAGTTCGCGGCGATCCATGAGCTCCGCTCTGATCTGCCCGTCGAGTGCGTGACGTTGACGGCACCGTGCTTCGCCGGGCCCCATTGGCCGATGGTCGTGGCGGCAACGGTCGTCGCCTCAGACACGGGGGTCTTCTACGACTTTCATCGACGCATCCTGCAGGTGCTTCAACACGGCGGTACACCGCGCACCTGGTTGTTGAAGACACCTTCCCACCTGATGACGCTGGGTCCGCTTTTCGAGGCCTATCCGGATGCCTGGGTCGTCCAGACGCATCGGGATCCGGCCAAGACCATGCCCTCTACCGTCAGCACCACGGCGATGGTCCAATGGATGCGAACCGATGAGGTGGACCTCGCGACGTTGGGCCCGCTGATCGATGCCGTGTTCAGCGCGGCGCTGAACGGCACGGCAGCTCAGCGCCAGGCCGGGGAGCTCCCAGACCGTTTCGTCGACGTGCACTTCACCGAGCTTCTGAAGGCTCCGGTCGAGACGCTCCGCAGGGCTTACGACCAGATGGGCCGCTCCTTCAGTGCTGAACATGCAGAACGCATCGAGCACTACCTGCGTGAGAAGCCGAAAGGCAAGTTCGGC
>JAFDCZ010000333.1 GCA_019312665.1 Deltaproteobacteria bacterium | reverse complement strand
CAAGCACGGGCTGTCGTTCGCGGAGGCTCAGCGGCTCTTCGAGTCTGGCGCCGACTATCTCGAGATCTTCGACGCAGAGCATTCGGAATTCGAAGACCGTTTCGTCGCCGTCGGCCCAATCGATCGCGGACTTGTGGTCGTTGTTTACACGGAACGAGAAGAAGACCTCATCCGAATCATTGGCGCCCGGCTGGCCAACAAGCGCGAGCAGACTCTGTACCGCTCGCACATGGATCGATACGAATGACCGATATCCCCGAACTGACAGAAGAACTGCTCGAGCGAGCGATCCCGGCCCGCCTCCGAAAGCGGCTGATGCAGGGGCGCTTCGAGTCTGGAGAAGACATCACGGCGCTGCGAAGCTTCGTTGGCCTGACTCAGGCCGAGTTCGCTCGCGCGATCGAGATCAGCGTACATACGCTCCGTAACTGGGAGCAAGGACGCAGGAAGCCGGAAGGGCCTGCGATCGCACTTCTGCGAATCGCTGCGCGGCACCCGAAGATCATTCGTGAGAATCTGGAGTCCGCCGCGTAGCGCCGTGCTGGATACTTGCTGGATAAGCCCGTCCCGAGATACGCTCCAAGTGCCTGATGTCCTTGCGCGGAGAGGTAGCCAAGCGGTTGACGGCACCGGTCTTGAAAGACGCCTGGCCGGCTGGCCGGTTTTCTACGCCATTTCAGTTGCTTGGCGACCTGAGATGCCCGGTGCGTATCCACCAACCGTGAGTCATCATGAGTCGGCTTGATACAGAGTTGCCGGTTCTCCGCGCTCGGAACGAGCGGTAGTTCGCGACTCGAGGTCCGTTGCGCATCAGGCTTCGATCACACCCTCTACCACCCGCGCGAAGTCGCGGATGATCGCCGAGTCGTTGCTGGTGTCGGCCCGGGGAAAGACGACGCCGACCTTCATCGGAAGTGTCTCCTGTTTGTGCCCATTCATGGAGTGAACCGGCGAACAGCTTGGCACAGTGGGAGCGATCCAATGGCGGATAGTTGGGTGGATGGGCTGGCGCACGAACTCTACGCCGCGTGCTGTACAGCCTGGCGGCCCAACGCGGGAGAAGAACCGCAATGAGCTCGAATCGCGATCGACCCGAGATCCAACTCGGCTGATGGGCGCCGGAAGAGCGAGACTGCGCTGGCAGGTGACCACGGTTGGATGCCTGTATTTCGGCTACGCCGGGCTGGTGCTCTGCCGCACCGCACTTCCAATCGCCGCGCCGGCCATGATCGACGACCCGGCCCTGGGCCTCGACAAGGCGAGCTTTGGCGCCTTGCTCGGTTGGGGCGCGGGTGGAGCTCTCGCGGGGAAGCTCCTCTTCGGTGTTGCCGCAGATGCACTCGGCGGTCGGTGGCTGTTCTTACTCGCCATGGCATCGACGGCTGTGGCGACCGTCGCGTTCGGCGCGTCATCCGGACACGTCCTCTTCATGCTGTTCAACTTCGCGGCACAGATGACGAAGGCCGCCGGCTGGCCCGCGATGGCGAAGACGATCGGGGCGTGGTTCGAGACAGGTCGACTCGGACGAATCTGGGGGATCATCTCGACGAGTTCCCGCGCGAGCAGCGTCCTTTCCAGCCTGCTACTGGGTGGCGTGCTCACCGTTCTTCCCTGGCGGTGGTTGTTCTTCGTCGCCGGCGCCACCACGCTCGGCGTGGTCGTCGTGTGTTTCTTTGCGCTGAAGGACTCCCCAGCGGCGGTGGGTCTGGGACTACCCTCGAAGCAGGCTGCGGATGGGCACGATACCTCGCCGAGGGTATGGGCAGGGACCTTGCGATCTACCCTCGTGTTCTTTGCGCGAAGCGACAGGGTGCTGCTCATCTGTATCGCCATCGTCGCGCTCACGCTCCAGATGGAGTTCTTGAGCTTCCTTCCGCTGTATATGAAGGAGGTCCACGGGCTCGAGGCCGGTGTGGCGGGCATCGCGTCGAGCGCATTCCCCGCTGGGTCCTTCCTGTCGCTCCTGGCCGGAGGAGCGGTCTACGACCGGCTTGGCGGCCGCCAGCGCGTCCGCGTCCTTGGCACTCTCCTCGGGGCCAGTGTGCTCTGTGTTGGTGTTCTCCTCGGCCTGTCCGAGCTGCAGCTGAGCCCGGCGGCCACTCTCGGCACGGCGATCTTCGCGACGTTCGTTTTCGGATTTTCTGTGTCTCCCGCCTACTACATCCCGATGAGCGTGTTTTCGATCGAGTTCGGTCGCTCTCGGTCGGGCGTTCTGATCGGGTTGATCGATGCGTGTGGCTACGGTGCGATGATGATCATCTTGCCGCTCACTGGAGCGCTGCTCGAGGCGAAGGGGTGGAATACGCTGCTTTCGGTGATGGTCGGTCTATCCGTGTTGAGCGTCGTCTTCCTGACAGCCTTCTTGGTCGCCGAGCGTCGGGCCAAAGCCGTTCGGGTGCCGACTCGGCACGTTTGAGGGATTGCGCGTCAGCGGCCGCGCGCCCGTCCGGAGCACGTGTGAGGCGCCGGCTTCAAGGAGTACCCGCCGACCCAGCAGCCGGCGCAGCTCAACGTCGGGGATGTCCCGAACAGCATGGCGAGAGGCAAGCTCGAGGACTCACGTGTGCGCAGCCCGTTCTGCCCCACTACGCTCTCCGACTGGGAGAGGTAGCCAAGCGGTTGACGGCACCGGTCTTGAAAGACGTTAGGCCGCCTGACTGATTTTCTCCGCGATTTCAGTGACTTGGCCACCGTACATGCCCGGGGCGTATCAAGCAACGGTGAGTCATCATGAGTCAGCTTGATACAGAGTTGCCGGTTGCATCGTGACCTCTGACTCAGGGA
>JAFDCZ010000332.1 GCA_019312665.1 Deltaproteobacteria bacterium | reverse complement strand
TGGGCTTCACCTTCGCGCTGTTCTGCCTTGGAGCGGTGCGCGAGATCCTCGGCAGTGGCTCGCTCTTCGGCGTGCAGCTCTTTCACGATGACTTCCAGATCTGGGTGGTGATGATCCTGCCCAGCGGCGGCTTCTTCACCCTGGCCGCCTGGCTGCTCGTCTTCAACGCGTTCTCGGAACGCAAGGCCCGGCAGCAGTCCGGCGGCGACGAGGTGACGCAATGACCGGCGATCCGCTGTGGTCGATCTTCGTGAACGCCTGCCTGATCAACAACTTCGTACTGGCCTACTTCCTGGGCATCTGCCCCTTTCTCGGCGTCTCGGGCAAGCTGGCTACGGCCGCCCGAATGGGCGGGGCCGTGATCTTCGTGATGCTGGTCAGCTCGATCTGCGCCTACGGGATCAACCAGCTGCTGACCGCCATCGGCGCGCCGTACCTGCGGCTGATCTCCTTCATCGCCGTCATCGCCTCGACGGTGCAGCTGGTCGAGATGTTCATCAAGAAGGTGAGCCCCACCCTCTTCCGCAGCCTGGGCATCTTCCTGCCGCTGATCACCACCAACTGCGCCATCCTCGGCCTCGCGCTATTCCAGACCAACAAGGGCTTCGGCTTCATCGAGTGCATCGTCTACGCGCTGGGCGCCGGCGTGGGGTTCACGTTGGCCCTGATGCTGATCGCCGGACTCCGAGAAAAGCTCGAGCTCGCCTCGATTCCGAGTATGGTCCGGGGCACCGCGCTGAGCCTGATGCTGGCGGGGATCCTGTCGATCGCCTTCATGGGCTTCGCCGGGTTGGGAGGCTGAGCCGGTGCTGACGTCCTACGCCATCGGGCTCGGCGCCATCGCCATGCTGTGTGTGACCTGGCTGGCGGTGCAGCTGGCCTGGCGGAGAGTGTTCCCCGATGCTTCGGGTGATCCCGACGCGCTGGCCGGGCGTCTGGGATGCCACGGCTGCGGCTGCACGAACGTCTGCGAGAAACGCGCGGCGAAAACGCCGGGCGCGAGCGAGGAGGAACTGGCATGAAGCAAGCGACCATTCGCCTGGACGACTACGACACCGATACCCGCTTCGCAGCCACGGTCGTGACCAGCGAGCGCATCACGTCGGCTTCGTCCGACGAAGACGTGCGCGAGCTGGTGCTCGACGTGGACCGTCCCGATTTTTCCTACCAGGTCGGCCAGAGCATCGGCATTTTCGCACCCGGAGCCAGGCAGATGGGGCAGCAACACCACTTCCGCCTCTACAGCGTCGCCGACCTGCCCGAACGCATCGATTCTGGCAGACCCCGAATCAAGATCTGCGTCCGACGCTGCTTCTACCTCGACGATTACAGCGGCGAGCGCTACAAGGGCATCGCCTCCAACTACCTGTGCGACCTGAAGCCGGGCAACTCACTCACCATCTCGGGGCCTTTCGGAATCCCATTCGAGGTCCCCGAAGAACTCGACGCCAACATCATCTTGATCGGCAGCGGCACCGGGATCGCGCCGTTCCGGGCCTTCGTCAAGCACATCTTCGCCAACGTCCCGGATTGGAACGGCCGAATCTGGCTCTTCCACGGCGCGCGGAGCGGCCTCGAGCTGCTCTACATGAACGACGAGCGGGACGACTTCGCCCAGTACTACGACCGCGAGACCTTCGAGGCGTTCCAGGCACTCAGCCGACGCCCCGCCTGGGGTGACCCGATCGACTGGGGCAGCACGATCGCCGAACGCGGCGAGGAGCTGTGGGACATGCTGTCCGACCCGAAGACCTACGTCTACGTCGCCGGATTGGAGGCCATGCACGCCGAACTCGACGGCGTGTTCGAAAACCTCGCCGGCTCCGAGTCGAAGTGGGAACGCCGCAAGGCCGAACTCCAGGCGGGCCGGCGCTGGGTCGAGCTGGTCTACTAAACTACTGGCTCGGCTCTTCCTTGGTCCCGTACTGCTCGTTGGTACGGTCGTAGATCCCCTGGATGATGTCCTTCACATCCAGGTTCTTCTCCGTGATCCACTTCGATACGTACTGCGTGATCGACCGGTCCACCGGCGGCGGCGGCTTGGCTCCCGGCGGCGGCCAGGCGTCTTCGTTGTAGGCGATCATCCGGTTCGTGATCTCGTCCTTGGTGATGTTCCAGACCATGTAGTCCTCGGCCAGCGTCAGCGGGCCATCGTAGGTTGAGCGGATGCCCTCCAGGATCGGAGGGGACGTGTCGGGGTCGTTGAAGAAGTGGTACGCGACGGCCATGCGGGGCTTGATCAGGCTCATGACCTTGCCGAAGGCCTCGGGAGGCGTATGGATCTGGCTTCCCACCTCCAGGGCTGTCGACACCGAGAAGCCGAACTTCGCGATCAAGTCGGGAACGGTGATGAAGCACTCGTGGATGGCCAGGTCGGCGTCCTTGGCGTATTTCACGAACCACTGGTTCGGGTAGGTATCGCCACCGAACACGAACTTGAGACCGTTCCACTCCAAGGCGAAGCTGACCGGCCCATCGATGACGTGGTTGGCGGGCCACGAGCGGATCGTGACGCCATTCTCCTGGTAGATGACGGCGTTCTCGCCCTTGAAGTCGAACTCGTGGACTTCGACCTTGCCACCGGAAGCGGGCAAGCGGCCAGCGCGTCCCTCGACATCCCAGGTCAACGCTTTTTCCCAGTGCTCGATGGCGTATTTGGTTCCGGTCTCGGGCTTGGCGCCGCTCGGACCGTACACGTGCAGCGGCCCCTGACGCCCGGCCAACCAGCCACCGACGAAGTACGCCGAAAAGTCACCGAAATGATCGGTGTGGAGATGGCTGATGAAGATCTTGTTCAGG
>JAFDCZ010000182.1 GCA_019312665.1 Deltaproteobacteria bacterium | reverse complement strand
CCAGCGCACGATCTCATCGGCTGCGAGGGCCACGAGGTCGGGGTTCGCGCGGAGCTTTTCGAGCTGGTCGGGATGCTCGAAGAACGCCTTGAGCCCGCTCGAGATCGCGTTTCGCGTCGTATCGTGCCCAGCCACCATCACCAGGAAGGCCATCGAGAAGAGCTCGAAGGGCGGCACCGGTCCGCCATCGAGGGTCGCGTTGGCCAGCACGCTCGATAGATCGTCCCTCGGCGTCTTGCGGCGATCTTCGAAGAGCGCGTTCAGGAAGCCCGCTGCTTCGGTGAGGAAGCCGAGCCGATCCTGTTGGGTATCGCCGTCGCGTTGGAACTCCGGATCTTCGAGGCCGAAGTTCTCATTTGTCACACGCAATACGAAATTCTCGTCCTCACGCGGGATGCCGAGGATTTCTCTCCTTCGAGATCGTCGAACATCTCGGCCGTGATCTCTTCGAGGCGGATCTCGAGCCGCTTCACCATGCGAGGCGTGAACCACGGGCTGACGAGCTTGCGGTAATCCCGGTGGACCGGAGGGTCCATGTTGACGAGCATCCGCAGGGGCGGGTTCTCCTGGAGATCGACCTCGCCGCCGCCCATGGTGGCATCCGGGAGCAGGATGAAGCGGCCTTCGCTGCGGAAGACGTCGGGCTGTTTCGAGATGCTCGTGATGTCATCGTGCTTGGTGATCGCCCAGAAGGGCATGTAGCCCTTCGGCTCACACCAATGCACCGGGTCTTCCCGGCGCAGGCGCGTCCAGGCCTCGTGGGGGTAGCCGTCGCTTCCGTACATCGACGCGGTGATCACGTCGAGTTCACTCAGGGGCAGGTCGTTCACGTTCATCAGGTTCTGCTTTCTTTCAACGGGAGCATCTTCTCTGTCGCGCCTAGGTCGCGTCCAGGCCTCGCGCCATCAGGATCTTTCCGGAGCGGACGAGTTCCAGCAGGCCCTGGGAGCGGAGGAGCGCGATAAAGGCGTTCAGTTTCTCGCTGGAGCCGAAGGCGCGCAGGATCAGCGAGTCCGTACCGTAATCGGCCACCTTGGCGCCGAAGTGCTCGGCGATCTGGAGGATCTCGGTGCGGGCCTCGAGAGGTGCGGCCACCTTCACGAGCGCGATTTCGGTTTCGTAGGCCTCGGTACCGGTGTGGTCCGTGGCGTGAACGACGTCGACCAGCTTGGAGAGCTGCTTGATCATCTGCTCGAGGGTGGTGGTCTCCCCTGAGCAGGTGATGGTCATGCGCGAGAAGTCGCCCTTCGCCGCGGCGCTCACCACCAGGCTCTCGATGTTGTAGCCGCGTCGCGCAAAAACGAGCGCCACGCGCACGAGCACGCCCGGCTTGTTCGTGACATACAGGGAGATCGTATGCACCGGAGGCGCGGCCTCGGGCTGCGGGGCGAGATCAGGTGCTGCCACTGGGCTTCTCCATCCGCTCTTTGGGCGGTTCGATGATCATGCTCGAGATCGGTGCGCCGGCGGGGATCATCGGGAAGACGTTGTCTTCCTTGACGACCTCCGCCACCAACAACACGGGGCCATCGTGTTCGCGGGCTTCCTGGATCTTGCGATCCACGTCGCCCGGACGACGGATGCGCAGGCCCTTGATGCCATAGGCCTCGGCCAGCTTCACGAAATCCGGGTTGCCCTCCAGATCGACGCCGGAGAGTCGATTCTCCCAGAACATCTCCTGCCACTGGCGCACCAGGCCCAGGAAGTTGTTGTTGATGACCAGGATCTTCACGGGAAGTTTGTGGACGGCCGCGGTGGCCAGCTCGCAGAGCGTCATCTGGAAGCCGCCGTCACCGACCACCGCCCAGACTTCCTTTTCCCGATGGCCGAACTGGGCACCGATCGCTGCCGGAAAACCAAAGCCCATGGTCCCCGCGCCGCCGCTGGTGATCCAGTTGCGGCCGTTCCGCGTGCGACAGAACTGCGCAGCCCACATCTGATGTTGGCCCACGTCGGCGGTGATGATGGCGCGACCCTCGGTGAGGGCATTCAACCGGTCGAGCACGTGCTGGGGCCGCAGGCCGCCCTTCTTGGGGTACTTCAGCGGATACCGCTCCCTCCAACCCTCGCAGGTGGCGAGCCATTCTTCGGTGTCGAGGGGCCCGACCTTGGGCAGGAGATCTTCCAGGACCAGTCGGGCATCGCCGTGCAGGCAGACATCCGGACGCAGGACCTTGTTGAACTCCGCCTCGTCCACGTCGAGATGGATCTTCTTGGCGTTGACACAGAACTCGTCCACGTTGCCGGTGATGCGATCGTCCCAGCGGGCACCGATGGCGAAGATGAGATCGCAATCGACGACGGCCTTGTTCGCGTAGGCCGTGCCGTGCATCCCGAGCATTCCCAGGTGCAGCGGATGCGTTTCGTCGGCCGCACCCTTGCCGAGGAGTGTATTCACGATCGGCGCGCGCAATTTTTCCGCCAGCTCCGTGACGACCTTCCCGGCACCAGAGATGACCGCGCCCTGGCCCACGTAGAGGAGCGGCCGGCGCGAACGGGCGAGCAGTGCCGCCGCCGCTTCGACATCGGGCGCTTTCGCGTGGCCCACCACCGAGTAGCCGGGTAGATCGATGGGAGGATCGAGCGGAGCGTCGCACGGTGCTTCACTCACGTCCTTCGGCATGTCGATCAACACGGGCCCCGGACGGCCGGTGTTCGCGAGGTGGAAGGATTCCCGCACCACACGCGGGACGTCGTTCGCATCGCGGACCAACGTGCTGTGTTTCACGACGGGGTAGGTGATGCCGGTGACGTCGGCCTCCTGGAACGCGTCCTTGCCGAGGTTGCCAGTGAGCGTCTGCCCGCAGATCACGACGATCGGCGCGGAATCCATCATGGCGGTGAACAGGCCCGTCACGGTGTTGGTCGCGCCGGGGCCGGAGGTCACCAGCACGACGCCCGGTTTCCCCGTGGCCCGCGCGTAGCCATCCGCCATATGCGTGGCACCCTGTTCGTGGCGCACCAGCACCAGTTGGATCGAGGATTCGACCAGCGCGTCGAAGATGGGGATGGCAGCGCCGCCGGAGAGGCCGAAGATGTACTCCACACCCTGGTCCTCGAGGCAGCGGATCAAGACCTCGGCGCCACAGGGTGTTTCGGGCGGTTGAGCGGACATGGCAAGCTCCTGGCTCTCGTCGGAATTCAAACAGAAGATGAAAGGGGATCCTACGTGAGTAAACGGAATAGTCCAAGGCAAAGTTGAATGCCCCGCAGGGAAAATAATGAGAATATCGAGTATTTCAGATTGATATCGATGCCCCGAGGGGAATCATATGTCCAACAAGTATCTCTACGACATCACTAGCCAGCTGATCGGTGCGGACACGGTCAGCCACCACGCCAGCGCGCCCGCCATGCAGATGCTCGCCGACCATCTGGATACCCTCGGATTCTCTGTCCATCTCCAGACCTGGGAGGAGGGGCGCAAGGCGAACCTGATCGCGCGGGTCGGCCCGGAGCGGGAGGGGGGCCTCGTGCTGTCGGGCCACGTGGACATCGTGCCGTTCGAGGGCCAGCCGGGCTGGAGCCGCGAGCCCCTGGCGCTGGGGGACGAGGGAGAGCGCCTGTATGGCCGGGGCACGACGGACATGAAGGGATTTCTCGCGCAATGCCTGGCGGCCGCCAAGCAACTCGATCTCGGCGCGCTCGAGCGTCCTCTGGTGCTGCTGTTCACCTCGGACGAAGAAGTGGGTTGCCAGGGTGGGGCGCGTCTGGCCGACGCGCTTCCAGAGTTGTTAGGCCAGTGCCCGGCCCCGCGGTTGGCCTGGATCGGCGAACCCACATCCTGGAAGGTCTTCCATGCCCACAAGGGCGTGGCCGGCTTCCTGGTCGAGGTGCGCGGCGAGGGTGGCCACAGCAGTCGCCCGGAGGAGGGCGTGAACGCCATCGCCGTCGCGGGGAAGGCCCTGGCGTTGATCGGTGAGCTGCAGGAGGCGCTGCGCCGGGAGGGTGGCTCCGCTGAAATGCAGAGCCTGTTCCCCGACGCACCCTATGCGACGTTCAACTTCGGAACCATCGAGGGCGGAACCGCGGCGAACATGATCGCCGAGGCCTGTCGATTCACTGTGAGCTACCGGGCGTTGCCCGACCAGGATCCGGTCGCGATCCACCAGCGTGTGAAGGAAGCCCTGGCGGAGCTCGACCCACACGATTGGGGTTCACCCTCGCGGCGGGCGGAGATCGTCGTGTCGGAGCCGTTCATCGCACCAGGGGTGCTCTCTGCCCGAGGCACGCCGTTGGAGAAGGCCCTGTTCGCCGAGCTCGGAACCTCCGAGGCGGGCGGCGCTCCGTTCTGCACGGATGCTGGCCACTTCGCCCGTGCTGGAATGGAATGCATCATCTGCGGCCCGGGCGATCTGGACGAGGCGCATCAGCCCGATGAGAGCATTTCCCGGGCCGCCTTCGAGGCGGGGCCAGATCACATCGCCACGGTCGTACGGAGGCTTCTGGAAGGCCCTCAGCACTAGTTCGACCATCTGTGTCGAAATCAGCTCAGGCTGCAAGGGTTCCCGCTTGAGTGGAGCGTCGGGGGCCCCGATGAGCAGCCCGTGGCCACTCTACTCATCATCGATGATTCGCCCCAGCAGCGGGCGAGCCTGCGCGATGCGTTGGTGGAGGCCGAACTCTTCGATCGGATCCTGGAAGCCGAGGACGGCATCCAGGGCCTGAAGCTCCTGGTTTCCGAATCGATCGATCTGGTGGTCTGCGATCTGGAAATGCCTGGCCTGGAAGGGGACAAGCTGATCAGCATGTCCACCGCGGCGAACTCGCGGCCCGTTCCCTTCCTGGTACTCACGGCCGTCGAGGATGCGAAGCGCCGCGCCCGGCTCTTCCGGCAGGGCGCCCGCGACGTGATTACGAAGCCGTTCCACCCGCTCGACATGATCGCGCGCATCGAGCTCCACCTGGAGTTGATGCGGTTGCAGGACGAGCTGATGGACAAGAACCGGCTGCTCGAACGCATCTCCACCACCGACCCGCTGTCCGGGCTTCCCAACCGCCGGCATCTCAACAAGGTGCTCGATCGGGAGTTTCGCCGGGCGCAACGCTCCGGAAGCCCTCTCTCGGCTGTGATGATCGACATCGACCACTTCAAGGCCGTCAACGACGAAAACGGTCACACCTCTGGCGACGCGGTAATTCGTGCCGTGGGAAAGGTGTTGACCGAGAAGCTGCGCGTGACCGACGAAGGGGGACGTTTCGGCGGCGAGGAATTCCTGCTTCTGCTCGGCGGGCCCGCGTCCGGCGCGGAGGTGCTGGCGGAGCGCTGCCGGGCGGGTGTCGAACAGCTTGAAGTCGAGGGGGAGGACGGCCAGCTGATCTCGGTGACCGTGAGTCTTGGCGTGGCGGCCTACAACGCCTCGATGGCGACCCCCGGAGCCCTGGTTTCAGCTGCGGATCGCGCATTGTACGTGGCGAAATCCGCTGGGCGGAATCAAGTGGTCGTCGATCCCGGCTCTCTCGAGGATGAAGCCGACAGCTAAGCCCCGGGCGACGACTCGTCGAGCACATCCCGTCCCAGGTCCGGGAAGACCTTCGCGACCTTGCCCAGCAGGTACTCGCCGTACGTGCCCTCAAAGCCGTGGACCGAGACGCCGTCCCAGCGAGTGGTGTCGTCGTTTTCGGGAGCCGACAACGAATCCAGAGGGCGCATCTGAACGTCGAAGCCCGGGTCGAAGAAGAACGGAAACGAGAGCCGACTCCGGCCACTCGTGTTCCTGACGCGATGGGGTGTCGATCGGTAGTGGCCGCCGGTCATGCGTTCCAGCATGTCGCCGATGTTGCAGACGAACGCGTCCGGAACGGGCGGAGCCTGGATCCAGCCGGCGTCGGTCTTGACTTCGAGGCCGCCTTCATCGGTTTGCTGGAGCATCGTCAGCAATCCGTAGTCGGTGTGCTCTCCGACACTCCAAAGAGTCGCCTCGTCTTTCTTGGCGAGCGGGGGATAGTGGAAGATGCGAAACAGCACGAACGGATCCCCGGTGAAGTGAACGGCAAAGCTGTCTGCGGGGAGGTCGAGAGAAAGTGCGATGCCCTCCATCAGGACGTGGCCGAGGCTCGTCATCGCTTGCATGGTGCTCTCCACGCATTCACGAAGGCCTGGGGCGCACGGCGGGAAGAGGTTCGGGCCGTGGAGCGGGGTTCCGGCGAGGACCTTGGGATGGTTCGCATCGAGCTCTGCGCCGAAGTACAACCCTTCCTTCTGATCTGGCAGTCCGAGCGTGAGCTCATTGCCGACCGGGAAGTAGCCGCGCCAGGCACGGCCGCCGCGTGCCATGCGAATCGCGAGCTTCGTCTCGAGATCGTGCTCGAAGAACGCGCGGCTCTCCCGCTCGAGGCGTTCGCGCAGATCTCGATCGACGCCGTGGCCCACGACGTAGAAGAAGCCGTGGCTCCGGCACGCCTCACCGATGCGCGCAGCCACCTCCTCGCGTCCATCGGCCCGAGCGACGAGCGGCGCGACATCGATGATCGGAAGATCCGGCTCGTGGGAAGTCATTCGACTTCGCGAAGCATGGCGAGGGGAGGGCGCTGGAGTGCGGGGCGCGCATGGCTCCAGCCGAGGGCGGTCGTCAGGCCGACCGTTGCCAGCCACAGGATTGCGAGATCGCCAACCGGCCAGTGGAAGGTCTGCTCGAAGAAGAATCGCACCAGTGCCCAGGCCGCGAGGAGTGCGAGCCCGAGGCCCACGCTGGCGGAGAGCACGCCCAGCACCAGGGATTCGGTCGTGAGAATCCGGCGCAGGGTGGCGGCGCGGCATCCCAGGGTGCGCAGGAGCAGGGCCTCCCGAATGCGTTGGAAACGGGCAGTGCTGGCGGCTGCCAGCAGCACGATCAGGCCCGTGGCCAACGTGAAGATGGCCATGAAGCGCACCGCCAGGCTCACCTGGCGGACGATCGTCCCGACGGCCCGGAGCAAGAGCGTGGCATCCAGCACCGAGATGTTGGGGAAGGCACCGACCAGGTCTCGTTGCAGCGTGGCCCGGGCGTCTTCTCCTTTCAGGTATCCGATCAGCACGATGCTCTGAGGCGCTTCGTCCAGGGGGCCAGGCGGAAACACGACGAAGAAGTTGGTCGCGAAGCGCGCCCAATCCACTTCGCGGAGGTTCGTCACGATGCTCTCGATCGGTACACCCTGGATGTCCCAGGTGATCGAATCGCCGACTTCGACGCCTAGCGTCTCGGCCAGCTCGCGCTCGAGAGAGACCGGGGTCGGTCCGTCTTCATGTGGCTCCTCATCCCACCAGGCACCTGCAACGATGTGCTCTGTGTCTCGCAGGTCGGCCCGATAGGTCAGCCGGTAGTCACGGCGAAGGGCCCAGCGCAGATCGCGTTCTTCTTCTTCCTCGGCGGGTGTCTCTCCGGCCGTGATGAGCATCGTCGTGGTCCGCTCGCCACCGAGAGCCACGATACGGGCGGGCACCATCGGCGAACGGTTGTCCACACGCGCTTGATGTTCTTCCAGCAGCGAAACCACGGCATCTTGCTGATCGCGTTGGACGTCGAAGAGCACCAGGTTCGCGCGATCCGGCCTGGCGTCGCCCTGCAGATCGATCAGCAGGTTGCTCTGGAGGAGCTGCACACTGGCGACCAGGAACAGGCCGAAGCCCACGGTCAGGGTGGTCGCAAGCGTCTGGTTTCGCGGTCGGAACAGGTTGGCGATGCCTTGGCGGAGCCAGTAGGGCGCGGATTGCGGCACCCGCGTCTTCAGCAGGCGGGTGAACCCTGTCGCCGCTCCGGCGAGGGCCAACAGCGCGGCCCCGATCCCCGCCGCGTGGGCCAGGCCGACCAGCGGGCTCGGCGCCTGCCAAAGGGTGGCGCCAAGAAGAGCTGCACCTACGACGGCGGGCGCGGCCAGGTTGCGCTTCGTGCTCGTTGCTGGCTCGACGTCCCGACGCAAGGCGCGCAAGGGCGGAACATCCCGCAGATCGAGAAGTGGCCACGCCGCAAACACCATCGCCACGCCGACCCCCAGGCAGAAGCCGACGATTCCGACGACCGGATCCGGACGGAACGTCAACTCGACCGGGATGAACGAACCCAGGATTCCAGGCAGGGCTGCTTGTACGGCGTAGCCTGCCGCCACTCCCAGCAGGCCACCGGCCACACCCAACGCCGCAGCCTGGGCGAGGTAGACCGCGATGACATCGCCAGAACGCGCACCCAACGCGCGGAGCACGGCGGCGGTGTCGAGCTTCTCTTGCACGAACACGCGGATGCCCGCCGCCACGCCGACCCCACCGAGCAGCAGCGCGGTGAGCCCGACCAGCCCGAGGTAGCGGGTGAGCGTGGCCAAGCTCTCCGAAAGACCTTCCTGGAAGGCGCTCACCGTGCGGGCCGTCGTGCGCTCGGCGCGCAGCAGTGGTTCGTGGGCGTCGCGCCAAGCGTCGAGATCGAGGGCGCTGCGGAGATAGCCGAGGTACTCGACCATCGAGCCTTGCCGCACCAGGCCGGTGGCGTCGAGCTGCGCCGCTGGGATGAAGACCCGCGGCGCGACGGAGGCTCGCAGCCCTAACGTGCCCGGCGCCTTCAGCACCTTCGCGCGGATCGTGAAGCTCGCCCGACCGACGCGCAACTGCTCGCCAACCTTCGTGTCGAGCTGGATGAGTACCGCGGGGTCGACGATGGCGAACGCGCCTTCGCCGAGCGCCAACCAGCGATCCGGCGGATCGGTGATCACCTTTCCGTAGAAAGGAAAGCCCGCCTCTACGGCCTGGACGTGGACCAGGCGGCTGCGCTGGGAGGTTTCGGCCAGCGCCATCGAGGCGAAGCTCGTGACGTGAGCCACGTCCGCTTCGCGGCCTCCCGTCAGGGCCGTCATCTGCTCCAGGATGGCTGGGCTGAGGGGTGCCTGGGAGCGCAGCATCAGGTCGGCGCCCATCAAGGCGCGCAGGTCGGCGCCCATCAAGGCGCGGGCGCGAGAGGCCACGGCCTCGGTGATCCCGCCGCGCAACCCCGTCAGCGATACGAGCGCGGCAATGCCCAACGCCATGCAAGAACCGTAGAGGGCGAGCCGGCGCCCCGAGCCGCGCAGTTCGCGCCGAGCCATGGCCGAAATGAAGCGCCGGTTCAAGCGCCGTCATCCTGCAGGCGGCCGTCGTCGTGCAGGCGGTCGTCATCCTGCAGGCGCCCGGAATCGATGTTCACGATCTTTCCGGCGCGCTCGGCCAGGGACATGTCATGGGTGACGATGACCAGCGTGGTACCGGCCTCCTGGTTTAGCTCGAAGAGGAGGTTGGCGATGCGCTCGCCGGTCTTCCGATCCAGGTTGCCCGTGGGCTCGTCCGCAAACAGGATGCG
>JAFDCZ010000181.1 GCA_019312665.1 Deltaproteobacteria bacterium | reverse complement strand
TCCTTCCCGCGTGTCAGCCACGGTCACAGGCTGAGGCAGTCGGATAGGCAGATTGACTTATTGAAAGGGGGAAGAGCCCCCTTTCAATAAGTCAATTGTAAACTCCGTCCCCGCCCGTTGACTTGTTGAGGGTGAGCCACTCTGTGTCGCCGTTGGCGGAGCTCAGGCCCAGGCGTGGGGTGCCGGCTTCGATGGTCACCCGGGTGAGGCTCGGCTCGTTGGATTCGTCGAGGATCTTGTGAAGGCTTGCCATGTCTCGTTGGGGCTGGGCAGACGCGGCTTTCTCGATGCGGCGTGCGCGCTCGCCTCCGAACGGAGCGATCAGCAAGCCATCTTTCGGATGAAAGACCTGCCGCTCGTCACCCAGCACGTAAACCCCTGCGCACGCACCTGCCGCATCGGCAAGGACGAGGGTTGCTGGGCCGGCCGCGGGGCGCCGGCTGCACCATTCGAGTGCCGCTTCGACGGCATCGAAGCGTTGCAGGCAATCCTGCGCGAGCAGGAGTGCGGGAGCAGCGCTGGTGCGCCTTCCCTCGAGGTCGCGCACCGCGGAACCCCAGCTCGCCGAAACCGCCAGACCGTGTTCGTTCACACCGACCAACGCCGGAACGATGCCAGGCAACGCCACTTCGATCGAGCGGAAGTCACTCTCGCCCGGTTCGCTTCGGCGCACGATGAGGTCGGCTGGCGAATGAGCGATTGCACGGACCATGCAGGTGGGTTCTCCGACCGCCGCAATCGTCGCGCCACTCTCCACGTCGGCGTGGCGCGCGAGGAAGCTCCAGAGCACTCGCTCGCTCACTCCGGCACCCCGCGCCATGCCAATCGTGCGCTCGAACAGGTGCGGGAAATATCGGCGCATGTCTCGGCCCAGGCGAACCTCGGGCGCCTGGGGATCCGGCAGCAGCCGACCCGGGAAGCTCGGACGCGGCAGCTTGCGCCGCGCGGTGGCGATCGCGTGACGAGCGAAGGCGCCCTGGTCGTGGCCGAGGTCGCGGGGTGCGCCCTGGCAGGAAACCGCCGGCGGCCGGCTCACGAGCGAATGCTCGCCGGGAGTACCTCGTTCAAAGCGCCTGTTCGGTAGCCCTCGAGATCGAGGGAAACGAAACGGAAGCCCAGGGGTTTGAGCGCCGCGACGATCGCGCGGGCCATCTCCGGATCGAGCGCCCGCGGAAGCTCGGCTGGATCGATTTCCACCCTCGCCACCAGGCCGTGATGACGAAGCCGAAGCTGCCGGAAGCCGAGTGCGCGCAGCCGCTCCTCTCCTTCCTCCACCTGCTTCAATCGTTCGGGCGTCACCTTCGTTCCGTAGGGAAGCCTGGACGCCAGACAAGCGGAGGCGGGAAGATCCGCAGTAGGCAACCCTGCCTCGCGGGAAAGCGCCCGAATCTCCTCCTTCGAAAGCCCGACATCGAGAAAAGGCGAGAGAACCCCGTGCTCGTCGGCTGCCCGATGCCCCGGACGGAAGTCGCCCAGGTCATCCGTATTCACGCCGTAGGCGACCGCGTCGAAGCCATCCTCGTCGCGCATCCGGCCCAGCACCTCGAACAATTCGGTCTTGCAGAAGTAACAGCGATCCGGCCGGTTGGCGCGGTAATCGTCCCGGTCCATCTCGTGGGTATCGACGTAGCGGTGGGAGATGTCGAAAGTCGCCACCACTTCGTCGGCCACCTTCCGGTGGCTCTCGGGATAGGAAGGCGAAACGGCGGTCACCGCCAGCGCGCCATCGCCCAGCGCCCGCTTCGCAGCCAGGGCCAGATAGCTCGAATCCACGCCACCGGAAAACGCCACGAGGATCCGACCGGCCGCCCGCAGCCGGTCCTCGAGATCCGTCTCTTTCTGCTTCAGTTCCAGGGGGATGGGCACCCGTGCAGAGTAGGAGGGGCCGGCCCGACCGGTCAAGCTATGCTCGCCTGCCGGGGGTAGGAATGGCCAAGATTCGCGTCGGCATCGTCTATGGCGGGCGCTCCGTTGAGCACGAGGTATCCATCGCCTCGGCCACGTCCATCCTCCAGGCCCTCGACCCTTCCCGCTACGACGTCCAGCTCATCGCCATCTCCAAGCAAGGGCATTGGCATCTGGGCGGACCGGACCTCCTGCCCGAGGCCGTGCTCGAGGAGGAGGAGGTCACCCTGCCCGCCATTCCGGGCCAGCGCGCCCTGGTCTCGGTCGAGCACGGCACCACGGCCGCTGAACTCGATGTCGTCCTGCCGATCGTGCATGGCACCGGCGGGGAAGATGGCACGCTCCAGGGGTTTCTCGAGCTGGTGGGTGTGCCCTATGTCGGCTCGGGCGTGCTCGGTTCGGCCATTCAGATGGACAAGGATATCGCCAAGCGGCTGCTGGCAGCGGCCGGCCTGCCCGTCGTCCCGGGCATTTGCGTCCGCGCCGTCGAGATCGCAGGAGATCTGGAGGGCACCCGCCGCATGTTGATCGCGGAGCTCGGCCTTCCGCTCTTCGTCAAGCCCGTCAACCTCGGCTCCTCGGTCGGAATTTCGAAGGTCGAGCGCGCAGAGCAGCTGGTTCCGGCACTCGAAGAAGCCGCGCACTACGACGACAAGATCCTCGTCGAAGTCGGAGTCGATGCGCGGGAGATCGAGGTGGCGGTGCTCGGCAACGATGAACCACAGGCCTCTGTGCCCGGCGAGATCGTTCCCCATGCAGACTTCTACGACTACGAATCGAAATATGTCGATGAAGCCACCGAACTCCGGGTTCCCGCTCCTCTTTCCGATGAGATGACCGCGCGACTGCAAGCTCTTGCCCTCGATGCCTTCCGGGTGCTCGAGGGACGCGGCATGGCACGAGTGGATTTCTTCATCGACAAGCAGACGGAAGAAATCTGGCTGAACGAAGTCAACAGCCTTCCAGGCTTTACCGAGGTTTCGATGGTCCCGAGACTCTGGCAGGCCTCGGGGCTCGCCTACCCTGCGCTTCTCGACCGGCTGATCGAGCTGGCGCTCGAGCATTCCCACCGCAGGCAAGGGCTGGAACGCAGCTACAAGCGAGGTTAGGCGATGAAGATTCTTGGGCTCGACCACGTCGTCATCCGCGTTCAGGATCTCGAGGCCTCACTCCGCTTCTACTGCGAAGCCCTCGGCTGCAGCGAAGAGCGCCGATTGGACGAACTCGGCCTGGTCCAGCTTCGGGCCGGCGATGCGCTGATCGATCTCGTGCCCGTGGACTCGCCGTTGGGCCGCGCCGGCGGAGCCGCGCCCGACCCGAAGGCACCGAACGTCGATCACTTCGCCCTGCGCATCGAAAGCTTCGACAAGGCGACTCTGGCCGCCCATCTTCGCAGCCACAGCGTCGAACCCGGCGAGGTTTCCGAACGTTATGGTGCCGAGGGGAGCGGGCCCTCGATGTACATCCGCGACCCGGACGGAAACGCGGTCGAGCTGAAGGGCCCTACTTCCGCGCGCGAATCGAGTACATGAACGGAAGCCGCGGCTTGCCTTCGGGCATCCGGTAGATACGCCGACTCCCATCCGTCTCCAGTTCGAGAAACGGGAACCGCCCAAAGACAGAGAACTCGTGCTCGCGAAAGAGTTCGATCCGGAGCCCGACATCGAGCAGCGCCGTGATCACGGCGCTCGTGGGATGGATCCACTCGTAGGAATCCTTGTGCTCCGTCCGTTCGCCGCCGGCTTCCGTATACGTGAGACCGTCATCGAAGAAGTAGCCCTCGGGGCGGCCGAAGTAGTCGTACTCGATCTCGAACGAGTCGTCGGCCATCATGTCGGTCACCGGATGGAACTCGTTCAGGTAGAGGAAGCCACCGGGCCGAAGAAGTGCGTGGACGACCTTTGCCCAGCGGCTGACATCCGGTAGCCAGTTGAGCGCACCGCGGCCGGTATAGACGACGTCGTAGGTCTCACCAAGCGCCTCGACCGCTTCGTACACGTTCGCAACGACGAATCGGGCGGGGATCTCCATTTCGGCTGCCAGCTTCTGCGCCGCCGCGATGCCCGCTTCCGAGAGATCGAGGCCTGTGACACGGGCTCCGCGTCGAGCGCAGGCCAGTGTGTCCATTCCGAAATGGCATTGGAGATGCACGAGACCTTTGCCCTCGAGGGGGCCGACTTCCTCGAGCTCGTAGGCGTGCAGGATCTCTCCGCCGGCCTTGAACCCGTCCACGCCGTAGAAATCACTTCCCACGTGGATCGGAACCCGGTCGTTCCAGAGGTTCCGGTTCGCCTCGAACCAGTCCCTTCGCATCTACCGCGTGCCCGTCTTCCTGGCCCATATGTACCGGGCGAGCCCACCCGGTGCGACCCCGCGATCACCCACCTTGACGAAACCCGCGTCGCGCAGTTGGGCTGCGAGCTCTGCCAGTACCGGGAGACCGTAGAGGTTCTCGTGGGCGCGAAGGAAGAGATCGAACGTGGCCATGGTGGCGCGGGCTCCGAGCGCGCGAGCCGCCACGGAACTACTGACCAGGGGAGTCTGGATCGCCAGCGTACCGCCGTCGGCGAGGCAACCATGCACCCGTTCGAACAGGGCTACGCGTCCCTCGGTATCGAAGTAGTGCAGATTGTTGTTCAACAGAACCAGATCGAAGGCGTTCCGTGGGAGCGACAGCTCCATGAAATCGCCGTCGAGAATCTCGCAACGGCGGAACACCTCCGCCGCATGCAGGCGTTCGCGCGCCTTCTCGACCACGGCCGGATCCAGCTCGACCCCGGTACCCAGGGCATCCCGAAAGCGGACGAGAAGATCCGCCAGGTAGCTGCCGGCACCACAGCCGACATCGAGAATCCGGCGCGCATCGCGAACCCCCGGAAGCCTGCGAAGCACCGAAAGGGCAGCCCCTTCGGTCACCCGTGAGCCAACGGCAACCCGAATGGCCTCCTCCGGATCCGTGCCGAAGATCGGGCGAGCCTCCCCCTGGAGAAGAGCCGGGAGACGAGCTTGCAGCGGGACATAGGTGAGCGCCGTCTGGTCGAGCATCGCACGAGCGGGTTCGGCATCGGGGCCTTCCAGGAGCCAGTGGACATAGGGAACCGGGCGGAAACGCCCCTCACGGCGAAGAAGCAGCCCATGGGCATGGGCTGCTCGCAACCATGCAGCGATCAGGTCGAGGGGCGCCTGCTTGGCTTCGGCAAGCTCGGCCGCCGTCATCGGCTCGTCGGCCAGCGCCTGGAACAGCTCCGCCACGAGCCCCGCCCGCAAGACCGCAGCCTCCAACTGCACTCGCATGCTCGCTGCGAGACGACGCATCTGCCGAAGGCGATCGATCGGGCCGCTCATGTCAAGCCGGCTCGAGGTTGGCGTAACGCACGACGACCGTCTTCACGCCAGCGTGATCGAAACGGATGCGCAGCTTCTGTCCGGGGCCTCGGCCCATCACCGCCTGGATCGTTCCGACGCCGAAGACCGGATGGCGCACCTTCCCGCCCACGGCCGCACCCGAGCCACTGGCCTCGCCTTCTTCCGGTGCGCTCTGGTCGTAGGAGTAATCATAGCCGCGCCCTTCGCTTTCCCACGAGCGCGTCGCGACCGGCGCGCCGATCTCCTCCACCAGATCCTGGGGCACTTCGCGAAGGAATCGGGAAACCGTTCCGAACGTGCGCGTCCCGAACCGCCGCCGCTCCAGAGCGTGGACGAGGGTCAGCTCCTCCATGGCGCGCGTCATCGCCACATAACAAAGCCTGCGTTCCTCCTCGATCGCCCGCTCGTCGCGCATCGAGCCCTGATGAGGGAACACGCCCTCTTCCATGCCGAGCACGAAGACCACGGGAAACTCGAGACCCTTTGCCGAATGGACGGTCATCAACGAAACACGATCATCGCGCATCTCGGCAGAATCGAGATCCGAAACCAGTGCGACCTGATCCAGGAAGAGTTCGACCAGGCTGCGGCCCTCGTCCTCGGGCCCTCGATTGGCGGCCTCGAAATCTTCGGCGGAAGCAATCAGCTCACGCAGGTTCTCGACCCGGCTCTCAGCCTCGGGGGTGGCCTCCTTCTCCAGCGCGCGCAGATAGCCGGTCTGGTCGAGTACGGCGGAAATCGCGTCAGCCGGCTCCCAATGGGGCAACCCCTCGGCCAGGTTGTTCACGAGGGTCAGGAACTCGGCCACCTTCGCGCGCACGCGCCCACCGGAGCCCTCGGCGTAGGCGCGCAGACCCTCGAGCAGGGATGTCGTGCGCTCCTGCGCGAGCACTGCCGCCCTGTCGATCGTCGTCTTGCCGATTCCCCGGGCCGGCCGGTTCACGATCCTGCGCAGCGCCATGTCGTCGCGGGGGTTCTGGGCCAGCCTCAGATACGAGAGCGCGTCCTTCACCTCGGCACGGTCATAGAAGCGCACGCCACCCACGACCACGTAGGGCACGTCGTATTTGAGGAGTTCTTCTTCGACGGGCCGGGATTGTGCATTCGTTCGGTAGAAGACCGCGTGCTGGCCGTAGGCACGATCCCCATCCTTCACGCCTTCGAGAATCCGGCGCACGACGTGGGCCGCCTCGTCCCGCTCGTCGCGTGCCTGATAGAGGATGATCCGATCGCCCTCACCACCCTCGGCGATCATCTTCTTGGCCGGACGATCCGGGTTGTTGTCCACCACCGCATCGGCACCGGCCAGGATGCGTTGCGTCGAACGGTAGTTGCGTTCGAGCTTCACCACCTGAGCGTCGGGAAAATCGCGTTCGAAATCGAGGATGTTGCGAATGTCCGCGCCGCGCCATCCGTAGACCGATTGATCCGGATCGCCAACGACGCAGAGGTTGCGATGGGGCCCGACCAGCTGCTGCACGAGCTGGTACTGCACCCTGTTGGTGTCCTGGTACTCGTCCACCATCACGTACTGCCAGCGCTCCTGGTAGTGGCGCAGGACATCCGGGTAGCGCTCGAAGAGCTCGACGGTCAGCAAGAGCAGATCGCCGAAATCCAGCGCGTTCGCCTCGGCCAGGAGCTTCTGATAGGTGGCGTAGATCTCCGCGCTGTGTTCCGCGTCGAGATCATTCGCCTTCTCGGCCGCTTCTGCCGGAAGCCAGCCTGCGTTCTTCCACTGGTCGATGCTCCAGCTGAGCCGCTTGGCATCCTGGGTCTTCGGGTCGAGGGAATGGCGGCGCATCGCTTCTTTGACGACGCCCAATGCGTCGGACTGGTCGTAGATGACGAAGCCGCGCTCGCGGCCCAGCTGACCGATTTCCCGGCGCAGGATGCGCACGCACGTAGAGTGGAAGGTCGAGAGCCAAAGCCCCTGGGCCTCGGGGCCGAGCAACTTCTCCACACGACCCCGCATCTCGCCCGCGGCCTTGTTCGTGAAGGTCACCGCGAGGATGCCTTCCGGCGGAATACCACAAGCGCCGATCAGGTAGGCGATGCGGTGGGTCAACACCCGGGTCTTGCCACTGCCAGCGCCCGCCAGCACGAGCAACGGGCCCTCGGTGCATTCGATGGCCGCGCGCTGCTCCGGATTCAGGCCCTCGACGAGGGATTCAGCGAGCAAGGGCTTCACTCTCAGAGGAAGAAGGGAGCGGGGAACCGGTGCAAGGTAGCAATCAATCTGCAGTGAAGAAGAAGGGGCTGCTCCAAGCGGCGCCGCCATCTCGTTGGCGGATCCGCACGTAGGCGTAGCTTCCGGGCGGCGGATCTTTCAACGAGGTCTCCACGGCCAGGGCGAGCTCTCCCTTTCCTTCGAACGACGCCACGAGCTCGCCGCCCTGAATCACGTCGATCGCTTCGATCGGCCCGGTCCCTGCCACCTCGATCTCGAAACGGTGTTCGGATCCGGCTGCAACCGCGCTGCCCATCGGATGGCCGTCCAAACGAACGTGAAGCAGGATCCGCGGACCGTTCGTCGCGTAGCTGCGCCGAGCGCGGAGTGCAGCCAGCACCGAGGCGCGGGTCCGATCCTCAGCGAAGATCGCGGCCAGCCCGCCACTGCCCGACGCCAGGTGGGTCAGGCCAGGGTGCCCATCGTGGCTGTCCCCGCTGCCGACGAAGCCCAGCCGGTAGCCACGCGCCAGGGCATCGACCGTGAACGACCCCTCACGGCCACCACGTACAGGCCCGGGCGTGCGCGCCATCTCGCTGCTGCCATGCACCGAAACGATCTCGGTCACCGGTTCGAGCACCGGATCCGGCCGGATCTCCCAGGCCACGGCAATCGGGTCGCCCGCCGGGTGGTGGGCGAAGGTCAGGGCCTCCCGCCCGCGCAACGCATTCCACAGCTCCTGGGGATGATCCGTGGCCTCGTCGAGGGAACTGATCACCTCGCCGTCGCCGTCGAAGTACAGCACGTGGCGGTGCCCGTAGAGCCAGCTCGTCCACTCGAAACCGAGCAACGTCACGAAGCGGCCCGGCGCGTGGTAACGCTGCACGGCATCGCGGACCTTCTGCCAGGCCGGCGGGCTGGCATCGAGAAACGGCAGGCCCCAGTGGTCGTGGTCCGTCAGCGCTGCCACGTCGAGGGCTGCAACATCCCTGGCGTAGCGATAGAAATCGTCCGGGGTGCCGGTGCCGTCGGAGAGATGCGAATGGCCGTGGAGATCCGCCCAGAGCGGGCGGGCCGCGCTGGCGTCGACCTGGATCGGGTTCGAGGCGCTGGCCATGGAAGCTTCATGCGCCGCCTGCACCTGGAAACGCCCCCCACCCGCTTCCGGTGCTCGAAAAGCTACGACGGCCACCCCGTCCTCTCCTACCTGGATCGGACCGAGCTCCGGGAAGCCCTGCGGCGACGCAACGAGTACGTGGAACGGATCGCGGCCCAGCGGGCCACCGGCATTCCCCTCAGCGTCGAGGACGGCAACCCGAAGCTCTACGTCCTCTCCGGGCCGAACCACACTCGGCACCAGCGCAACCAGGCGGGCTGCGGGGCCGGCGGCAATGTCGACCCGCAGCGGCTCGGCGAGCAACCGCCGCACCCCGTCGCCATCGCCATCCACTGCGAGTTGAAAGGGCGCATCCCGTTCGGCAAACCGGTCCACCCGAGCGCCGGCCGCCCCGGCCCCGTATACGAGACGCACCTGCTCGCCGGCTTCGAGTCCGCGCCCGCGGAGAGCCACCGCCAGCAGCTGGCGATCGAGGACACGGGGCTCCAATTGGAGGCCTGGCACGCTGGTCTCGACCTCGGTGAAGCCCGGGAGAGCAATGCCGCTCCAGCCCCAGAACGGAGGCACCATCAGGAAGAGCAGCCCGCCCTCCTGGATGCCGTGGCGACCGGCCGTGAAGACGATCGGGAACTTCGCGCTCTCGCCGGCCGCCAGGGTCGGCGCTTCGCCTCCACCCCAATCCCACCGGGCCGCCCCTCCGCCATCCGAGGGGTGACGCGTGGCTGCGAGATCCCGACGCAGCTCGGCAACGATATCCGGGCGGGCGTTGAATGACGCGTCCGGCGGCAGCCCCGGCGCAACCTCGGTCTCCGGCGGCCGGATCTCCGGGGCCAACGGCTCGGGCTGCTCGCACGCCAGCACCGAAGTGATGGCAAGGGCCACCCACCCGGCGCACAACGCCTTCGTCGTGTTGCGCCGCCGCTTCATGAGCAGGAGTTACTCGACGGTGACGCTCTTGGCCAGGTTTCGTGGCTGGTCGACGTCGGTGCCTTTCAGCGTCGCGATATGATAGGCGAGCAGCTGAACAGGAATCGTCGCGATCAGCGCCGTCAGGTAGTCGCCGAGCTCCGGGATGCGGATCACGGCATCGGCCTTCGCGTCGATGGCGTCGTCGCCAACCGAAGCGATGGCGATCACCTGGCCATCTCGGGCGCGCACCTGGTCGAGGTTCGACATCACCTTCTCGTACACCGAGCCCTGATTCGCCATCACGACCACGGGCATGTTCTCGTCGATCAATGCGATCGGGCCATGCTTCATCTCGCCGGCGGCATAACCCTCGGCATGGATGTAGGAGATCTCTTTGAGCTTCAGCGCGCCCTCGAGAGCAACCGGGTACATGACACCGCGACCCAGGAACAGGAAGTTGGTCGCGCGGAAGTAGCGCTGCGCGACAGCCTTGATCTGATCGTCGAGCTGAAGCGTCTCTTCGACGATTCGAGGTAGCCGACGAAGCTCGTCGATCGCAGCCTCGAGCTTCTCGCCACTGAGCGTCTTCCGGGAAATCCCGAGCTTCAGGGCCAGCAGGTACAGCGCAACGAACTGGGTCGTGAAGCATTTCGTCGAAGCAACGCCGATTTCAGGCCCCGCCCGGGTGTAGAGCACGTCGTGGCTCTCCCGGGCGATCGTCGACTCGCGGGTATTGCAAACGGAGAGGACCCAGGCGCCGCGCTCCTTGCCCTCGCGAAGCGCTGCCAAGGTATCGGCGGTCTCTCCGGATTGGGAGACGGGCACCATCAAGCAATTCTGGTCGATGATCGGCCTGCGGTAGCGATACTCGCTGGCCAGATCGACCTCGGCGGGGATTCCGGCGATCTGCTCGATCAGGTATTTGCCGATCAACGACGCATAGTAGGCGGTTCCGCAGGCGACCAGCACGACGCGCTCGATCTTCTTGACCTTGTCCGGGGAAAGGTCGATCCCGTCGAGATCGATCTCGAGATCGTCTCCGACGCGGGTGCCGATCGTGTCGCGAATCGCGCGGGGCTGCTCGAAGATCTCCTTCTGCATGAAGTGATCGAAGCCGCCCTTCTCCGCCGAAACCGGATCCCAGGCGATGCGCTTGGGCTCGCGCTCGACGAGATGCCCCTGGGCATCGACCACCTGCACACCCTCGCGGGAGAGCACGGCAAACTCCGCGTCCTCCAGGAAGATCATCTCTCGCGTGTAGGGAAGGATGGCCGGGATGTCGCTGGCCAGGAACGACTCCCCCTGGCCGACGCCGAGGATGATCGGGCTGCCGCCATTCTTCGCCACGACGACCGAATCCGGATCTGCGGTCGAGACCACACCGAGGGCGTAGGAGCCGACGAGCTTCGCCGTGGCCTCGCGCACGGCGGTCAAGAGATCGCTGCCCGCTTCCACGCGCTGATCGATCAGGTGAGCGATGACCTCGGTATCCGTATCCGAGAGGATCTCGCGGCCCTCAGCCTTGAGTGCGTCGCGCAACGCCTGGTAGTTCTCGACGATTCCGTTGTGAACGACCGCCACTGAGCCGGCGCGATGGGGGTGGGCGTTGGCCTCGGAAGGCTTGCCATGGGTGGCCCAGCGCGTGTGGCCGATGCCGACCGAGCCCGCCAGGGGCTCCTCGCGAAGCGCCGTATCGAGGTTCACCAGCTTGCCGACCGCCCGGCGCACGGCGAGCTGCTTTCCGTCGAAGATGGCGACACCCGCGGAATCGTAACCGCGGTATTCGAGGCGGCGAAGGCCATCGATCAGCACCTCCTGGGCGCTTCGATCCGATCCGACATAACCGACGATTCCACACATGGCGGCTCCCTCACTCCGATCTCGCGACTCGGCCCTCTAGAAGCCGGATGGCTTCCAGAGGCGAACTGCGATCCGAACCCTAATCCTTGTCTTTGGTTCCCAGCTTGGTGCGGCGGCGCGCGCCCCAGCCGTCCAGATTCCGCTGACGCCCTGTCGACACGGCCAGCGTGTCGGTCGCCACGTTCTTCGTCACGGTCGTACCCGCAGCCACGAAAGCATCGTCCTCGAGCGTGAGCGGCGCGACCAAATTGACGTTGCAGCCGATGCGCACCCTCTCGCCCACCGTCGTCCGATGCTTGTCCGTCCAGTCATAGTTGACGGTGATCGACCCGCAGCCGAACGCAGAGCCGGCACCGACGTCCGCATCCCCGATATAGGAAAGATGGTCGGCCTTCACGCCCTCGCCAAGATCGCTGTTCTTGACTTCGACGTAGTTGCCGAGGCGCACTCCCTTGGCCAGGGTGGAGCCCGGCCGCACATGGGCGCTCGGTCCGATCACACACGCGTCGCCGATGCGGCTCGATTCGATCACGCAATGGGGCTTGATGTGACAATCCGCGCCGATCGTCGTCGGACCGGTGATGACGACACCAGGCTCGATCAGCGTATCCGCGCCAATTTCAACGCCCGTATCGACATAGCTTGCATCTGGATCGATGAAGGTGACACCACCCGCCATCAAGCGCTCCGCATTGCGGCGACGCTGCACGGCCGAGGCCCGGGCAAGCTGGGCCCTGTCGTTCACGCCCATGGCTTCATCGGCATCTTCGAGGCACAGCGCTTCGACGGAATGCCCCGCGGAGCGCGCCACCGCGACGATATCGGTCAGATACAACTCGCCTTGCTCATTGCGATCATCGAGCTGAGAGAGCGCCTTGGCCAGGAACTCCGAATCCACCAGATAGACGCCGGTGTTGCCCTCCTGGATCTTCAGCTCCTCGGGCGTGGCGTCGGTGATCTCGACGATGCGCTCGACCTTGCCTTCCGCATTGCGAACGATCAGCCCGGGGAGTGGCTCCGGAGAGGTGAGCATCGCCAGGGGCGAGCCGGTTTCCTCTTTCAGCTCGACCATGCGGGCGATGCTCTCGGCGCGAAGCAGAGGTGTATCGCCGTAGAGGATCAGGACGTCTCCATGGAAATCGCCCAGCAGCGGCATGGCGGTCTGCACGGCATGGGCGGTGCCCCGTTGCTCCGCCTGCAGCACGAACGTGGCGCGGCCCGCGAAGGCTTCTTCCACTTTCTCGGCATCGCGGCCGATCACCGCAATCAGGTGCTCGGGGGCCAGGGCCTCGGCCACGCCAAGCGGGTAGTCGAGCATCGGCCGCCCGGCGACTTCGTGAAGCACCTTGCTCCGAGCCGACTTCATGCGCGTGCCCTTGCCGGCGGCCAGCACCAGCACAGCAAGATTTCCGTCCGATTCGGGCATGGGCCCTGTCTCCCTCTCGTTCCGATGGAGTCGATGCGGTCGCCGTTCCGATGGAGTTGATGCGGTCGCGCGGCCGGCTGGCCGGACCGCCCTGCCTGTTTCGGCAGACGGACCCGGGAGGGTAATCCTCGATTCCGAACCCGGCAGTGCCCCTGTCCCCGCGGGGATGGAATGGCGGGCTGGAAAACCCTCTCTTACCCTCTGCGCGACTTCCCGCAGCAGCCCTCCCGAGGAAATTCCATCCGCGTCTTCGGTAACACCCACGGCCTGAAGGCCAACCAGGTGAAGCGGCTCGAGCGTCTGGGACGACGAAGCGTCCCCGCCGACCGTCTGGTGAGCCAAGAACTGGCCCGCGAACTGACCGAACTCTCCCGCGAGATCCGGCGCCAGACCGGTGTGCTCGTCGATCGCCGGGGCGATGTGACGCACGTGATGGTCGGTGCGCCCACGAGCATCGAGATGCCGGAGTGGGGCCGGATGCGCGCCGGTTCCGGGCGACTGCGCGGCCTGCGCTGCATTCACACCCATCTCGGCTCAGAAGGTCTCACGCGCGATGACCTGACCGACCTCGCGGTGCTGCGCTTCGACGCCATGATCAGCATCCAAGCCCAGCAGGACGGGCTACCCGGCCTGGCGTACACCGCCGCTCTGATGCCCGAGAACGACGAGGGCACAGGCATCCAGGAACTCGATCCGGCGGTACCGGCCCGGCTCGATCTCGATTTCCAGGATTGGATTCGAGCGCTGGAAGAAGAGCTGGCGCGGACCTCGCAGACCCGCACGGTGGGCGATGGAGAGCGCGCCATCCTGGTCGTCGTCACCGCCGGGCGCTCCAGTGAGGACACCGACTACTCGACGGAAGAGCTGTGCGAGCTTGCACGCTCGGCCGGCGTCGAGGTCATCGACGTGATGGTGCAGAACCGAGGGCGACCGGATCCGAAGACCGTCGTCGGCGCCGGCAAGCTGCAGGATCTGTTGATCCGCTGCTTCCAATCCGACGTCGACCTGGTGATCTTCGACGACAATCTCACCGCGGCCCAGGCCAGGAACCTGGCCGATCGGCTCGAGCTTCGGGTCATCGACCGCACCCAGCTGATTCTCGACATCTTCGCCCAGCACGCCAAGACCCGGGACGGCAAGCTGCAGGTCGAGCTGGCGCAGCTGAAATACGTCCTGCCGCGGCTCACCCAACGGGATACGTCGCTCTCGAGGCTCGGTGGCGGGATCGGCGGGCGTGGCCCGGGCGAGCAGAAGCTCGAGATCGACCGACGGCGCGTCCGCGAACGGGTCGCCCGGCTGGAGCGCGATTTGAAGAGCCTCCAGCGCCAGCGCGAACACCGCCGTTCCCGGCGCACGCGGCGCGGCCTGCCCGTTCTCTCGATCGTCGGCTACACGAATGCCGGCAAGAGCACGCTGCTTCGGGCCCTGACGCAGAAGGACGTGCACATCGAGGACAAGATGTTCGCGACCCTCGATCCGGCCTCCCGGCGTCTGCGCTTCCCGCGCGACCAGGAAGTCATCATCACCGATACGGTGGGCTTCATCCGGGATCTGCCGCCGGACCTGGTCGCCGCCTTCAAGGCCACTCTCGAGGAACTGCGCGAGGCGAAGCTCTTCCTGCACGTGGTCGATGCTTCGAATCCGGATATCGAGCGACACATGAAAGCCGTGCGTGGCATTCTCGCCGACATCGGCCTCGACAAGACACCGGAGCTGCTCATCTTCAACAAGATCGATCGGCTCCCGGCCGGCGACGGTGCGCAGCTGGCCACGAAGTACGACGCGGTGCCGATTTCCGCGCTGCATCGCACGGGGCTGGCCGAGCTGTTGGAGCAGGCGGAAGAGATCATGGCCGTACCGATTGCGGTCGAACTGGATGAGCCATACATGGCTCGCGGGGGGAAAAGATGACGATTCGTACGAAGATTACGGGGACAGGGATGTACGTCCCGGATCGCGTCGTGACGAACAAGGATCTCGAAGAGCTCATGGACACGAGCGACGAGTGGATCCGTCAGCGCTCTGGAATCGTCGAGCGTCGCTACGTCAGCGAGGGCCAACTGCCGGCCGATCTGGCCGAAGCGGCATGCCGGCAGGCGCTGGAAGCTGCGGAGCTCGACGCGGACCAGATCGATTGCATCGTACTGGCGACGCTGTCGTCCCAGGCCGATTTCCCGGGCACCTCGTTCTTCCTGCAGGAGAGGTTCGGAGGCACCCTGCCGTGCTTCGACCTCCGCGCGCAGTGCACCGGGTTCCTCTACAGCCTGATGGTGGCACGTAGTCTGGTGGCCTCGGGCCAGTACCAGCGCGTCATGGTGGTGGGCTGCGAAGTGCATTCGACCGGCCTCGATTTTTCTACCGAGGGGCGCGACGTCACCGTGTTGTTTGGCGACGGTGCCGGCGCAGTGATCGTCGAGGCCAATACCGACGAGGACGACCGCTCGGACATTCTCGAAGTGCGCCTGCACGCCGAGGGGAAGTACGCCAAGAAGCTGTGGGTCGAAGCGCCGGGCACAGGACTTCCGGGGCGAATCACCCAGGAGATGATGGATCGAGGTGCCCACTTTCCGAGCATGCAGGGCAAGTTCGTCTTCAAGCATGCGGTCACCCGCATGCCCCAGGTGCTTCGCGAGACCCTCGACGCGGCCAGCGTGAAAATCGACGACGTGGCGCTCTTCCTCTTTCATCAGGCCAATCTTCGGATCAACGAGTACGTGGCGAACCACCTGGAGATTCCGGCCGAGAAGCTGCGGAACAACATCCAGCGCTACGGCAATTGCTCGGCCGCCTCCATTCCCATCCTGCTGGCCGAGGCCGAGCGGGAGGGCATCCTGAAGCGAGGAGATCTGGTCTCCATGACCGGCTTCGGCTCGGGCTTCAGCTGGGGCAGTGCCGTCGTTCGCTGGTGATGCGCTGCGTCGAGCTGATGCGACGCGTCATACGTAACTATCTGATTTTGTTTGTAAAATTTTTTGTTTTGCCGTGACTTGACGCGTTGACGCACTGTGTCTAAGTTTGCTTCATCAAGGCTTCTAGCCGCCCGGCCCCCGAGCCCAGCAAAGGGCCCCAAACCTGCCGGGACAGGAGAAAACGACATGGCAACCAAGCGAGCACGATCCAAGAGCAACAACCTCATCGAAGAAGGTTCGAAAGGAACGCCGAGCGCCGCCTCAAGAAGTTCCGCACCGAACTGCGCAAGAACGAGTGGGTCAAGCGTGCCGAGAAGCAGCGCAAGGATCTCGAGAAGCGGGCCGACCGCTTCCGCAAGGATCTCGAGAGCAGCCGCGCCTTCAAGAAGGTCGAGGAGATCCGCAAGGACACGAACCAGGTGATCGAAGACGGTGTCGACGCTGTGCTCGAGACGATGCGAATCGCCAGCCAGGGCGAAGTGACCAAGCTCGAGCGCCAGGTGAAGGCACTCCAGCGCAAGGTCCGCGAGCTCGAGCGAAGCGCGGCCGCGTAGCCGACGCTTCGACCGACCTTCCCCTCGAGGGAAGTGAAAGGCCCGGCGGCAACACCGTCGGGCCTTTGTTGTGTTCAGAGCGCGCTACCCTGGCTGTCCTTTTTGGGCCGGAGGTTTCCATGTTCGAAGGTGTCGATTTCATGCTTCTCGACGAGGAGCTCGCCGACGAGGAGATTCTCGCGCGAGACACCGTGCGGAACTGGGTCACCCAGGAGTTCATGCCGGTGATCCAGGAGCACGTCCGCAAGGATGGCTCCTTCCCCATGGAGCTCGTGCCGGGAATCGCCGAGCTTGGCCTGTTCGGAGCGAACCTCCACGGCTACGGCTGCGCCGGCATGAGCAATGTGGGTTACGGGCTGGTGATGCAGGAGCTCGAGCGCGGCGATTCGGGCCTGCGTTCGTTCGCGTCGGTGCAGGGTTCGCTCTGCATGTATCCCATCCATGCGTTCGGTTCGGAAGCCCAGAAGGAAAAGTACCTGCCGGCCATGGCGGCCGGTGAATCGATCGGCTGCTTCGGCCTGACCGAACCGGATTTCGGAAGCTTCGCCCAGGGCATGCGCACCAAGGCCGTACGGAAAGGGGACGGTTGGATCCTCAACGGGACGAAACGCTGGATCACGAACGGAAGCCTGGCCCATGTATCGATCGTCTGGGCGCAAACCGAGGAGGGCGTACGCGGCTTCCTGATCGACCGGGGCACACCCGGCTTCGAAGCCCGGGACATCAAAGGCAAGTTCTCCCTGCGCGGCTCGGTCACGTCCGAACTCTTCCTGCAAGACGTGGAACTCTCCGAAGAGAACCGGCTGCCGGAAGCCAAGGGCATGAAGGGGCCCCTCTCATGCCTCACCCAGGCACGCTATGGCATCGCCTGGGGCGTGATTGGCGCGGCCATGGCGTGCTTCGACGAAGTCGTCGAATACAGCCGCGAGCGCATCGTCCAGGGCGGCCCGTTGGCCTCCAAGCAGCTCACCCAGGCCAAGCTCGCCGACATGTTCACCGAGATCACCAAGGCCCAGCTGCTGGCCCACCGCCTCGGCCGGCTCAAGGATGAGGGCAAGCTCCACCACACCATGGTCTCGATGGCGAAGCGCAACAACGTCGATATCGCCTTGCAGGTAGCACGTGTCTCGCGCGACCTGCTCGGCGCCAACGGCATCGTCGATGACTATCAGGCCATGCGCCACATGGTGAACCTGGAGACCGTGCGAACCTACGAGGGCACCCACGACATCCACACCCTCATCCTCGGCGAGCACATCACCAAGATGCGAGCCCTCTAGACGCAAC
>JAFDCZ010000180.1 GCA_019312665.1 Deltaproteobacteria bacterium | reverse complement strand
TGGCGGCCCGCTCTGCATCGGCGCCGCCATCGGCAGCACGGTCGATCACGGCATCGAGCCGTTCGCCTGCCGTGAGCCGGCGAAGGGCCGTCCGGGCGATCTCCTGGTCCTGGTCCGCGCGTTTCGCATCGCATTCGGCGGCCAACGCAGCCAGGATGCGGAGTGTTGCTGCCAGTCCGAGGCCATCGGCCTCGTTCTCGACGAGCCGGACGAGACCATCGACCAGTTCGCCGTAGGCGCCGCCTCCGGCCGAGCCCTCGATCTCGCGCAACAAGGTGGCGGCGGTGTCACTCGGCGGAGGCATGCCCGAGCCAGAGCGCATGGTGTCGCCGCTGCTCTCGCCAAGCGGCAAGGCGACGGGCTGGGTTTCCTCATCCCCCGTTCCCCTGCTTCCGGACGGTGCCCTCGCTGGCTCGGGGAGAATCTGTTCCGTGTCGCTCGCGAACCCTTCTTCGTCGGGCTGCCCCGAAATCGGATCCGTGGGCTCGCCCGTAGGCTCCCGAATGTTCTCGAGGGTGGGAGCGTCGTCCTCAGGCTCAGGCTCCACATGCACGGGCGGAAGCGGCCGCAGCGCAGGTGTTTCCTCGGAAAGGATCGGCCGCTTCGGGACGGGGAGCCCCGGAGCATCCGCGGGCATTTCGATGCTCACTCCGTCGGGTACCCGACGGGCGAGAGCGGGCCCGGCGCCGCCTTCTCGCGAGAGCACCTCATCGGGCAGGGCCAGCACTTCGACGAGGCCAGCGAGTGCCTCCGCATCCGCCTCCGGCTCGACCCGCAGGCGCCAGACGCCCCGGGCCGACCAGTCTGCAAGTGGTGCTGCCAGCCGCCCGTCGATGGGCACGCTCGTTCCGCCCTGCTCGAGCCGGCCCGGCTCGATGGCCAGCTCGATGGGCCCGTGGCGTCGTAGATCTGCGGCCCACACCCGGCGCGTGTGCTCGAAGACCGGCCCCAGCCGCGGATCGCCCGGCGCGAAGTAGCTGCGGGCCTTCACGACGCGCGCCAGCTCGAGCAGGAGCGAGACCAGCTCGGGCGCACTACGAGGTTGGGTGGTGGGCATGATCGGCTCGAAGGATAGGGAGTGGTTCGTACGGAGCATCCGGAGAGCAGGAAGCTCCTGCCGGAATGCCATATCCGCATCCGAAGGGCGGCTGGCTCCGGCCGATGGTATCTTCCGTATTCGCCCGGCTCCCCCCGCCTGAGGCGAGACCCACCCTTCTCCGGTCCCGGATCCAAGCCATGGGACCCCACGACGGCCACGCGCCCAGCGCTGCGGCACCGATATCTGCACCTGAAGGCCCGGTCCGCTGGGTGGCGATTGCCGCTTCGACGAGCCTGGGCGCGGGTTTTCTGCCCTGGGCGCCCGGAACCTGGGGTTCTGCCTTTGCAGTAGCGATTTTCGTGTTATTTTCGCCCATGCCTGTCTGGTTGCTGGTGGCCAGCGGTTTGGCGCTCTGCGCGCTGGGGGTCTGGTCGGCGGACGTGAGCGAGGCGGTGTTCGAGCGGACGGATGATGGGCGCATCGTGATCGACGAGGTGGTCGGACAGCTGTTGACCCTGGCTCCGCTGCGCATGCTGTTCGGTCCGGAGCAGGCAGGTCAGGAATTTTTCTGGCTCGTGACCGGATTCGTCGCATTCCGGGTGTTGGATATCGCCAAGCCGGGGCCCGTGGGATGGGTCGAGCGGCATACCTCGGGGGGCTTTGGCGTGATGGCGGACGATGTGGTGGCTGGCGCGATTGCGGCTCTCGTCCTGGCTTTGGCGTTGTTCGCTACCGGGAGCGTCGGATGATCGCCGAGGTGCTGACCATCGGTGACGAGCTGCTGCGCGGCGAGATCATCGACTCGAACAAGTCGTTCCTTTCCGAGCGCTTGCTGCGAATCGATGTCCACACCCGATTCCACGCCTCGGTCTGTGACTCCCCGACGGATATGACCGACGCGTTCCTGCGCGCGGCCTGTCGTGCGGATGTCGTACTTGTCTCCGGCGGGCTCGGGCCGACGCGAGATGATGTCACCCTCGAAGTGCTGGCCGAGACCTTCGGCCGGAAGCTGAAGTTGCACGAGCCCTCGTTGCGGGCGCTCGAGGCCTTCTTCGAGCGCTTTGGCCGCAAGATGGCCGAGAGCAACGTCAAACAGGTCTGGCTCCCGGAAGGCTCGGAGGCGCTGCCCAACCCGGTGGGTACGGCGCCCGGTTGCCTGTTCGAAGCCGAGGACACGCTCTTCTTCTGCATGCCGGGCGTACCGCGAGAGCTCTACCAGATGATGGATGAGCAGGTGATCCCCAGGATCGCAGCGCGCGCGCCGGAAGCAGCGGGGCAGGGCAGTGTGGTGCGTTCCACGATGCTCCGAACTTTCGGGATCGGGGAGTCGATCCTGGAGGACGAGCTCGCGGACCTCGCCCGGGACGAGCACCTGAGCCTTGGCTTTCGAACCACCTTCCCGGACAACCTCCTGCGTCCGGTTGCGCGGGGGGCCAACGAGGCCGAGGCGGGCGAGCGGCTGGCGAAGCTATGCGCATCGATTCGCGAACGGCTCGGCGCCCTGGTGTACAGCGAGGGTGAGGATCAGACCATGGAGGTGGTCGTCGTCGGCGAGCTGGTGGAGCGCGATCTGCGGATCGCCACCGCGGAAAGCTGCACCGGCGGGCTGATCGGCGCCAAGCTCACCGCAGTGCCCGGCTCCTCGGCCACCTACCAGGGAGGCGTGGTTGCCTACGCGAACGAAGCGAAAGTGGCGCACCTGGGTGTCTCGCCGGAGTTGCTCGAGGCCCACGGCGCCGTCTCGGAGCCGGTGGCCCTGGCGATGGCACGGGGGGCGCGGGAGCGCTTTCGGGCCGATCTGGCGATCTCGACCACCGGCATTTCCGGGCCGGGTGGTGGCAGTGATGAAAAGCCGGTCGGCCTGGTCTGGGTCGCGCTTTCCACCGCTGCTGAAGATGTCGCCCAGGATTTCGTGTTTCCGCTCAGTCGGGAGGGCCACCGGGTGATCACGACCCAGGTCGCCCTGGATTGGATCCGGCGGCACCTGCTCGGTGAAGAGCGTGCGGCGCCGCGCTACCTGCTCGCGCCGCGGGCCGCCTCGCAGGTTGCCTCCCAGGGCACGGGAGCCGCGTCATGAGCTTCGGCCGTCGTCAGGGCTCGCTCGTGCGAAGTTTCATTGCCGTGCCGCTGCCCGAGCCGGTACGTGTCGGCTGCGCGGCGCTGGCCGTCGATCTGGCGGGCTCACCCGGGGGCGAAGGCGTCCGGTGGGCACACTCCGAGGGGTACCACGTCACCTTGCGCTTCCTCGGCAACGTCGCTTCCGAAGAGTTGCAGGAGCTCGGCGAGCGGCTGACGGATGTGGTGGCGGAGGTGACGCCCTTTTCCCTCTCGCTGAGCGCGCCGTTCCTGTTCCCGAAGGGTCGTCGCGCGAAGGTGGTCGCGCTCGGGCTCGCACCCGAGGGACCATTGGCAGAGCTTGCCGCTTGCGTCGAGCGTGCGGCTTCGGCCAGCGGCTTCGAACCCGATTCGCGCGGATTCCACGCGCACCTGACGCTCGGGCGGATTCGCAACCGGCGTGTCCCCGCGCTGGAGGAGGTTTCCGCCCCGGCTGCACCGTGGACGGTTTCCGAGGTCGTGCTCTACCGCAGCGATCTCGCCCGGGATGGCGCTCATTACGAGGCGCTCACACGTTGTCCGCTCGGCTCGGAGATGCCCGCCGCAGCGGTTTCGCTCTCACCCTGAGACAGTTTTCTCACCCTGAGAATCATGGATAGGAGAAATGAACATGGCAAAGAACAGTGGACCGCCGAAGCCCGAGGTCAAAGTGGCGCGTGGCGCGGAAGCGAAACGCAAAGCGATCGACATGGCGGTATCGAGCATCGAGAAGCAGTTTGGCAAGGGGGCGATCCTGTCCATGACGGATGACTCAGTCAATCGGGAGATCGGCTCCTTCTCGTCCGGCTCGGCAAGCCTGGATGTGGCTCTCGGCATCGGCGGCTATCCGCGCGGCCGGGTGGTCGAGATCTACGGCCCGGAGTCGAGTGGAAAGACCACCCTCGCCCTGCACGCGGTGGCCTCCGTACAGCGGGCCGGAGGGGTGGCGGCCTTCGTCGATGCCGAGCACGCGCTCGATATCAACTACACCCGGCGGCTCGGTGTGAGCGTGGAGGATCTGCTGGTTTCCCAGCCGGATACCGGCGAGCAGGCTCTCGAGATTACCGACGTGCTGCTGCGCTCAGGCGCCATCGATCTGGTGGTGATCGATTCGGTGGCAGCGTTGGTGCCGCGGGCCGAGATCGAGGGCGAAATGGGAGATACCCATGTCGGCCTGCAGGCCCGGCTGATGAGCCAGGCGCTGCGCAAGCTCACGGGTACGGTCGCGAAATCCGGTGCCACGGTGATCTTCATCAACCAGATCCGCATGAAGATCGGCGTCATGTTCGGCAACCCGGAAACGACCTCGGGCGGAAACGCGCTGAAGTTCTACGCCTCGATCCGGCTGGATGTGCGCCGAATCGCCGCCATCAAGGATGGCGACGAGGTGGTGGGCAACCGCACCCGGGTGAAGGTGGTGAAGAACAAGGTGGCGCCGCCTTTCCGCCAAGCGGAGTTCGACATCCTCTACAACGAGGGCGTGTCGTTCGAAGGCGATCTGCTCGATCTCGGCGTCGATCTCGGCCTCGTGGAAAAGAGCGGCTCCTGGTACTCCTACGATGACGAGCGCATCGGTCAGGGCCGGGAAAACGCGCGTCGCTTCATGAAGGAGAATCCGGATGCGCGGGAGCGGCTGGCCGAGGCGGTCTACGCCGCCAAGGGGCTGAAGCGCGAGGTGCTGGCGAAGCCCGAGGGGCAAACAGCGCCGCCGGCTGAGGTCGCTTCGGCAGACGAATAACGCGTCGATTTCGGCACGGCGTCGGTCTCGGGTCGGATCTATCCGACACTGGGGCCGGCGCTCGTTGGGGCGGCTTTCCTAGGGGGAAACTCCTACGGCGTGCAGGGCAGCGGGGCCTAAGTTCCGACCGTGCCGAACGACTCAGCCCGCTCAGCCCAGGAACTCCAGGCAGGCCTCTTGCAGCTCGCACGTCGATTGCAAGATGTCCACGGGGTTGCCGACGATCAGATGCTCGCCGAGGCCGTCGGGACGGTCGCTCGGCTTGCCGGTGCCGAGCGCTCGATCCTGCGGATGATCGATACCAAGGGGCAGGAGGTTGCCTCCTATACCTGGGCGCACGACGGTCTCGGGGCCGATCCTCTCAACGACGTCACTCTCGCCGAAGCCCGGGAGGTGTTCGCCTGGACGACCCAGCGATATCTGGCCGGCGAGATCACGATGGTCGCGGAGCTGGACGAGCTTCCACCCGAGGCCGAGGGTGAGCGCACGTTTCTTGGCCAGCGAGGCGTCCGTTCATGGCTCTCGATTCCCTTTCGGAGCCGCGGGATCGCCATCGGCTACCAGAGCTTCGATACCTTCCACTATGCGAAGCGCTGGAGTGACGAAGAGATCTCGGCGCTTCAGCTCATGGCCGAGATCCTGGCTGCGACCATCACACGGGTACAGGCCGAGCAAGCGGGCCGTGAGAGTGAGGAGCGGTTCTTCCGGCTGTTCAACGATCACCCGGATGCGATGGTCATCGTCCGGCTCGGAGATGCGGTGGTCGTCGAATGCAACCCTGCCTGGAACCAGCTGGTGCGAATCGGTGCAGCTTCGGAGGCGATTGGTCGTTCGATCCATGAATTCGCGGAGGGTGTGACGAGCGAGGTCATCCAAGATCTCGGAAGGAAGCTCAGCGCCGAGGGAGAGACCAATGAAATGGAGTTCCATACGGTGGGAGCCGATGGTGCCGAGCGGATCGTCCAGGCTTCGACCTCCCTGATCGACTTTGCCGGTGAAACCTGCGCGCTCGCGACCGTGCGCGATGTGACCGAGCGCCATCGTCTGCAAGAGCAGTTGCAGCAAGCGCAGAAAATGGAAGCGGTCGGGCTTCTTGCCGGCGGGATCGCCCACGATTTCAACAACATGCTGACAGTCATCCAGGGACATAGTGAAATCCTGAGCCAGGCACTGGAGGGGCCTCTTGCGGAGAACGCACGGGCCATCGAAGATGCCGCCGAACGCTCGTCGCGACTCACACGCCAGCTGCTCGTGTTCAGCCGCCGGGACATGCATTCGCCGATCATCTTTGCTCCAAACGAGATGGTCGAGGATCTCGAGCCGATGCTTCGCGCAACACTCAGCGAGACGGTTCCCATGAGCACGGAGCTCGATCCCGATGTGCCTGCTGTTCTGGCCGATCCGAGCCGGCTCGAACAAGCGCTCTTGAACCTGGTGCTCAATGCCCGGGATGCGTGCACGCAGGTTCGCGGAAGCATTGCGCTGGCAACCCGCCGTGCACGGCTCCGAGCCGGCGACCATCCTACGCTCGAAGCCGGCGACTACGCGATCTTCGAAGTCCGTGACGAGGGTCGGGGGATGTCGCCTGATATTCTCGAACGGGTCACCGAGCCCTTCTTTACCACGAAGCCCCAAGGCACAGGCCTCGGCCTGGCCATCGTTCATGGGGTGGCCCGTCAGGGGCACGGGGAATTCGTGCTGGAGAGCACGCCTGGGCAGGGGACCGTTGCCCGCATCTATCTTCCGGCTGCCGTCGCGGTCCCCCGGGAGCAAGAGGCCGCTCGTTTGCTGGCACCCGCCGCGATCGTTTCCGAACCGCTCTGTGTCCTGCTCGTCGAGGACGAAGAGATGGTCCGTTCGCTCGCCCGCAGGGTGCTCGAAACCGGCGGGCATCGGGTGGTCGAGGCGGTCGACGGGTTGGAAGCCCTCGAGAAGGCCCGCAAGATTCCCGGTGGGCCAGACGCTCTGGTGACCGACGTCGTGATGCCCCGGATGGGTGGCTTGATACTGGCCGAGGAGCTGCGCAAGCTCTCACCGGGGCTCCCGATCGTGGTGGTCAGCGGCTATCCAGACGGCGGTTCCGATCCAGCGGCCGCTGAGCTTCCCCAGGACATGGTCTTCCTCGTCAAGCCGTTTCAGCCGGCAGGCCTGCTTGCCGCCCTCGAAGACGCCAAGGCCCGGATCGCCTGACTCCACGCGCAGGCAACCAGCGCTCCAACCTCCCGGAATTTCGGACCTGCCCGACGACACTGTGCCTTGGGCGGCTTCCCTCTCAAGACCCGGGCCGGACCGGTCGAAACGCGAGCTGACCCCCGGCGAATCCGGGAGAGGATCCCCGCGCCCAATGTCCATTCAGCTCGATGACATCCTCAAGGTGGCCCTGAAGGGCGGCGCTTCGGACATCCATCTGAAGTCTGGTCTGCCGCCCATGTTCCGGGTCGACGGAGCGCTCGTGCCGTTGAAGAACGGCGAGCGGATCCTTCCCGACGACATGCAGAAGGTTGCGGCCGGGATCATGAACCCGGTGCAGAAGGCTCGCTTCGAAGAGTACCGCGAGGCCGACCTGGCCTACGGCATTCCCGGCCTCGGCCGTTTTCGCGTGAACGTCTTCCAGCAGCGGGGCACGGTTGGCATCGTCTTCCGGGTCATTCCTTTCGGTGTGAAGACGATCGAGCAGCTCTTCCTGCCTCGGGTGATCGAGAAGATCGCGATGGAGCATCGCGGGCTCGTGCTCGTCACCGGGACCACGGGCTCGGGCAAGTCGACGACGCTTGCTGCGATGATCGACTACATCAACTCGAACCGCACGTCGCATATCATCACGATCGAGGACCCGATCGAATTCCTGATCCGTGACCGGCGCTCGATCGTGAATCAGCGCGAGATCGGCGTCGATACCCAGAGCTTCTCGAACGCCCTGCGCGCCGCGCTTCGCCAGGATCCGGATGTGATCCTGGTCGGTGAGATGCGTGACTTCGAGACCATCGAGACGGCCATTACCGCCGCCGAGACCGGCCACCTGGTGATGAGCACGCTGCATACCCTCGACGCCACGGAGACGATCAACCGCATCATCTCCGTGTTCCCGCCGTACCAGCAGAAGCAGGTGCGTCTACAGCTCGGCGCGATTCTTCGGGCCGTCGTCTCCCAGCGCCTCGTGCCCCGCGCGGACGGCAAGGGCCGTGTGCCCGCGCTCGAGGTGATGGTCTCGACCGCCCGGGTGCGCGAATGCATCAGCGACAAGGAACGAACCAAGGAGCTGAGTGACGCCATCGCCAAGGGCTTCACCACCTACGGGATGCAGACCTTCGACCAGTCGCTCATGCACCTGGTGAAGCAGGAACTCGTGACGTACGAAGAAGCCTTGAAGCACGTCTCGAACCCGGACGATTTCGCGCTCCGCTTCCGCGGCATTGCCTCCACTTCGGACGGCACCTGGGACGACTTCGAGGCCGACGAGGGTGCGGACGAGAAGGTCGAGGAGGAGTCGGCGCCGGCCTCCGAGGACTCGGACGCGGACTTCATCGAGCGCTTCTAGCGCCTCGGGCGGGAGGGCCGCTTCGCTTCTCGGGTTGGATCGCGGGGCGGGGGGCGGCCAGCGCTCCATGGCTCACCAGACCGTCGAACGCGCCTGCACCCGGTTTGCCGAGCCCGCAGTCCGGGGGCGCGTACTCTCCGGCCTGGCTCCGCTTTTACTTCCGCGCTGAGCGCCCCCCGCCCCGCGATCGCTCGTAGAGGTAGCTGGGGCCGG
>JAFDCZ010000052.1 GCA_019312665.1 Deltaproteobacteria bacterium | reverse complement strand
GGTGGTTCTACTGGCCTTCAGCTTTGTTGGCCAATGGTCCGTCCCCGGAACTCGTGTCGATTCACCCCCTCGGTGATCGGCGGGGGAATCATACCACTCCGTAGCGGTCTCAGGCCGATGGAAACTCGGTTTGGATCGGCGGCCGGCTCCATTGCGCTCCTGGAAGGCGAGGGGTAGGATCCCGCGCTCTCTGGGTCCCCCTGGACCTGGTCAGGAACTCCCGAGACTATGAAGCGAACCTATCAGCCGAGCCGTATCCGCCGTCTTCGTACCCATGGCTTTCGTGCTCGGATGAAGACCAAGAGCGGTCGGGCGGTAATCAAGCGACGCCGGGCCAAGGGCCGAAAGCGGCTAGCCGTCGGCGTCTCGTCCAAGTAGGCAAGACCCGCGGCCACGGTCTCTCCTCTCCGTGGACAGCGATGCCATTCAAAGAGAGGGCTCCCAGCGCCTTCGGCGGGATTCCCGCCTGCGCAACTCGAAGGATTTCCGACGAGTCCAGCGCACTGGTAAACGCCGTGCAGGGCGTCATTTCGTGCTGGTGCGAGCCAAGGGCCGGGAACCTGCCAGCGTTCGTCTAGGTCTCGCAGTGAGCCGAAAAGTGGGAAATGCGGTGGCTCGAAATCATGTCAAGCGTCGGGTACGGGATTGGTTCCGCCGGAATCGACAGATGCTCCCCGAGGGTGATCTTGTGGTGATCGCGCGATCTGGAGCTGCTCAGTGCAGCGGGGCAGAGATTGCTCGCGAACTCGCGGAACTGACACGATGAGAATCTGGATTTCGCGCATCCTGACGTTCCTGGTACGCGTTTATCAGGTCGCCTTGTCTCCCCATCTCGGGGGGGCCTGTCGCTTCGCGCCCAGTTGCTCGGAATACGCGATCCACGCACTTCGGGAACATGGGCCGTGGCGCGGCTCAGTCCTGGCCGTACGCAGGATCGGACGCTGTCACCCCTTCCATCCCGGTGGCTTCGACCCGGTTCCCGCGGCCGGAGGTAAACGCCATGGATCGTAATTTTCTCCTCGCCATGTATGCGCAGAAGCAACAGTATCTCGCCGAACACCCAATTGAGGTGGAAACACCCCAAGAAGCTGAGAATTTTGAATCCCAACCCAGTGAGACGTTCGAGTCCCCTGGCGTAACGGCACCGGATGTGGCGAAACCATCCGGAACGCCACAGCAGATTCTCAAGCCGGTGCAGGTCGCCGAGACGCGAACCACGATTCGTACGGAACTCTACGAAGCAGAGTTCTCGACCCGCGGTGGAGCGCTTCTTCGATGGGATCTCCAGCAATACGACGATCCCTCTCAGGAGGGCACACCCCAGGTCGAGGTGACCACGCTCGGTGAAGGCGAGCGTGCGTTGGCGACACCTCTCGAGGGCCTCGGCTTCGGTGATCTCAGTGCGGCGCCCTACCACCTGGACGAGCCGGATGCGCACACGCGTGTCTTCACGTTCGAGCACGAAGGCGTCACGGTTCGCAAGACGTACACGTTCTCTGAGGACGAGTACAAGATTCAGCTTCGGATCGCTGTCGAGAACGACTCGGATCGACACCTGAGGCCGGAGTTTGCAATTCGTTGGCCGGTGCGAGCTCGCGAGAGCGCCGACTTCTCCAACTTCTCGATCGGTGTTCGAAGCGAAGACGACGTCGAGCTGCTTCCGATCAAGACGAGCCGTTCCTTCTTGGGATTCGGCGGCGGTGGGATCGAAGGCAGCCATTCCTATGCCAACGTCGATTGGATCTCTGCGGATACGACCTACTTCCTGGCGGCCATTGCAGCGGAGGTGCCTGAACGCGCTTCAGCATCCGTCGTCGCGTTAGGCGAAGACGCCGCGATCACCGAGCTGACCATCGAGGAGGTGAACCTGCCGCCGGGACAGCGCCTCGACTACGTGTACCGGATCTACCTCGGACCGAAGGAGACGGCGCGTCTCGACGCGTTCGGTTCGTACCTCGATGAGGCTGTCCAAAAGGGATGGTTTCCGTCGCTGACACGCTTCTTTGGCTGGCTGCTCGAAGCGGCGTATTCCGTCGTTCCGAACTACGGGGTAGCCATCATCCTGATCACCATCATGGTGCGCTTGTTGATGGCGCCGTTGATGGCGCGGCAGATGAAGTCGATGAAGCGGATGAGCGACATCTCGCCGATGATGAAAGAGATCCAGGCGAAGTACAAAGACGACCGCGAGCGACAGAGCCAGGAGATGATGGCGCTGTACAAAAGGGAAGGCGTCAGTCCATTCTCGATGTTGTCGGGCTGTTTCCCGATGCTGCTGCAATTCCCTGTGTTCATCGGGTTCTATTTCGCGTTGCAGAGCGCGATTCAACTGCGCCAACAACCCTTTGTCGGTTGGATCGATGACCTTTCGCAGCCGGAAGCGTTATTCGTCATCCCGGGGATCGACCTGCCCGTGCGCGTGATTCCGATCTTGATGGGCGCGGCGATGTTCCTACAGCAGAAGCTCACACCGTCGGGTTCGATGGATCCGGCGCAGCAACGAATGATGATGACCATCATGCCCGTGATGTTCACGGTGATGTTCTACCAGTTCGCTTCGGGCCTGGTCTTGTATTGGTTTGTCAGCACACTGATCGGAATCGGTCAGCAGGTGGTGACGAACCGAGACAAGAAACCCGTGGCCGCGAAGTAAATCGACCTCGAAGGAGACCTGCAGATGTACGACCCGAAATCCGAAGCCCACGAGTTCCTGGGCGACAGCGCCAATGAAGCGATCGCGAAGGCCACCCCCTACTACGGAATGGACCGCGCGGATCTGACGATTGCCGAGTTCGGCGAAAGCGTTTCAGGCCTTGGTGGCCGGGTGCTCGTCGTTGCCCAGCCGAGTTCCAGCGTTGGAACCATTGATGGCGGTGGCGGTGGGTCGCGCGATCGTGGGCCGCGTGAATCTCGCGGACGGAGTGACCGTGGTGATCGCGATCGCGGTCGCGGCGGCCGGGATCGGGATCGTGGTGACCGCGGGGACCGAGGTGGTCGCGGTCGCGGCGGTCGAGACCGAGACCGAGACCGAGACCGAGATCGGGACCGGGACGATGACCGTGAACAGGCCGCTGCGGAGCCGGAAGCTCCGCTCGAGGATCTGGGCCCGTCGAAGGGCGAGGCCGAGGGCGAGATTGGACCGATCGGGGAGTTCGTCCTCGGTGTGATCGAGCGAATGGAGCTCGGCCCCTTCGGAATCGTCAAGGAGACCGAAGAGGAGAGGTTCATCGTCTACCAGGTGACCGGAACGGCAGCGAATGGCCTCACAGCCGGCGATGGCCGAACCCCGGATGCGATCCAGCTGCTCGCGAATCAGGTTGCCAGCCGCACCGATGAGGATCCCAAGCGCATCATCATCGATGTCGAGGGCAATCGCGGCCGGCGTGACGACTTCGTCGAGCGTGTGGCCGAACGCGCCGCTCACCGAGCGCAGGACACGGGCCGCACCGTGGCCCTGGAGCCGATGAGCCCGCGCGATCGACGCATCATCCACATGGCGCTGCGCGAGAGCGAAGGCGTGGCGACGATGAGCCGAGGCGAAGGCCGCTATCGCCAGGTGCTGGTCGTCCCGGAAGGGGCTGCCGAGTACGAGGAAGCCGAGAAGGCGTCTCAAGCCTCGGAAGACGACGAATAGGGCAGACTCGCCCCATGTTCCACGGGGAACACACGCAGCTGGATCGGTCCGGTGCGTGTGTTCCACGGGGAACGTCCGCTCCGTGAGCCGCGGTATCCGGGGCTCGTTGGGAGCCGCGGCGGCGGGCGTCGCCATTCAGGAGTCTCAGCTGGAGGCTCTCGGTCGCTACGCCGAGAGCCTCGACAGCTGGAATCAACGCATTCGACTGACCGGTGCAGGCTCCATCGAGGCGATTCTGGCGGAGCATGTCGCCGACGCCCTGCCACTTCTCGCCCATCTTCCGCACGGCCCGTTCCGAATGCTCGATGTCGGGAGCGGCGGTGGCTTTCCAGCAATCGTGCTCGCCTTGCTACGGCCTGATGCCCAGATCACGATGGTCGAGCCGATTGGAAAGAAGCACGCGTTCCTTCGCGCGATGGTCCGCGAACTCCCGCTGCCCAACAGCGAAGCCGTCCAGGCTCGAATCGATCGCCTGTCGACCGAGGATGATTTCGACGTCGCAATCTCCCGGGCCACCTGGCCGATTGCCGAATGGCTCTCTCGAGCCCGCCCCGGCCTGCTCCCCGGCCGCCGAATCCTTGGTCAAACAGGTGCCGACCTGTCCACCCTTCCCCCGGATGCCGTCACCCACGCCTACGAGCACAGGGGAGCTCAACGCCACGTAGTGGTGCTAACAGGGCCACCGTCCTAGCGGCAAGGCCAACGCCAGCAAGCCAACGTTCCCCGTGGAACATCGCAAACAGCACCGATGGATCGACACGACCCACGAACTCCGCACGAGCAGCCCTCACGGCCCCTATCCGCCTCCACCCAAACAACCCGAAGCCGGGCCAACCCCCGCCAAGTTCGAACACCTCCTCCGACGAAACCCACCGGCCCACCACCAGAGCCCCAAGGCCGGGTGGAGGTACCGGAGCGAGCGACGGTTTCAGACTACGAGCGGCAGGCACTGACCGGATCCATCGCCGAGGCTGAGGCGCCCTGGAGCGCCATCCATCCTCGAGAACCGACACGGGGCCACCGAAGGCCCCCCGCCCCAACCCACCTCAGAGCCAAGGAGACCAGCGCAGGTACCCCCATCCGGCCCAAGACAACCTTTCGCAAAAAACCAAGCGTTCCCCGTGGAACACACGCATAGGAACCATCGTTCCCCGTGGAACACTGGACTCCCCGGAGGACCGGTGATAGAACCCCCTCAACGGGCAGCCCAGCCCAGGGTGAGAGGGACCCCATTCAGGACACCCCTGTCCAGACCAGTGCTCGCGTCATCGCGGTCGTCAACCAGAAGGGTGGCGTCGGCAAGACCACGACAGCCGTCAACCTGGCGGCCTCGATTGCGGCTGCGGAGCGCCCGGTCTTGCTCGTCGATCTGGATCCGCAGGCAAACGCCAGCAGCGCTTATGGCATCGCCAGCCCAGAAGCCCAGCTCTACAACGTACTTTCCGGCGAAAGCACTCTTCCCCAGGTCACAGTCGCTACGGAACTAGGCCATCTTCAGCTGGTTCCTGCGGGCCCGGACCTGGCGGGCGCTGAGATCGAGCTGGTTTCGGTAGAGGCGCGGGAGACGCGCCTTCGGGAAGCCCTGGCTGAAGTACTCCCGTACTACGACTTCGTGATCATCGATTGCCCGCCCTCACTCAGCCTGTTGACCCTGAACGCGCTGTGCGCTGCGGATAGCGTGTTGATTCCACTACAATGCGAGTATTACGCCCTCGAGGGCCTCGCTCGCCTGCAGGATACGGTGGATCGAGTTCGTGAATCCCTGCATCCGGATCTCCAGATGGAAGGCATCGTCCTCACCATGATGGACCGGCGCGCCAACCTGAGCCGCCAAGTCGAAGACGAGGTGCGTTCGCATTTCGGTGAGCAGGTCTTCGCCACCGTGATCCCGCGGAACGTCCGCCTCAGCGAGGCGCCGAGCCACGGCAAGCCCATCCTGCTGTACGACATCGCATCGAAAGGCGCGCGGGCCTATCTCGATCTGGCGGGTGAGTTGATGCACAAACATCCGGGCGCTCCGCGCAAGCCTCCCGCACTTCCGCCCTCGCACCAAGCGAACTAACGAGGAACATCATGGCTGCACGCAGGAACGCATTGGGACGAGGGCTCGATGCGCTGATTCCCAGGGAACCGGTGCGGGCGCCCGCGAAGGCATCTGCACCGACGACTACGGCTGACGAGCCCAGGCCTGTGACCCCAGCGCGCGTTGAGCCACCGAGCACCGGGCTGGCAGAGCTCTCTGTCGACGCCATCGTCGCCAACCCGGAACAGCCGCGCCGCATCTTCGACGACGCGGAACTCCAGCGTCTGGCCGATTCGATTCAGCGTCACGGTGTCTTGCAGCCCGTCGTCGTGCGGCGCGCGCCCGACGGTGCGGCGGCGGCCTATGAGCTCATCGTCGGTGAGCGTCGTTGGCGGGCAAGTCGGCTGGCGGGCCGCCCCACGATCCCCGCAACCATTCAGGATCTCGCTTCGCGGGATCTTCTCGAAGTGGCGCTGATCGAGAACGTCCAACGCGCCGACCTGAATCCAATCGAGTTGGCCATGGCGTTTCGGGCCTTGCAGGAGCAGGGCGCGACCCAGGAAGAAGTCGGCCGGCGGGTTGGACTCGATCGCTCGACTGTCGCCAATCATCTGAGGCTTCTCGACCTGCCCCGCGAGCTTCAATCGGATGTGGAGAACGGCATCCTGACGACTGGCCACGCGAAAGCGTTGCTCGGGGTGAGCAATCCAGAACGCCGCCATCAGCTGCGAGATCGGATCGCCTCCGAACAGCTTTCGGTGCGGGCCGCCGAAGCCCTGGCCCGCCAGATCTCTGGCCCTGGCCGCCGCCTCAAAGCTCCCGCTCGAGCGGGAGCGGTGGATCCGAACCTCCAAAGCCTGATCGACGCGCTCCGGGAGCGTTTGCAAACCCAGGTGCGCATCACCGGGTCCGGGCAGCGAGGCCGAATCGAGATCGACTTCTTCGGGCCTGAAGACCTGCATCGCCTCAGCCAGGCGATTCTCGACGGGTCACGGCTGTGACAAACTGGGACAAGGACGAAACTCCCACGGTCCTGGCCGTGGGCAGCCATTTCGAGGGTTTGCTGACGTTCCGGGGTGCAGCTCGCGTGGACGGAAGCATCTCGGGCACGATTCACGCCACGGGCCGCCTTTGGATTGGGCCCGAGGCTCACGTGGAGGCCCAGATCGAGGTCGACGAGCTGATTGTCGAGGGACTCGTGAAGGGCGACGTCTGCGCCCACACGCGAGCGGAGCTGACGCCGACCGGCCGGGTGATCGGCGACCTGTTCTCCCCTCAGTTCAAGATGGCCGAAGGAGGCGTCCTCGAGGGCCGTTGCCGCACCACGCCCCCCAACGATCGGCGGGAGAGTGGCGAAGACGCCCAGGCCCCCGATTCCGCGGCGGATTTCGGCTGACTCCGGGTTGAAACTCGGGGTGGATCTGCAAGGATTGGCGCCGCCCGAGGTCGGCCCGTTCGGGGCCCGCCTCCACCCATCCCTCGCCTCCAACGCCTTCGAGCGGCGGTGATCGTGATGGCCGCGCTCGTTGCGGCCTTGCGACCGAGCCTCTCGCCGAAAGCCGCGGCCGGCGGGCAGCCCGCCCAGCGAAGGCTCGGCGGGTCTGGCGGGAAGGACAGGGAGTTCGAGCGAAGCGATGACCCAAAGACGCATCGTGGCAATTGCCGTCGTGGTGGGCCTGGTCGCGCTGCCGCTGGCCGCGGCCGCCTCTGAAGGTGGCCTCTCGATCTTTCCGGAGCTGAACGAGCTGCTGATCCTGCTCGCACTCTTCGGGGTGCTGATCTTTCCCTCCAACAAGCTCGTCTTCGAGCCCTTGATCGAGGTTCTCGACGAGAGGGGCCGGCGCATCCAAGGCGCCAGGGACCGCGCTCAGGAGATCGAGTCCGAGGCCGATCGTGTATTCGGCGAGTACGAGGTGGCCATTACCGCGGCGCGCAAGCTGGCCGAGCAGGATCGTCGCGGCCGGATGGAGGATGCGCGCAGGGAGCAGAGCCGCGTCACCGCTGAAGCGCGCGGAGATGCGGAAGCCGAGATGCAGCGCGCTCGCGCAGGCGTAGCTGAAGCCCTCGGGCAGGCCCGCGAGGAGCTGCGCAGCCAATCCGAAGGCCTGGCCCGCGAAGTCGCCGGCCGGGTGCTCGGAAGGAGCTTGTGATGAGCCGCCGCACTCAGCCCTTCGGTTTGATGGCCGTGTTGTGCTTGGCCCCGACGGCCGCGTTCGCCGCTGGTGAGGGCGGAATGGGCATGGTCTGGGAGGTCGTGAACCTCGCATTGTTGGTCGGAGTGCTCGTCTACTTCGCGCGAAAGCCGGTGCTCGCCTACTTGAGCGGACGACGGGACGAGATCCAGGGCAATCTGAAGGGCGCCGAGAAGCTGCTGCAGCAGGCTGAAGGCAAGCTGCAGGAGTGGAGCGAGCGTGCCGGGCAGCTCGATACCGAAGCCGAGTCCATCCGCGCCGCCGCGCGTAAGGCTGCCCAACAGGAGCGCGACGACATCGTCGCGGATGCGGAAGCTACTGCGGAGCGCATCCGCGCAAGTGCGGGCTCCGTCGTTGAACGCGAGCTGCGTGCGGCCCGCGAATCCCTCCGCGAAGATGTCGCAGATCTCGCGACCGAACTCGCCAGCAAGATCCTCACCGAGCAGGTCAACGACGAGGATCGTCTGCGCCTGGTCGACGAGTTCATCACCAAGGTCGAGCACGGGGAGACCCACTGATGGCTCGTTTCGCCGCCGCCGAGCGCTATGCCAAGGCGCTCTTTCAACTGGCCAAGGATCAGGGCAACGTGCCGGCCATCCGCAGCGAGTTGCGTGCTCTCGGCTCTCTTCTCGAAGAGAACGATGAGCTGCGCGACGTGTTGTTGCAGCCCCTCCATCCCGCAGCTCAACGGCGCGCCGTATTGACCTCCGTGACGGAGCAGTTGAGCGCCAGCAGCCTGTTGAAGAACTTCTATTCCTTCCTGATCGACCAGCGCCGGCTGGTCGATTTCGCCGCGATCGAAGAAGCCTACGGCGAGCTGGCGGATGCGGATGCGGGGCTGACCAAGGCTCAGGTGCGCACGGCGGCGCCGCTCAGTGACGACCAACGCACCCGCTTGCAAAACGCCCTCGGTGTTCGAGCTGGCGGGAATGTCGAGCTCGAAGTCGAAATCGATCCGGGCCTGCTCGGAGGTGTGGTCGCGCAAATCGGCGACACCGTCTACGACGGCAGCCTCAAGAGTCAGCTTCAACAGCTGCGCGCGAGCCTCGCCAAGGGCTGATCGCGCGGCAGAAGAAACCATCCACCCGGCGCTGCCCATGGAGCAGCGCTTACGCGGAGTCCCAACCCATGACAGCTGAGATTCGCCCCGGCGAGATCACCGACATCCTGAAGCGCGAGATCCAGGAGTACGGCCGCGAGGTCGACGTCGCAGAGACCGGCTCCGTCCTTTCCGTGGGCGACGGTATTGCGCGCGTCTATGGCCTGCAGAGCGCCATGGCAGGCGAGCTCGTGGAGTTCCCCGGCGGCGTGGACGGGATGATCCTCAACCTGGAGGACGACAACGTCGGCATCGCAATCATGGGCGCGGCCGATCACATCAAGGAAGGCGATCTCGTCCGCCGCACCGGGCGCATCGTCGAGGTGCCCGTGGGTGAGGGCCTGCTCGGTCGCGTGGTCGATGCACTCGGCAACCCGATCGACGGCAAGGGCCCGATCCAATCCAGCGAGACCCGCCGCATGGAGCTCAAGGCTCCGGGCATCGTGACGCGCAAAAGCGTCTTCGAGCCCTTGATGACAGGCCTGAAGGCGATCGACGCGATGACGCCGGTGGGCCGCGGGCAGCGCGAGCTGATCATTGGCGACCGTCAGACCGGCAAGACGGCGGTTGCGATCGACACGATCATCAACCAGAAAGACACGGATGTCTTTTGCATCTACGTCGCCACCGGCCAGAAGAAGTCGACGGTGGCCCAGGTGGTCGAGAAGCTCACCCAACATGGTGCCATGGAGTACACGATCGTCGTAGCGGCAACGGCCGCCGAAGCTGCGCCGCTCCAGTTCATCTCGCCCTACACGGGTTGTGCAATGGGTGAGTGGTTCCGTGACAACGGCAAGCACGCACTGATCATCTACGATGATCTCTCGAAGCAGGCCGTTGCGTATCGCCAGCTCTCCCTTCTGCTTCGCCGTCCGCCGGGTCGTGAGGCCTACCCGGGCGACGTGTTCTACGTCCACAGTCGGCTGCTCGAGCGCGCTTGCAAGCTCGACGATTCGCTCGGCGGCGGCAGCCTGACGGCGCTGCCGATCATCGAGACCCAGGCGAATGACGTGTCGGCCTACATTCCGACCAACGTCATCTCCATTACCGATGGCCAGATCTTCCTGGAGACGGATCTGTTCAACTCGGGCATCCGGCCCGCTGTGAACGTGGGCCTTTCGGTGTCGCGCGTGGGCGGTGCCGCTCAGACCAAGGCGATGAAGGGTGTGGCCGGAACGCTCAAGCTGGGTCTGGCCCAGTACCGCGAGATGGCCGCCTTCTCCCAGTTCGGCTCCGACCTCGATGCCGCTACCCAGGAGCAGCTGGCGAACGGCGAGCGCCAGACCGAGATGCTGAAGCAAGGCCAGTACCAGCCCCTGAAGATGGAGGAGCAGGTCGTTTCGATTTTTGCCTGCATGCCACCGAAGGGTGGGAAGAGCTGGGTCCGGGATCTCGAGCTGAAGGACATCGGCCGCTATGAGCGCGAGCTGCTTGCCCACATGCGAGCAAGCCACGCGGATCTGCTCGGACGCATTCGTGAGACGGGCAAACTTTCGGACGAGGACCAGGCTGCATTGAAGAGCGCCCTCGACGAGTTCGGCAACATCTTCCAGCCGACCTCGAAGGTCGAGTAACGCAGCGTGGCGAGCCTCAAGGACATCAAGCGACGGATCGGCTCCGTGGAGAACACGCAGAAGATCACCTCGGCCATGCGCATGGTCGCGGCGGCCAAGCTGCGCCGTGCCCAGGACGCGATCCTGGCGGCGCGGCCCTACGCCCAGAAGATGTACGCAACGCTCGGTGAGATCGGAAGGCGCCAGAAGGATGCGGAGCATCCGCTGCTTCAGGCCCATGAGACCGAGACCGTGATGGAGGTGATCGTCATCACCTCCGACCGCGGCTTGTGCGGAGCGTTCAACGGCAATGCGATCAAAGCGGCGGACCGTGCCATCAAGGAGAAGGGCTCCGCCTTCAACGAGATCGTCATCTCTACGGTGGGCCGCAAAGCGACCGAGTACTACACCAAGCGCCAGGGCGTCGTTCGCAGCTGGACCGGGATCGCCAGCGTTGGTTTTCACGACGCTGTCGAGATCGCGAATCATCTCTCCGAGCGATACAACGCTGGCGAGATCGACCACGCATTGATCGTCTACAACGAGTTTGTTTCTGCGATGACGCAGAAGCCGAACACGGACCAGCTACTTCCGCTCTCGCCTGCACAGGAGATCGCGGACGCTGGGGCGACGGATCCGATTCCTTTCGAGATCGAGCCGGATGCCGCAGGCCTGTTGAACGTGCTCGTGCCCCAGGCTCTGGAGTTCTCGATCTACCGGGCACTCCTGGAGAACCAGGCCGGCGAGCACGCCGCGCGCATGACCGCGATGGAGAGCGCGACGCGCAACACCGAGGATATCATCAAGAGCCTCACTCTCAAATACAACCGCGCACGGCAGGCGGCGATCACCAGGGAACTGGTGGAGATCGTCTCCGGTGCGGAAGCCCTCTGAATACGAGCGAGAAGGAATCATCCATGGCGCAGCAAGGTAGGGTCACCCAGGTCACAGGTCCGGTCGTCGACGTCGAGTTTCCGCCCGGCGAACTGCCGGAGGTGCTGACGGCACTCCGTGCGACGAATCCTGGCATTGACGATCGCGAAGACAACCTCGTGCTCGAGGTTGCACAGCACCTCGGCGAGAACACCGTCCGCACGATCGCGATGGACACCACCGACGGCCTGGTTCGAAATCAGGAAGTCACCAACACCGGTGAGTCCATCAAGATGCCGGTCGGCCCGCAGGTACTCGGCCGGATCTTGAATGTGATCGGTGAGCCGGTTGACGAACGTGGTCCGATCAATGCCGAACAGCATTGGTCGATCCACCGGGAGGCGCCGAAGTTCGTCGATCAGGCGACTTCGGTCGAGAACCTGGAGACCGGCATCAAGGTGATCGACCTGGTCTGCCCCTACCAGAAGGGCGGCAAGGTTGGCCTGTTCGGCGGTGCCGGTGTGGGCAAGACCGTCATCATCCAGGAGCTGATCAACAACATCGCGCACGAGCACGCGGGCTACTCGGTGTTCGGCGGTGTTGGCGAGCGGACCCGTGAGGGCAACGACCTCTGGCATGAGATGGAGGACGCAAAGCTTTCCGACGGCACCACGGTGCTCGACAAATGCGCGCTGATCTTCGGCCAGATGAACGAACCGCCGGGAGCCCGGGCCCGCGTCGGACTCTCAGCGCTCACGTGCGCCGAGTACTTCCGCGACGAAGAGGGCAAGGACGTCCTGCTCTTCATCGACAACATCTTCCGTTTCACCCAGGCAGGCTCCGAGGTGTCCGCACTTCTCGGCCGGATTCCGTCGGCGGTGGGCTACCAGCCGACCCTGGCGACGGATATGGGCGAGTTGCAGGAGCGGATCACCTCGACGAACAAGGGTTCGATCACCTCGGTGCAGGCCATCTACGTCCCCGCGGACGACCTCACCGACCCGGCGCCGGCCACCGCATTCACCCACCTGGATGCGACGACGGTGCTCGACCGTGCGATCTCGGAGCTGGGTATCTATCCGGCGGTGTCACCCCTCGATTCCACCAGCCGGATCCTCGATCCGCTGGTCGTCGGCGAGGAGCACTACGAAGTTGCGCGGGCCTGCCAGCAGATGCTGCAGAAGTACAAGGATCTTCAGGACATCATCGCAATTCTCGGCATGGACGAGCTCAGCGAGGAAGACCGCCTGACCGTATCGCGAGCCAGGAAGGTGGAGCGCTTCTTCTCCCAGCCCTTCCACGTGGCCGAGCAGTTCACCAGCCGGCCCGGTGTCTACGTGCGGCTCGAGGATACGATCCGCTCGTTCAAGGAGATTCTCGAAGGCGGCTGTGACGATCTGCCCGAGCAGGCCTTCTTCATGGCCGGCGCGATCGAGGACGTTCGCGAGAACGCCAAGCAGCTGGGTTAGGCGAGATGGCGATCGATCTCACCGTCGTGACTCCGGAGGGCCAGGCCTTCCAGGGCGAAGTTCAAACCCTGGTGCTTCCGGGTGTCGAAGGCGACTTCGGCATCCTCGAGGGCCATGAGGTCTTCATGACCAGCCTGCGTCCCGGCGAGATGCAGGTGCACCAAGGTGAGGAGATCTTGCGAGCGGCCGTTTCCAAGGGCATCGCTGAGGTCCACGAAGACCACGTGACCGTGATGGTGGGTAGCTGCGAATTCGCCCACGAGATCGATCTCGAACGTGCCCAGATCGCCGCCGACCGAGCCAAGAAACAGCTCGAAGAGATGCGCGATTCCGAAGACGGCAAAGAGCTCTACCAAGAGTACCAGGAGGCCTACTCGAAGGCGGTCGCCCGGGTAGCCGTCTCCGAAAAGTAAACTCCGTCCCCGCGATTTACTTTTCAGGACGTGATGGGGGTGGCTTTCACCTTTGCCTTGCCCGCTTCGACGACGACACGGAATTTCACCTTGTCGCAGCCGTACTTCTTGCGGATCGCAGCTTCCTGCTTGGCGAGCACTGTGCTGAGATTCTCCCGGGTGAGGCCCTTGGCGCCCTGCCCCGTGGAGCCGCGCGCAGTCACGTAGGCGTCGAAGAGATCGTCCTTGCTCGGCCCCCCCTCGTGCGCGACCACTTGCCGCCGCCGATCCTTGACCTCGTTGCGCTCGCGGTCGTGGAGATTGGCCTTGAAGAGATGCCGTTCGTAGCGGCCCTCTTCGATCTTGCGCAGCGTGTCGTCCCAAAGCCGCTTGAACGTGAAGTAGCGTGAACGCAGGTTGCTGAACTTGAAACGGTGGCCGGTGTTGGTGAGCTGGCGGTTGGTGTAGGTCACCACCATCTTGTTCACCTCGCTGCGCAGCATGTGCGGCTCGCGCTTGCGGCTGCCCAGGAAGTACTGGTCGTACTCGTTCTTGAGCTGCTTCATCTTGATCTCGATGAGCACGAGATCTTCGGCGATGTCGGTGCCGAATTGGGCCATTCGTGATCTATCGGTCCATCAAGGGGACGCCTTGAGGGCGTTTCCCCTCAAGGGAACCCGTCCGTTCACGGAGCCTGATGGGCCGGGACCGGGGCACCATCCACCTGGAAGCGCTCCAGCGCGTAGTGATCGGTGAGCGTACTGGTCATCGTCCCCTGCGCCGTGAGGAGATCCATACGGATGGATTCTTCTGCCATCACGAGGCCTACACCGGGCGCAAACCAATGGAGCATGTCGAGCTGACCGTCGCGAACCGGCAGGCGGCCATCCTCGAGCTCGATCATTCCGCCAAGAGCGCCGGTGTAACGGACTTTGAGACAACGCTCGAAAGCACCGGCCGGGGTCCTGGCCGTTTGAAGCCCGAGAATTTCGCCCTGCATCTTCACGGTCAGACCATTCAGCTCGAGCGTACCCACTTCCCAGCTCATGCCGCCCTTCACGCTGGCGGGCACATAGACGAGCGGATTCTCGTGCAAAGTCAGGCCCTCCCCCGTGTCCATGGCGAATTCGAGAAAGGCGCCTCGGCTCAGCGCGCCGAGACTGGACGTGTGGCCATCCTCGCTGCCGCCCTTCCACTTGCGCACCTCCTCGAACACGAAGACCGGCACCGGCACATTCGCGTGCAGGTCCTGCTTGGTGATCTCGCGCAGGTAGCTGCCGGACTTCGATTCCTGGGAAACGGCCTGGCCACCGATTGCGTACTCGGCGGTCTCGGTGATCCGGTACTTCCATTCGTTGCCGACGGCTGCAGGCATCCAAGTTTGCGCCACGACAGGGCCAGAGCTTGCGATGAAAGCGAGCAAGGTAATTGCGAACACGCTCGCAAATCCTCCGACGCGACAAGGCCACCTCATGCAACCCCTCATCGGCGCTTCGGAATTCGGCCTTGAGGCGCGCACGGTCGGTCCCGCAGCAGAGGACTCGCCGGCGGCTGCTAGAGCCCCAGCCGGTCCAGGTCGATCGCCCCTTCGGCGGGCAGGGCGTGCCCGACGAGCGGCGGAATTTCGCCGATCAACCGCGTGCCGAGTGCATCGCGCAAGGCCATCAGGTTCAAGGTGTCCGCATCGGAGAGCGGCCCGGTAGCGTGGGAGATCACGACCCCCGCGACCGTCAGCCCGCGTTGCTCGGCCGCTTCGACACTCAGCAACGTGTGGTTGATCGTGCCGAGTGCGGCGCGTGCCACGATGATCAGAGGCAGACTCAACTCGTTGGCGAGATCGGCCATCGTCGCGCCCTTCCAGATGGGGACGAGCAGGCCGCCGGCGCCTTCTACGATCATGAACTCGTGTCGCGAAGAGAGTTCACGCCAGGCGGCGCGGATGGCTTCCGCATCCACCTCCCGACCTTCAGCCTGGGCAGCCACGGTCGGGGCAGCTGGCAAGGCAAAGGTCTGGGGGCAGATCTGGTCGAGCGCGTCCGACGCGGCGGCAGCATCTCGCAAGGCGATCGCGTCGAGTGGGCCTGCCGCCTCCACGCCGGTTTCCGCGGGCTTCATGACGCCTACGTCCAGGCCTCGCGCCCGCAGGCCGCGGACGAGCGCGCAGGACACGACCGTCTTGCCTACTCCGGTATCGGTACCGGTGACGAACCAACCACGGCTCAAGGGAGTGCCGTGGTCTCTTCCGCCACCGCAGCAATCAGCGCGTCGATGTCGGCTTCCTTGTGGGTGGCCATCGGTGTGATGCGCAAGCGAGCGGTACCTTCGGGTACCGAGGGATGCCGGATGCCCTGGGCGTAGAATCCCCGCGCCAGAAGTCGCTCACAGATCGCCATCGTGCGTGCGTTGCCGCCGAGCACGACGGGCACGATGTGGGTCGTACTCGGAGCGGTGGAGAGGCCGCACCGGCTGAGTCCGTCACGCAGCCGAGCGGCGTTGGCCTGCAGTTGTTCTCGGCGCCAAGGCTCGCGATCCACCAGCCGGAGCGCGGCCCGAGCGGCCTCGACGGCCGGCGGTGCCAACGCACAGGAGAAGATGAAGCTGCGCGCCGTGTTGACGAGCAACTCTCGCAACGCAGCGCTTCCTGCGACGAACGCTCCGAAGGAACCCAGCGATTTGCCAAGGGTGCCCATCAGCACGTCGACCTGATTCTCGACGCCGCAAAGCTCGGCACTGCCGCGGCCAGTCCGACCCAACGTTCCGGTGCCGTGAGCGTCGTCCAGGAGTGTCATCGCACCGTGCCGACGCGCGAGGGAGAGGATCTCCGGAAGCGGCGCCACGTCGCCGTCCATGCTGTAGACACCGTCGATCGCCACGAGGATGCGGCGGAACTCGCGCTGTGCTTTTGCCAGCACGTCTGCGAACGCATCGAGATCGCCATGGGGAAACACACGGGTCTCCGCGTGGGAGAGCCGGCAGCCGTCGATGATCGAGGCATGGTTGAGGGCGTCGGAGACGACCACGTCCCCCTTGCCGACCAGGGCCGGAATCACCCCGACATTTGCCATGTAGCCGGTGTTGAACGCCAGCGCCGTTTCGGTGCCGAGGAAAGCGGCCAACTCTCCTTCGAGCGCTTCGTGCACCGCCAGGTTGCCGGAAATCAAACGTGATCCGCCCGCGGCCGCACCGTGCTCGCGCGCCGCGCGGGCCGCGGCATCGACGACCTCAGGGTGTTGGGCGAGGTCGAGATAGTTGCTGCCGGCGAAGAGCAAGACGTCGTGCCCATCGACCCGCATGCGCGGTGCTTGGATGCCTTCGAGCACGCGCATGCGACGATGGGTACCGCGAGCGCGGATGGCATCCAACGCCTCTGCCGCAACCTCGGCGACCGGGTCGCCCAACTCAGAAGCCCCGGGTGGGTCGCCCGATCTCGGGCTTCAGGATCTCACCTTCGCCACCGCGCAAGCGGAACTCGCCTTCCGGTGCTTCCGCATGCAGGGCGTCGAAGGTGGGGTTGCCGTCCACTTCGAAGCCCGCATCGCGAATCATCCGGTAGGTATCGCTCTCGTTGTCGCCCCGGGTCGTGAGGTAGCCCTCGATGAAGAGCGAGTTCGCCGGCCAGAGCGCCAGCGGACCGAGGCTACGGATGTTGCCCTCCCGCCCGCCGGCAATGCGTACTTCGGCGGTCGGGTTGACGAGCCGCACCAACGCCAGCGCTCGCAGGCAACGCTCCGGTGTGAGGCTGCCATCTTGCATCACCGGGTTGCCGTCGATCGGGATCAGGAAGTTCACGGGAATGGAAGGCACCTCGAGTTCGCGCAAGCGAAAGGCCACTTCGACGATGTCCTGGCTCTGTTCGCCCATCCCAACGATGAGCCCGCTGCACGGCTGGATGCCGGCCTTCTTGGCCGCGCGCAGGGTCTCCACCCGCTCCTCATACGTATGCGTGCTGCAGATCTCCGGATAGTGGGATTCGCTCGTGTTGAGGTTGTGGTTCAATCGGTCGAGGCCAGCGTCGGCAAGAATGCGCGCCTTCTCTTCGTCGATCAGGCCAGCGGAGACGCAGACCTCGATCGGGTAGGTCTCCTTCACCGTGCGGATCAGCTCGGCAAGCTTGCGCGTGTGCTCCAGGGTCGGCCCCCGGCCGGACAGCACCATGCAATAGCGAGAGGCCCCGGCGCGCGCGGCGGCCTCTGCCTCTGCCAGGATCTCCTCGTCGCTCTTCATCGGGTACTTGCGAATCGTCGCTTCCGAGTTCTTCGACTGGGAGCAGTAGCCGCAATCTTCCGGACACAGGCCGTTCTGCACGTTGTTCAGCACGTGCACCATCACCTTGCGGCCGAAATGCTTCTCCCGCGGAGCGAAGGCTGCCTGCAACAAAGGCAGGAGCTGGATGTCCTCGCCGTCCAGGATCCAAACGGCGTCGCTCTCCGACGGTGCCTCCCCGGCCAGTGCCCGATCTGCCAGCCGCGCATAATGCTCGAACATGAAACCTCCCGAAAACCTCAATAGAACGGGATGTTACAAGCCGACCTCGAGATCCGTCAACCACCACTCCCAACAAGGGTGACAGGCAAAAGTAAACCCCGTCCCCGCCTGTTTACTTTTCAGCCTTTGGGGAGAGCGGCGCCTCGGTAGAGGGTGGCGAATACGCGCGGGCCCTCGATCAGCTGTTCGAGGCGCTCGATCTGGAAGCCCGCCCGCTCGACCATGTCGCCTGTCTCGCGGTTCAGGTTGCAGCCGCAGCCGATGACGTTCCAGATCGGATTGATGCGGTCCTGCCAGCGGGCGATCTTTGCGTCATCGCTGCGGCCATGCTCGATGAAGAGGAGCTTGCCTTCCGGGTTCAGCACCCGGTGCATCTCCTTCAGCGCGGTGTGGGCGTCGGGAATGGTGCAGAGCGTCCAGGTGACGGTCACCGTATCGAACCGGCCCTGGTCGAACGGCAGGGCTCCATCGGCCGGCAGGTGGTGGCGCTCCACAGGGAAATCCACCGCGTCGATGCGCGCCTGGACCTTCTCTTGGAGTGCGTTCATCGGATCGACGGTGGAGAGCTTCTCTACGCCATCCGGGTAGTACCGAAGGTTCAAGCCCGTGCCGAAGCCGATCTCGAGTACGTCGCCCTTCGCCTCAGCGAGGGTCTCCTCGCGTTGGGGGCCAAATTTCCTCATCGCCCGATCGAGAATCGGGGGGAAGAGGCGCTGCTCGTAGTAGTCGTAGAGGCCCATGCCACCATCTTAGGCCGCCGCGGCTACATTTGCCCCATGGCCAAGCCGCGCTCCGTTTTTTGCTGTACCGAGTGCGGCACCCAGCAGCCCCGTTGGCTAGGGCGCTGCCCCGGCTGTGGGGCCTGGGAAACGTTGATCGAGGAGCTTGTGGCAGGCGACGAGCCGGCCGCCACGTTGCTGGCGCCTCAGCTTGGCGGGGCCGCGGGCAAGGCGATCCCCCTGGCGGACGTGAATACCGACGGTGCGCCGCGCCTTCCCACAGGCATCGCCGAGCTCGATCGTGTGCTTGGCGGGGGGCTGGTGCCGGGCTCGGTGGTGTTGATCGGCGGCGAGCCGGGCATCGGAAAGTCCACACTCTCGTTGCAGCTCGCCGCCCAGATCGAACAGAAGGCCGGCCGGGTCCTCTACGTGACCGGCGAGGAGAGCCTCGAGCAGGTGCGGCTGCGCGCCGAGCGCCTGGGCGAGATCCCCCGTTCGCTGATGGTTCTCTCGGAAACGCGAGTCGAGGCTTTGGCAGGGCCGTGGCGGGAACACAGTCCGGCCGTCGTCGTGATCGATTCGATCCAGACCGCGCGCACGGAGAGGATCGAATCCGCCGCCGGCTCCGTCTCCCAGGTGCGAGAGTGCGCGGCGTTGCTTTCGGCGACTGCCAAGAACCATGGCACCGCGCTGGTGTTAGTCGGCCATGTTACGAAGGAGGGCACGCTGGCGGGGCCGCGCGTCCTCGAGCACCTCGTCGATGTGGTCCTGAACTTCGAGGGCGATCGCAGCACGCCTTTCCGTCTGCTTCGCGCCAGCAAGAACCGGTTCGGCTCGACCCAGGAGGTTGGCATCTTCACCATGGGTGAGAAGGGGCTCAGTGCCGTCGAGAACCCGAGTGAGCTCTTCCTGGCCGAGCGCAGATCGGGCTCGCCGGGCTCCTGCATCGTGCCCGTCATGGAAGGTTCCCGCCCGGTCCTGCTCGAGGTCCAGGCGCTGGTCGCGCCGGCTGGCTATGGCACGGCGCGTCGCACCTGCGTCGGCATCGATGACGGGCGCGTCGCTCTGTTGCTCGCGGTTCTCGATCGTCACAGCGAAATTGATCTGTTGTCCTGCGATGTCTACGTCAACGTCGTTGGCGGCGTGCGCGTCACAGAACCCGCTGCGGATCTCGCCGTGGCCCTCGCGATCGCATCGAGCCGTCTCGACAAGGCCCTGCCGCCGGACGTCGCGGCCTGCGGCGAAATCGGGCTCGGCGGGGAGGTGCGGCGGGTGGGACGTCTCGACCAACGTCTGCGCGAGGCCGGCCGGTTGGGGTTTGGTCGCGTGCTCGTGCCCTCGGCGGTGGCGGCCGAGGCACCCTCCGTCGACGGCGCCTACGGCGTCGAGGATATTGGCCAGGCGGTCCGTTGGCTTTTCGAGAACGCCGTTTCACGCCCGGGTGAACGACGGTAAACGCCTGCCATCACTCGGTTTTTCGCGTATCTGGGTTTTGACACCGGAGGCCACCGGCGCTAGCGTCGGTGGCGATGGCGATCAGCTCCTCCCCTCCGCCGGCACTTGCCACGGCCTTGACTCGGCTCGAACCGCACCTGCAACAGGTCGAGCGGACGATGCGCGATCAGCTCGTTTCCGAACAGGCGCTGGTCGGGGCGATCGGCGAGCACGTGCTCTCGTCCGGTGGCAAACGGCTGCGCCCAGTGCTCGTCATGCTTGCCGCAGAACTTTGCGGCTACACCGGGCCGCGCTGTGTGCAGATCGCCGCGGCGGTCGAGATGCTTCATACCGCCACCCTGCTTCATGACGATGTGGTCGATCTCGCAAACCTGCGGCGCGGACGCGCGGCAGCCCGGGCGATCTGGGGCAACCGCCGTGCGGTGCTGGTCGGTGACTTCTTCTACGCACGCGCGTCCTCGATGGTCGTCGAAGATGGCGATCTCGATGTCTTGTGGATCTTCTCGAATACCATCCGACTGATGGCCGAAGGGGAGCTCCTCCAGCTCGAAGCCAGCTTCGACCCGCGCGTGACCGAGGCCCACTACTACTCGGTGATCGAGCGGAAGAGCGCGACGCTGCTTTCAGCCTCGGCCGAGTCCGGCGCTGTATTAGGCGGCGTGACCCGGGCCGAGCGTCGACGCATCGCCGAATTCGGAAAAGAGCTCGGGCTCGCCTTCCAGCTGCGTGACGACGCACTCGATTTCGCAGGCGGGGAAGAGGATCTCGGCAAGCAGCCGTTCACGGATGTTCGGGAGGGGAAGGTCACCCTTCCGCTCCTGCTCACGCTGAAGCGTTGCACCTCAGCCGAGCGTGAATTGATTTCCGGTCTCTTGAAGACCGCCGGCCAGCGCACCTACGAGCTCGAGGCCGAAGGCCCGATCGAAATGGATCAGGTGTTGAGCCCGGCAGAGCTCGCGCCGATCGTCGAGCTGGTGCTGCGTCACCGCGGCATCGAAGACACGGACCGTCGCGCCGAGGAGCACGTGAAGCGCGCCGCCGAAGCCATCGCTCCGTTCCCCGACGGTGCGACCCGAGAAGCCCTCGTTGCGGCTGCCGACTACTCGGTGCACCGCTCGAGCTGATCTCACCCCGCTGGTCCCGGGGAAACTTCCCCATGATCCTCCGAACCATGCCCATGAAGCTGGGCCTCGCCTTGGCCCTCGCCCTGACCGCTCCCGCTGCCGGCTCCGTCTGGTGGCCCCAAGCGGCGGAGGCGGCCGCGCCGGTCCTCCAGGGCGCGCTCAACCTGAACACCGCGAGCCCAGACCAGCTCGTGCTCCTGCCCGGCGTGGGTGAGAGCCGGGCGCGGGCCATCGTGGCGCTCCGCAAGCAGCGCGGTGGTTTCAAGAAGGTCGACGAGCTGGCAGATGTGAAGGGCATCGGCGAAGCGGCGCTCGCCAAGCTTCGGCCTTTCGTGAAGCTCGGCGGCGCCACGACGCTTCGGGTCGACTAGGCCCAGGGCTTCCCCGACCCATGCGCCAGTACGCGCATGGGTCGGGCTTTTCTCCGTATCGGCCCGAGGCGCTCTGCAGGACGAGTGGTTAACTTTCGCCCTCCCCCCAGCCCGGAGGCTGAATGTCCAGCGCAATCACCACCGTTCGTGCCCTCGAGATCCTCGATTCTCGCGGAAACCCCACGCTCGAGGTGGAGGTGGCGACCGCCTGCGGAAAGCGCGGCCGAGCTGCGGTGCCGTCCGGTGCTTCGACCGGCGCCCGCGAAGCCCTCGAGCTTCGGGATGGCGACAAGGATCGCTACCTCGGCAAGGGCGTTCGCACCGCGGTAGCCAACGTGAACGGAGAGATCGCGGCCGCGATCAGCGGCCGGGAGCTCGAAGGACTGGACGAGCAACGGGCGCTCGACGACGCCCTGCGCGCTCTCGACGGTACCGAAACGAAATCTCGGCTCGGTGCCAACGCGCTGCTAGGTGTCTCACTCGCGGCCGCACATGCCGCCGCAGCGATCCGCGACGAGCCGCTCTACCGCTTCCTGGGCGGCGAGGACGCGCATCTCTTGCCCGCCCCGATGATGAACGTGCTGAACGGTGGAGCGCATGCTGACAACAATGTCGATCTGCAGGAGTTCATGCTCTACCCGGTTGGCGCCGGGAGTTTCGCCGAGGCATTGCGTTGGGGTGCCGAGGTCTTCCACAAGCTGAAGGGTGTGCTTTCGGAGAAGGGTTACGCCACTTCGGTCGGCGACGAGGGTGGCTTCGCGCCGAACCTCTCCTCGAACCAGGAAGCCATCGAGCTCTGCATGTCGGCGATCGAGCAGGCGGGCTACCGGCCCGGCGAGGAGATCGGCATCGCTCTCGATCCAGCCTCCAGCGAGTTCTATTCCGACGGCATCTACGATCTTGCCGGCGAGGGAAAGCAGAAGACAGCCGATGAGATGGTCGCCTTCTACCAGGATTGGTGTGAGCGCTACCCGATCCTCTCCGTCGAGGATGGGCTGGCCGAAGACGATTGGGACGGCTGGAAAAAGCTCACTGACGCTCTGGGCGGCAAGGTCCAGCTCGTGGGCGATGACTTGTTCGTGACCAATCCGGCGATCTTGAAGCAGGGCATCGAACGCGGCGTTGCCAATTCGATCCTGATCAAGGTCAACCAGATTGGCACGCTTTCCGAAACCCTCGACGCCATGAAGATGGCACGGGATGCGGGCTACTCGGCTGTGGTCTCCCATCGCTCGGGCGAGACCGAGGATACGACCATCGCCGATCTGGCTGTGGCGACCGGCGCAGGACAGATCAAGACGGGCTCCCTGTGTCGGACGGACCGGGTGGCAAAATACAACCAGCTGCTTCGCATCGAGGCGGAGCTCGGCAGCAAGGCACGTTATGCGGGCCGGGAGACCATCATCGGCGCATGAGGGTTCGCGTCCGAAGTCTCGATCTGATGCTGGCTCTGAGCCTGGCCCTCGGGCTGGCGACCGCCGCCCTCGCCTACATTCCGCCTGCCAAGCAGGTGGCGGGTGCGGTGGCGAAGGCGAACCGAGCCGCCAAGCGGAACCAGGCGTTGACGATGGAGGTGAGCCTGCAACGCGGTGGTACGGAAGAGGCGTTCGCGAGCGGAACGCTGATCACGGATCCCTCGGGCAAGGCTCGGCTCGAGCTGCAGAAAGATGGCCGGATCGAACGCCACCTCCGAGCTGGGGCCCGGCTCGAGGCGACCCGCGCCGGAGGCGCCCGCTCTGGAGAGCTGCGCCTCCCCCCGCTTCATCTCCTCCAGATCGTCCAGAGCGCCAAGCTTCAGACTGCCCTGGCCGCCCTGGGGGCTCCGGGGGGTGCCATCGAGCTCGGCTATGACGACGATCTGGACGCCTACGTGCTCGGTGGGCGCGGCGCGACGGCTCTGTGGGTGGACATGGAGAGCCTCTCGCCGGTCCGGATCGATCTACCTGCAGGCATCACGGTGCGTCTGGGGCCTCTGGAGAGCTTCGATGGGGTGCTCTGGCCGGCTTGGCTCAGCATTCACCAAGGCGAAGCTGCCCCGGTTCGCATGCTGTTCCGGGGTGTGACCGCTACGGCGACAAGCTCGGAGATGTTCCGTCGGGACTGGCTCTTCCCGGACTCGCAGCCCCGGCCCTAGAGATCGGTAAAACCACCGATAAACCCAGGGTTTTCACCTAAAGAAATTCCGATGTCAGCCGAATCGATGGGTGTTTCCATGGATGCGGAGGTCGTAGGAATCATGGCAGGAAGCCAGCCCTTGAATGTACTCGTGGTGGAGCCCGACGTGCAGATGCGCGGTCAGCTCGCCCACTTCCTGGCGCAGGAGGGCTACGAAGCCACCGCGCTCGAGGAACCCAGCCAGGCCGCCCAGGAAGTCAAGAAGGGTCGCTATCAGATGGTGCTGCTCGATCTCGGGCGGCCCGGGGACGGCGGTATCGGCCTGCTCCAGCAGATCCGCTCCGTGGATGACGATCTATGCGTGATCTGCATGACCGACGAGCCGAGCGTGGAAGCGGCCGTAGCGACGATGAAACATCGCGCCTTCGATTACCTGAAGAAGCCCGCCGCCGTCGACGAGCTGCGCCCGGTGCTGACGGCCGCCGTGAAGGAGCATGGGCTGGCCGTCGATCCGGAGGAGCATCTGAACTCCGCGATCGGTGAGCGCATCCGCGGTCGCCGCCATCACCTGACGTTGACCCTGAAGCAGGTTGCAAACCGGACGGGCCTCTCGGTGAGCTTGATTTCGCAGATCGAGCTCGGGAAGAGCGCAGCCTCGGTGACGACTCTGTACAAGGTGGCAAGGCGACGGCCCTGGGCGTCCCGATCGCGACGTTCTTCGAGGCCATTTAGCCGAGGCAGAGAGGCAGAGAGGCGGAAAGAACGTCCCCGCCCGTGACTCGCTAACCTCCCGGGCGATGAGGACGGTCGAGGATACGCGACCCCGACCCGGGCTTTCCGTGCCCGTGGTGACGCCGTTGTCCGAAGATGGACAGCTGCTGGAGGACGATCTGCGCTCGGTCGTCCGTTTCGTCGTCCAGGATGGGTATGGGGCAGATGTCGTGTTCGCGGCCGGCACCACGGGAGAGTGGGATCGGATCGGTGCGGCGACCCAGAGGCGGGTCATTCAGCTCTGCACCGAGGAAGTCGCCAAGGCCAACGCCGAGCTCGGCAGGCCCGTCGAATCCTGGGCGGGGATCACCGCGCGTACGCCCGAGGAGACCCTCGAAAACCTCGATGCCGCAATCGCCTGCGGTGTGGACGCGGCCGTGTTGGCGCCGCTCTCGATCCGAGGGCTTTCCGATCCGGTACGTTTCGTCGCTCGGGATGTGGCCGATCTGCTGGATGCGCGGACGCGACGCATTCCGGTGTATCTGTATGACAACGCGGATATCGCCGTGGATCCGAAGGTCCCGCACATCCGAACGCGACAAGTCAAAGCCCTTTCCCGGCTCGATTTCGTCCGCGGAATCAAGGTGAGCGCATCGAAGCGCGTGTTGGGAAACTACACAAAGGCCGCAGCAGGTTTTCGCGATCGCGGCGAATTCGGAATCTACATCGGCAACGCGATGCTGATCTTCGAAATCTTCCGGCCGCGCACGGGCGTCCTGGGCTCCATCTCGGAGCATTGGCAGCGCTACAGGATGCGGGGTGGGCTTCCCATCGGTGTGGTGGCCGGGCCGGCCAACGCGATGCCACGAGAGTGGGCCCGCGCCTGGCAGCTGTGTCGCGCCGGTGACGCCGAGAGAATGGACCGGGTGCAACGGATCGTGGAGGCTTTTCGCGTAGGAACGCGAGCCGCTGGAGGCAAGCGCACGATTGCCTGTTTGAAGCGCGCGCTGCTTTCGCGCGGTGTGATCAGCTGTGACGCGGTCGCGGAGGGCACGCCCGCCCTCGCTCGACCGGATGCAGAACGTTTCGACGCGATGTTCGAAGAAGTCCGGAGTCAAGCGTCAGAGTTGCTCGTCCCAACCTGGGTGACACCGGATCCGGGTGCCGCAGAGTGACGCTCGGCCGAACCCTCGGTATTGGCTCGATGGCGGTGGATCGCATTCGCCGGGTTCCGCGCATTCTAGGCAGCGAAGAGAAGGGCACGATCCACGTTCACGGGGGCGTGGCCGAGGAGCAGCGCGTCGGCGGTGTCGTGCTCAACCATCTCGGTTGGGCCGCGATGCTCGGGATACCGACCGGGATCTTCGGCAAGCAGGCGGATGACGAAGGCGGCCGCTTCCTGCGCAAGGCCATGGACGGGCTCGGCATCGAACGGCACCTCGTCCTGGATGGTTCGGCGAGCACCTTCGCGGACATCTTCGTCGATGACTCCGGCGAGCGGGCCATCTACATGGCACCGGGTGCCACCTCGGAAACCACACCCGCCTTCATTCGCGAGCATTTCACGCAGCTGATTCAAGCTGCTGGCCGCGTCACGACCGAGGTTTCGCAGTTGCCTCTGGACGCGGCGTTATGCGTCTTGGAGATTGCGCAGGAGGCGGGCGTTCCGACGCTCCTCGATCTCGACCTTCCGCCGTCGGATGCGGTGCCTGGCCTCGGCGACACGGAGACTCTCGAGAAGCTGCTGCACGCAGCCGATGTGTTGAAGCCCGCCAAGGCGGCCGCCGCGGAACTGGTGCCCGAGGCCGCTGGCGATGTGCTTGCCGTCGCTGAGGCGTTGCGAAGGCGTTACGGGAATAGCGCCGTCGTCGTGACCGATGGGGCGGCCGGTTGCGCGATCTCGGCCGAGGGCGTCGCGTTGCGTGTCCCGAGCAAGGCGGCGAAAGAGGTGATCGACACGACCGGTGCGGGCGATGCCTTCCTGGGAGGCCTGCTCGTAGCCCTTGCCAGCGAGCTTGGCTGGGAGGATGCAGCGCTTCTGGCGAACGCGTGTGGTGCCGCCTGTGTCGAAAAGCTGGGAGCCTTTCCGGACGATCCCACCGCGGCGTTCGCGAGAGTCTGCGAACTCTACGATGGTGCTCCGCTCGAGCTGGCCTTGCCCGAATGCGTGGGCACTTCGAGCATGCTCGCATCGGAACGCGCGATGGGCGCCTTCGGCGTGGCCGTCGACGAATTGATCGCACTCCGGGAGCGATACGACCCGGCTGGCTTCGACGCCGCCGCGGCATGCATCCGCGCCTGCCACGCCCGGGGCGGTCGGCTCCACGTCACGGGTATCGGGAAGCCGGAACACGTCGCGCACTACGCGGCATCCCTCTTCTCATCGACGGGCACCCCCGCAACCTTTCTGCACGGGACCGAAGCCGTGCACGGCAGTGCGGGCCAGATCGTGGCCGGGGACGTGGTGATCGCGATCAGCAACAGTGGAGCGACGGAACTCACCGCTACGGCGAAGGCTGTCCGATCACTCGGAGCCGAGGTCATCGCGGTGACGGGGAATCCGGACTCACCGCTCGCCGCAGAGGCGGAGGTCGTGCTCGACGCCGGCGTGCTGCAGGAAGGTGGAGGCCTCGGCCTGGCCCCTCGCGCCAGCGCCGCCGCCGAACTGCTCGTGCTCGCTGCGCTCTCCGCAGCCCTCGAAGAAGAATGCGGCTTTACCCGCGCCGCCTACCATGCCCGCCACCCGGGCGGCCAGCTCGGCGAAAAATCAGCCAGTCGTTCAGAGGATTAGTCAACCAGCGGGGACGGGGTTTAGAATTGACTTGTTTGGCGGCTCAGCCGCCAAACAAGTCAATTCTAAACCCCGTCCCCGCTGGTTGACTAATCAGGTGGGGAGTTTGACGGTGAGTACGGGGCAGGGGGCTTTCTGGACGACGCGCTCGGCGATGCTGCCGAGGAGCAGGTGCTTCAGGCCTGAGAGACCGTGGGTGCCCAGCACGATCAGATCGACGCCCTCGGACGCAGCTTCTTCCTCGATCACGGTGGCGGGGTAGCCCTCGCGGACGACGGGACGCACCTGGATACCGCGGGCGCGCAGGGCTTCGGCGTGAGTCGCCAGGCCCTGCTGGCCCTCGTCCTTCACTGTGTCCCAGAAATCCTGGGGCAGGTAGGCGCCCTCCAGCTGCTGGAACTCCACCGGCAGGTGGTAGGCATGCAGCAGGATGATCTCACTGCCGTGCTCCTTCGCCAGATGTGCCGCCCACTCCAGGACAGGCTCAGCGTGCTCCGAAAAGTCGATCGGGACCAGGATCCGGCGAATTTCCACGGCCATGCCCCAAGCCTGCTCCCCAGAGGCCGGCGTTGCAAGTTCCTGCGGGGATGCCTACCGTTTCTGCCTTCCCGGCGGGGCCGTAGCTCAATTGGGAGAGCGCCGCGTTCGCAACGCGGAGGTTGGCGGTTCGATCCCGCTCGGCTCCACCATTCCTCTGTGGGCTTCGCCAGGCCCTTCCTCGCTGGGCGCGCCGCGCAGGTGGCTGCGGCGATGGGTTTTCGCCTCGCGGCACGAGCGTTTACCTAGTGTTGAACGCAGGGTAGTCTGAATCGTTCGACGGGAGTCAGCTGGGTTGCAGGTGCCGGCCATCGTTGCCGCCGGAGGCGGGAGAGCTGCCAAGGCGGTCTACGGGGACAACAAGGCCCACCTGGAAGTGGCGGGTCGGAGCCTCGTTGGCCACGCGGTGGCCGCTCTTCAGCGCGTGCCCGAGGTGAGCGAAGTCTGGGTCGTCGGGGACGCAGCTCGGCTCGAGGCAACCCTGACCCGCGAGCTGGCGGGGGAGCTTCGGAAGCCTCTCACGGTGGTCCCCGAGTTCCGCAACCTGCTCGAGAACGCCTGGGAAACCTATCGGCGGCTGCTGCCCGATGCCGGTCCTGGTGGCCGGGATCCCCGTCCCGACGAGCGGGAGAATCTCGTGCTTTTCCTCTCGTCCGACCTGCCACTGGCCACAGCCCAGGAGATCTCCGCATTCATCAAGGAGGGCGCCGCGCAGGAGGTGGATTATTCCCTCGGCCTGGTCAGTGAAGAGAGCATGCAGCCGTTCTATCCCGAGGCCGGCGGATCGGGCAAGGACGACAAGCCCGGAATCGAGATGGCCTACTTCAACCTCCGCGAGGGACGGGTGCGCCAGAGCAATCTGCACCTCGTCCGGCCTCCGAAGCTCGGCAAGCGGCACCACATCGAGGAATTGTACGAGCACCGCTATCAGAAGCAGCTCGGCAACGCGCTGGCCTTGGGCTGGCGCATTTTCTGGGACGAGGGCGGCGGCATGCGCGTCCTGTTCTACTTTACGTTGATGCATCTGGCAGGCGCGTTCGACCGCCGCAATTGGCGTTGGTTGGCCGATCGCTTTCGCAACTGGGTCACGATCGAGCGGGTCGAGCGCGCGTTGGGCGCGTTGCTGGCGGCTCGGCTTCGGGTCGTCATCACCGAGGGTGGGGGCTGTGCGGTCGACGTAGACAACGAGCGCGACTTCGACGTGATGAAGGAGCGCTACGACGATTGGCATGCTCGCCAGGAGGCGGCCGTCCTGGCGCTCTACGGCACGGCACTGCTTCCCGAGCGAGCGACGGAGTTCGAGATCGGCCGATGGCAGGGCGGAGAAGAGGAGCCAACATGAGCGGCCTGGCCGACCGCCTCACGGCAATCCGAGCCGGTTCGGGCTTGTTCCGACAGGAAACGCGCGGAGTGCTCGAGGTCTCCGGCAGCGAACGCTCGCGCTGGCTCGATGGCATGGTCAGTCACGATGTGGCGGCCCTGGGGCCCGGTGCCGGCTGCCGCGCCCTGTTGCTCACACGGCAGGGACGCATCACGGCAGATCTGCGCATCCTGTGTCTCGACGAAGTCTTCTGGCTCGGGTTGCCGCGGGCTGCCGTGGAGGGCGTTCGCTCCGTTCTCGACGGCTTCATCATCGCAGATGATGTCACCCTCGAGAATCGCAGCGCCGAACTCGAGCGCTGGTCTCTCGACGGCGCCAAGGCCGAGCAGATCTTCGCTGCGACCACCGGAGGTTCGTCGCTGCCCGCCACCGGGGGCTCGGTCGTCGTGCGGATCGCGGAGCAGGAGGTTCGTGTCGCGAGCTACAGCCTCACCGGCTTGCCCGCACTCCAGTTCTTCGCGCCCCTCGGCACCGGCGACGAAGTGGCCGAGGCCCTGCGCGCTGCGGGCGAAAGCCTCGGGCTGGTCGATGGCGACACGGAAGCTCACGAGTGCCTCCGCGTCGAGATGGGTCAGGCGGCCATGGGCACGGAGCTCGATGATTCCGTTCTGCCCGCCGAGGCACGGATCGACGAGGCCATCTCGGAGACCAAGGGCTGCTACACCGGCCAGGAGGTGGTGGCCCGCATGCGCAGCCGCGGTCGAACGAGCCATCTGTTGGTGGGTCTGCAGTTCGCCGCCGAGCTTCAGGAGCGCGGCAGCGAGTTGGCGCACGAGGGTCAGCGAATCGGCGAAGTGACGAGCAGTGTCCGCTCGCCGAGCCTCGGCGCGATCGGAATGGGTTACGTGAAGGCCGAGCTTGCGGTGGCGGGGACTCAGCTGCAGGCGGGTGGCTTCGGCGCCCAGGTCGTCGCACTGCCTTTTCTTTCGTGAGCGGTGTTGCGGTGAGCCGCGGCCCGCTGCTGATCGTCTTCGCGAAGCGCCCCGAGGCGGGAGCGGTGAAGACCCGGCTATGCCCGCCGTTCACTCCGGTCCAGGCGGCGGAATTCTATGCTTGCCTGCTCGAGGACGTACTCGAGACGATGGCCCGAGCGGCACCTGCCATCGGTCTGTCGCTTCGGCTGGCGATCCACCCGGATGAGGCGGTCGAATCGCCCGGCGTTCCGGTGCCGGCCGGCTTCTCTGTGGTCGGCCAGCGGGGGCCGGGCCTCTCCGAACGGATGGAGCACGCCATCGCGGAAGCCGCAGCCGAAGGTTTCGGGCCGATCCTGGTGCGGGGCAGCGACAGCCCGGCGCTGAGTGGCGCCGTGCTCGAGGCCGCTCTTGCCGAACTCGAGACAGCCGATCTCGTGATCTGCCCGGATCTCGATGGCGGCTACAACCTGGTGGGCTTGTGCCGGCCCGCGCCCGGGATCTTCGACCATGCCATGAGCACGGCTTCGGTTCTCGACGATACGCTGGCCCATGCCGCTCGGCTGGGCCTGCGTCACGTCGTCCTCTCGGAAGGCTTCGACATCGACACGCTCGATGATCTACGCGTGCTTTGCAGCGCCACCGCCACAATGGGATCGTGTTCGCGTACATGGGCATATCTCGACAAGAACGACCTCTGGCCGCGAGACTGATCCGACTTCGCGATTCGGGGGGTTTTCCGAGTTGCCACGGCAAGGGGCGTGCACTATTTCCAAGCAGGCACGCCTCCGATCGGGGCATCTCGCCGGCCCCGCTCGACGAGTTCTGAGACGAGAGGTTCCAGTCTTTGCCCAGTTGTGCACGAAGGCACACGCAAAGAGCCTGGTATGAGAGTTGCAGTCCCGCATCGATTCATGCAGGGGCATCATCAGCAGGAGGGATTCCCGAGATGAGAATTGGATGGCTGACGGTTTTGGTGGCGGCGTCGTTTTGTGTTCCGTGGAGCGCACTGGCAGCGGATGAAGACATGGAAGCGCAGATGCGCCTCATGCAAGAGCGGATGAGCCAGATGGAGGATCGCCTCGAGGCGACCACCGATCAGCTCTCATCCGCCAATCAGCGGCTTTCCGCCCAGCAGCACGTGATCGAGCAGGTCGAACTCGACCAGCGCAGCACGAATGGCCTGGCCCAGTTCCTCGATACGATCGAGATCGGCGGCTGGGTTTCGGCGAGCTACTTCTACAACTTCAACGATCCGGACGGTCGGGCGCTGAATGGCTCGAACACCGGCGGCTTCGCCTATCCATTCCGTCCCGATGCCAACAGCTTCTCCATGGATCAGCTCTGGATCTGGATGGAGCGGGGCATCAGCGAGGAGAACCGCGCCGGCTTCCGAGCGGATTTCGTCTACGGCAAGGACGCCGGATTGCTCTCCGGCGACTTCGGCGCTGGTGACGGCTTCAGCGGCAACGACTTCGAGCTCTACCAGGCCTACATCCAGTACCTCGCGCCGCTCGGCGAGGGTGTGGAGATGAAGTTCGGCAAGTTCGCCACCTTGATTGGCGCCGAGGTGGTGCAGTCTCCGGACAACTTCAACATCACCCGCGGTCATGTCTACAACCTGTTCCAGCCCATCACCCACACGGGAATCCTGGCCTCCACCAACGTGGCGGGTCTCGATTTCTCGCTTGGCTTCGTGAACGAGACGCGCTCGTTCCCGGCCAACGATATCGATCGGAACAAGAACAAGGCGGTGCTGTGGTCGATCGGTGGCGGCTCCGACCAGTTCTCCTGGTCGTTCAACGGCACCCACGGCTCCTCGGACAGCGGCCTTGGTTTCGACGCCCCGGCCGGTGACAAGGAGACGATCCTCGACGTGATCCTCTCCTACAGCCCGACCGAGAACTTCACGACCTACATCAACGCCGACTACATCGAGACCCAGAACTCGCGTGGCAAGGACATCGAGGGCTTCGGAATTTCCTGGGCCAGTCGCCTGGCGATCAACGAGCGGACCGGAATCGCCTTCCGGGCCGAATACGTCGATATCGATGAGTTCTTCGGAGGCGGAAGTGATCTCGACGTATGGGGCCTGACCGGAACCATCGACTACAAGCTCACTGAGAACCTCATGGTTCGCGGCGAGGTCCGCTACGACGACATCAGCGATGGCGGCGACCTGTTCGTCACGGACAACAGCTTCGGAGTCGGCATGGCCGAGTTCTCCGAGGACGACCAGATCACCGCTGGTGTCGAGGTCATCTACACCTTCTAGGCACTCGTCCGGACTCGAAACAAAACGCCCGGGGTTCTGGCTCGCGCCTCCCCGGGCGTTTTCGTGTTCAGGAGCGGACGGAGAAGGTGGGCTCGATGCCTAGCTTGTCCATCTTGGTGTAGAGGGTGCGGCGTCCGATCCCGAGTTGGCGAGCGGCTTCGGAGCGGTTGCCCTTGGTCTGACGAAGCGCATGGAGGATGCGCCAGGCTTCGGCCAGATCGGTCCATTGCCGGAGCGCCGGCGGGGCGCCGCCGTGCTCGGACGTTTGCTCGAAGAAGTTCTGGAACAGGCGCTCGAGGTCAGGGAGATCCCGGACCAGGCTACCTGCGGTCGATAGAGTGGTTTCTTGCACAGTGGGCTTGGGTGAGTGCAAGCGACGTTCCAGCCAAGAAGGTTCCGGAACGCCCGTGAGTGGGCCGATGCCCGCGTCTTGAGCAGGCACTGCACAAAATCTGGGCAAATCTCGGCACATCGTTGCCGAATCCAGCCGATCCGGGGACGATTCGCGCTCTTCCCGTTGGCACCGCAGTTGCTTTGATCCAGGCCTGAGAACAGGCTATGTCCTGAGGCCGTTGTGATACGGTCGGGCGTTCTGGCCCGAATCAGGCGAGATCCGACCCGAGCGGGCCGGACCGGAAATGCCTGGACGGAGCGCCGACAGGCGCACAGGAGCGGTGATGCGCAAGATCGAAGCGGTAATCAAACCCTTCAAGCTCGACGAGGTCAAAGAGGCCTTGCACGAGATCGGAATCCAAGGAATGACGGTGACCGAGGTCAAGGGCTTCGGCCGTCAGAAGGGCCACACCGAGCTCTACCGAGGCGCCGAGTACGTCGTCGACTTCCTGCCCAAGGTCAAGATCGAGATCGCCGTGGCAGACGACATGGCTGAGAAGGTCGTCGAGGCGATCGTCAGTGCCGCCAACACCGGTCGCATCGGTGATGGCAAGATCTTCGTCCTCCCCATGGAGGAAGTGGTGCGGATCCGCACCGGAGAACGCGGGCCCGCCGCAGTCTGACTCGGCCCCGCAGGCTGTGGCAGACCGATGGAGGCGGAGCCCGCAGCCCAACCCCCCCCTCCCCCAATCAAGAGGAACGAACGAACCGATGACTCCCAAACAGGCCCTCGAACTGGCCAAAGAGAACAACGCGGTGATGGTGGACTTCCGGTTCATCGATTGGCCGGGTACGTGGCAGCATTGCACCTTCCCCATCGGTGAGGTCGAGGAGTCGACGTTCGAAGATGGCATGGGCTTCGATGGCTCCTCCATCCGCGGGTGGCAGGCGATTCACGAGAGCGACATGCTGATGGTGCCGGACGCCTCGACCGCGTTCATGGATCCATTCTTCGCCCATCCGACGCTGGTGTTGATCTGCGACATCGTCGATCCCATCACCCACCAGCCGTATCACCGCGACCCTCGCCACATCGCCCGCAAGGCCGAGGCGTATCTGAAACAGACTGGGATTGGGGATACGGTGTACTTCGGCCCCGAGGCCGAGTTCTTCGTCTTCAACGACGCCCGCTTCTCGACCGGGGCCAACCACGGCTTCTTCGAGGTCGACTCCGTCGAAGGCGCCTGGAACACCGGCCGCGAAGAAGAAGGCGGCAACCTGGCCTTCAAGCCACGCCACAAGCAGGGCTACTTCCCGGTGCCGCCGACGGACTCCCTGCAGGATCTCCGCACCGAGATGGTGCTGACGATGCAGCAGGTCGGCCTGCACGTCGAGGCGCAGCACCACGAGGTGGCGACTGCCGGCCAGTGCGAGATCGACATGCGGTTCGAGACGATGCTGGACATGGCCGACCGGCTCACCAAGTTCAAGTACGTGGTGAAGCAGGTGGCGCGTCAGAACGGCGTGACGGCGACCTTCATGCCGAAGCCGCTCTTCGACGACAACGGCTCGGGCATGCATTGCCACCAGTCGATCTGGAAGGAAGGCACGCCGCTGTTCGCAGGGGACGGCTACGCCGGACTCTCCGACCTCGGCCTCTGGTATGTGGGCGGGATCCTGAAGCACAGCCGATCGCTGGCGGCCTTCACCAATCCGACCACGAATTCCTACAAGCGCCTGGTGCCGGGCTTCGAGGCGCCGGTGAACCTGGCCCTCTCGGCTCGGAACCGGTCGGCTTCGTGCCGGATCCCGATGTACTCGGCGAGCCCGAAGGCCAAGCGCGTGGAGGTCCGCTACCCGGATCCGACGGCCAACCCGTACCTGGCCTTCTCCGCCATGCTGATGGCGGGCCTCGACGGCATCGAGAACAAGATCGATCCCGGCGAGCCGCTCGAGAAGGACATCTACGCGATGGCTCCGGAGGAGCTGGCCGCGATTCCGACCATGCCGGCCAGCCTCGAGGAGGCCCTGGACGAGCTCGAGGAGAACCATGACTTCCTGCTCAAGGGCGACGTCTTCACCGACGACTCGGTGCGGAACTGGATCGAGTACAAGCGCGAGAATGAGGTGGATCCGATGCGTCTCCGGCCGCATCCCCACGAGTTCGAGCTGTACTTCGACATGTAGGCCGAAAGCGGCATCGATTCCGAGGGCCCTGTCGGCAATGCCGGCGGGGCCCTTTCACTCCGGGCACTTGATGGGAATCCCCTTGCCCCGAACCGGCGGCAGGCGCAGGATAGGGGGTCCAAGGAGGTGCAGAATGGACCGCTTCCCCCAACGCATCCGGCTGCTGGTTGTTTTTCTGGGTCTCGCCCTCGTCTTACCGGCGGGCACGGCCTTGGCTGCGGACCCCGTTTCCGACGTGGCCGGTATCTACGATCTCGTTGGCGAGACGGTGATCGGCGAGACCGGTGTCCGCTTCGTCATGACGGGCAGTCTCGTCGTTCGCCAGAAGGGGGAGAACCTGGCGATCTCGACCGAGGCTTCGGTCAAGCGGGTCGAGGGCAAGGCCGGCCCGGCCAGCCTCAAGTTCATCACTCGCGGCGATGCGATCCTGGAGGGCAACAGGATCGAGGGTGCGTTCGAGGTGCAGACGATCGTCGGGCTGGTTCCCGGCGTGGATGTCTCGGTGCCTGGGATGACGAAGAAGACCGTTCCCGTCTTCATCGCGGACGCGTCGGGCTTCGTGGTGGAGGAAGGGAAGCTCCATTTCGTGTTGACCTCGAGTACCGAGGTCTTCGGGCCGGGTGCCGAACGCCGGACCACCATCGACGCCGTGCGCGTCGCTCGCAAGGCCACCGAGCTCAAGAAAAAGAAGAAGTAGTAGACGAGGCGGCAACGGGGGCTTCGATACCGCTCCGGGGTCGTTAGGATCCGCGCGATGCCGAGAGCGCTTCGCAGAGGAACCCGGCTCGGCAAGTACCGCCTGGACCGAGCCATCGGGAAAGGTTCGTTCGGTGCGGTCTGGAAGGCTCGCGACACCGTCGAGGGCCGCTTCGTCGCGCTGAAGGTGGCGGACGCCGAGAAGATCGAAGAGCACGGGCGCGCAGCCATCGAGCATGAGGCGCGGGTGGCGCGTCGTCTCGACCATCCGAACGTGCTCAAGGTCTACAACGCGGATTGGATCGATGGGCAGTTCGTGTTGGCGACGGAGCTGGCCGAGCGCAGCCTGGCGGATTACGTCGGTGCGCGTCGTTCTGGGCCGATTGCCCTCAGCGTCATCCGCGATATCGCAGCAGGGTTGGCCCACGCACACGAACGGGGCGTTCTACATCGGGACGTGAAACCCGAGAACGTGATGATCTTCAAGGATCGCCGCGCGGCCCTGGGTGATTTTGGGGTCTGGCGCCTCGCGAAAGGCGCAACGGCCACCTACACCGAGGCCGGCACGCTCGGCTACATGGCGCCCGAACAGGCCTATGGCCGTCCTCGGCTCAGCTCCGACGTCTTCTCGGTCGGACTGATCGCCTATGAACTCCTGACAGGAAAGATCCCGGGTTGGCCATTCGAATGGCCGCCGCCGAACGCCAAGAGCTTTCTGGCCAAGGCGCCGCCGCCCGTGCAACCGGTCCTCCGCAAGGCGGCAAGCTTCGATCCCAAGCGACGCTACCCCGATGCGATGACCTTTCATCATGCTCTGGAACTGGCATTCGACCGAGCCGAGCAAGCGGCTGCACCCAAGCCGCGAAAACGCCGCCGCACGCAGATCCAGCTGCGCTCGCCGATGGGGGTCGAAGCCGAGCACTTCCGGCGCCGGCACGGCGCCGCCCTCGGCATGCGCTACCGCTGCCATCGCTGCGACGGCCCGATCGCCGAAGCCATGGCCTGGTGTCCCTGGTGCGGAAGCCCCGACAACTCGTTCCGCGAGATCACCCGCTATCCGCTCGTCTGTCCCGAGTGTGAGCGAGGCGTCCGGGCGGAATGGACCGCCTGCCCCTGGTGCTACCCGGGCCGGCTGGAAGGCAACGGCCGCGAGACAAGGCCCGATGCATCCGCCGAGCGCTCGTGCCCGCGGCGAGGATGTGACGGGGAGCTGCGCCTCTTCATGCGCTACTGCCCCGAGTGCAAGCAGAAGCCGAAGCGGCCCTGGTCCCACCCGGATCTTCCGGATCGCTGTCCGCGCTGTCGCTGGCCCGTCTCCAAAGCGCATTGGCGGCACTGCCCCTGGTGCGGCCGGCGCGAAGCCAAAGCGGGCTCCTTCTCGTAGAGCGAGCCGAAAAAGTCAACGAGCGGGGACGGGGTTTACAATTGACTTGTTGAACGGGGGCAAAGCCCCCGTTCAACAAGTCAATTGTAAACCCCGTCCCCGCTCGTTGACTTTTTCTACGGGCGGAAGACGACCAGCGTGGCGTCGTCGGGCTTCGAAGGGCCGCCGTGTTCGTCGAGCATCCGTTTCCGGCAGGTCGTGCGAATCGTTTCGACGCTCCTGTCGAGCGGCCCGGCTCGGATCGCGTCGACGATCTCCTGCTGTCTCATGTTGTCGAGCACGCCATCCGTCGCGAGCAGCAGGGTGTCGCGTGGGGCCATCGTCACCGGGCTGCCGATTTCGATGCGCATGTCGATCGTTCCGACGGCATTCGAGATCAAGTGCCGCTCGTCGTGCTGGAGTGCCTCTCGCTCGTCGAGCAGGCCGGCCTCCTGGGCGTATCCGACAGGCGAATGGGCCACCGTCTGGAGCTTGATGCGCCCGCGCTGGCCAACCAGCAGGATCGCCGCATCTCCGACATGAAACGTGCGCAGCTCCCGCCCGCGCACCTCGACCACGGCCAGGGTGGTGGCTGCACCGGTGCCGCGAAGGGTGAGCGCCCGGTTGGCGGCTTCGATCCCATCGAGAATCGGAGTGCGCAGACTATCCGCCGCCGGGTCCGCAGCGAGCAGTGCATCCCACAGGCATTCGAGCACCTTGCGCGAAGCGCTCTCGCCCGCCGGATGCCCGCCGACCCCATCCGCAACCGCGAGAACGCCGCTTGGCCCTAGCGGGAACATTCCGGCTGCATCCTCGTTCAGCTCACGGCCGGGCGCAGCCGTCGTGAACAGGACCGCGTTCCCTCCTGCGACGGACAGCCGCTCTGGCTCCTCCAGGGAGACGCCCGTGACGAGCCGACCCTGGGGCGAGCTCGGGGCGGTCACGCGTCTCCGAGCCCCAGCACCTGCTCCATGTCGTAGAGCCCGGGCCCGCGCTCACTGATCCACGCTGCCGCACGAACCGCACCGCGGGCGAAGTGATCACGGGTCATGGATCGATGGGCGAGTTCGAGGCGTTCGCCCTGGCCGACGAAGTGGAGCGTATGCTCGCCCGGGTTGTCGCCGCCGCGCAGGGTCTGGATACCGATGGCGCCGGCCGGCCGTGCCCCGGTGAGGCCTTCCCGAGACAGCACCTGGTGATCGGCGAGCCGCTGGGAGCGGCCTTCCGCCACGGCGGCACCCAGGCGCAGGGCGGTGCCGCTTGGGGCGTCGACCTTCCCCGCATGATGGAGCTCGACGATCTCCGCATCGAAATCTTCGCCGAGCAGGCGGGACGCTTCCCGAGCCAGGTGAAAGAGCACGTTCACCGCGACCGAGAAGTTTGCCGCCACGACCAGCGGAACCTTCTCCCCAAGCGCTTCGAGTTCAGCCTGCTGCTCTGCATCAAAGCCGGTGGTTCCAACCACGCAGGCGACTCCGCGGTTGCTGGCTGCCCGCACCACGTCGAGGCTGCCTGCCGGATTGGCGAAGACGATCGCTACATCGCAGCGATCGAGCGCAGCGCCGGCGTCGTCTTCGAGGTGAACCCCAGGCGCGATCTCCTGGCCCAATCGGGGATGGCCCGGCGCCTCGAGCGCCGCCCGCAGCGAAAGCGCCGGATGCTCCCCGAGGGCAGCCCGCACCCGCTCTCCCATCCGGCCGAGCGCACCAACGACGAGAACGCGTCCACTCACAGGAGGCCAAACTCCTTCATCGCGACTTGCAGGCGCTCGCGGTTCGGAGACGTGATCGGTGTCAGCGGCAAGCGAAGTTCGTCGCTGCACAACCCACGCAGTGCGAGAGCTGCCTTCAACGGGATCGGATTCGTCTCACAAAAGAGCACGTCGAAGAGCGGAAGCAGGCGGTAGTAGGTTTCCCTTGCACGCTCGAGATCCCCCGACTTATGTGCTCGAACCAGCTCCACCACGTCGGAAGGTGCCACGTTGGCCGCCGTCGAGATGACTCCTGCTCCGCCTAACGTCATCATTGGAAGCGTGGCCCAATCGTCCCCTGAGAGCACGCTGAAATCGTCCGGTGTCGCGGCGATCATGTGGGCGACCTGGTCGAGGTCTCCACAAGAATCCTTGACGGCAACCACCTGCTCGATCTCCGCAAGCCGGGCAAAGGTCGCGGGCAGGATGTTCGACGCCGTGCGCCCTGGAATGTTGTAGACGACCAGCGGGAAGGCTGTCTCTGCAGCGATCGCCGCATAGTGCTGGACGATGCCTTCCTGGGTGGGCTTGTTGTAGTAGGGCGAGATCAGGAGCGCGCCGTCTGCACCCGCTTCCTTGGCGTGGCGAGTGAGCTCGATGGCCTCCAGGGTGGAGTTCGAACCGGTGCCTGCCACGACCTGCACCCGGCCGCGCGCCGCTGCCACCACCACTTCGATCACGCGCCGGTGTTCGCCGTGGCTGAGCGTGGCCGATTCGCCCGTCGAGCCGCAGGGCACCAGGCCGTCCACACCCGCGGCGATCTGGATCTCCACCAGCTCCTGGAGTGCGCGCTCATCCACCGTCCCATCCCGGAACGGGGTGACCAGCGCTGTCAGCACACCTTCGAACATGCTCATCCCTCTGCCAATGCGGCCAACCCAACCAGATCGATCTCGCCAGCGAAGACGTTCGACGCTGGTCCCGTCATGAAGACACTGCTGGTGCCACCTTCCCAGGTAACATCCAGCACGCCGCCGCGCAGCACAACGGCGATCTCGCGATCCACCTGGCCCTGTAGCATGAGTGCCACGGCCGCGGCGCAGGCGCCGCTGCCGCAAGCCATGGTCTCTCCCGCGCCGCGTTCCCAGGTGCGTTGGAGAATGCGCGAGCGATCTTCGACCTGCACGAACTCGACGTTCACCCGGTTCGGGAACGCCCGGTGATGTTCCACCAGCGGGCCAACTCTCTCGACCGGGTACGCGTCGAGGTCCTCGACCCGTGTCACGCAATGCGGGTTGCCCATCGAGATGGCGGAGACTTCGAGTGATCGATCGCCCACATCGAGAGAAACGTCGAGGACCGGCCCTTCGCCTGCGGGATCGCCGAGCATCGTCGGGATCTTGGCCGGTGCGAGGATCGGCGGCCCCATGTCGACGGTCACGCGGCCTTCACCGGCCCAGCGCGGGATGACCACACCGGAGAGTGTTTCCACCCGCACTTCGTTCGCATCGGTGTGGCCCGCGTCGCGGAGGTACTTGAAGAAGCAACGAATGCCATTCGCGCACATCTCCACCTGGGATCCGTCCGCGTTGAAGATCTCCATCCGGAAATCTGCGCTGGCGCTCGGTCGCACCACCAGCAGCTGATCGAAGCCAACGCCGGTGTGGCGATCCGCCAGGGCTGCGGCGATCGGCTCGAGCGGAGGGAGTTCCGCGCGCAGGCCATCGAGCACGACGAAGTCGTTCCCGGCGCCGTGCATCTTCACGAAGGGCGTGAGGCTCACGGCGCAGACGGCTCCGCCGGTGCCTCGGCCGGAGCCGCCGCCTCTGGGGCCGTCTCCTGCGGGGCCGCCGCCTCTGGGGCCGCCGCCTCCGGGGTCGGGAGGGCTTCGGGCGTGGGCTCCGGCGGGAGGTTGCGGAGCGGAGGGCCGTATTTTCCGCAGCCGAGTGTCAGGCCGGCGACCAAGAGCAGTCCGAATCCGAGTTCACGCATCCTCACGCTTCCTTCTCCTGTTCCTGGTCGAGCCTTGCTGCGGCTTCCATCAACGCTTCTTGAACCCGGGCACGAGCGGTTCCGCCCGGAAGGGCCCGCTCTTCCAGCGCCCGTTCCAGAGCCAACAGCTCGTCGGCCCCGGCGGGAAACGCCGGATGAAAGCTTCGCAGCGCTTCATGGGACAAGCCTCCCAGGTCGAGATCGTTCGTCTCGCAATGGGCGACCAGCTTGCCGACCACTTCATGGGCCTCGCGGAAGGGCACGTCCTTGCGTACCAGCGCCTCCGCCAGATCCGTGGCCAGGAGCATCGGATCGCTGGCCGCGTCCCGCATGCGCGAGACATTCACCGTGAGCGTGGCCAACGCGCCCGCGCTCACCTCGAGGCAATCGCCCAACGTGCGCGCCGAATCGAAGATCGGCTCCTTGTCTTCCTGGAGGTCCCGGTTGTAGGTGAGGGGCAGCCCCTTCATCACCGTCAGCAGTGTCACCAGGTTTCCGATTGCCCTGCCGCTTTTGCCCCGCACCAGCTCGGGCACGTCCGGGTTCTTCTTCTGGGGCATCAGGCTCGAGCCCGTCGAGTACGCGTCGGCCAGGCTCACGAAGGCGAACTCACTCGTCGACCACAGCACCAGCTCGTCGGCGAAGCGCGAGAGGTGCACCATGCTGATGGCCACCGCGGACAAGAACTCGAGTGCGCAATCTCGTGAGGCCACCGAATCCATGCTGTTCCGCGAGGGGGCTGCGAAGCCAAGGCTCTCGGCGGTGTGGGCCCGGTCGAGCGGCAGGGTGGAGCCCGCCAGCGCACCGGAACCCAGCGGCGCCCGGTCGAGCCGTCCGCGGAGGTCCCGGAAGCGCCCTGCGTCCCGGGTCCACATCTCGAAATAGGCGAGCCAGTGATGAGCCAGCCGCACGGGCTGCGCCCGTTGCAGATGGGTGTAACCGGGCAGCACCGTATCGACGTGCTCTCCGGCGCGTTCGAGCAGGACGCCACGCAGCTGGGCCAGCCCGGCTTCGGCGGCGGCCGCGGCATCGCGCAGGTAGAGGGTCAGATCCGTCGCGACCTGGTCGTTGCGGCTCCGGCCGGTGTGCAAGCGGCCCGCCGCGGGGCCGATGCGCTCCCGCAAAGCCGACTCCACGTTCATGTGGATGTCTTCGAGGGCGTCATCGAACACGAAGCGGCCGGCCTCGATATCGGCTCCGATGCCCTCGAGCCCCTTCACGATGGCATCGACGTCGTCTGCTTCGACCAGGCCTGTCTTGCCGAGCATGCGGGCGTGGGCGATCGAGCCGCGCAAATCGTATTCGGCCAGTGCCTGGTCGAAGGCCACCGAGGCACTGAAGCGCTCGACCGCGGGATCGGTCGCCTGCTGGAAGCGCCCACCCCAAAGCTTGGTCCGAGCCTGTTCGTCCTT
>JAFDCZ010000331.1 GCA_019312665.1 Deltaproteobacteria bacterium | reverse complement strand
GCCGTCGGACGGGAGGGCCGCAAGATCATCTTCCTGCTGCGGCTCACCCCGGCCATTCCGTTCAGCATCCTGAACTATGCCCTTGGCCTGACGAAGGTAAACCTCGCCGACTACGTCATCGCGGGCTTCGGCATGATTCCGGGCACCTTCTTGTATGTCTATCTGGGTTACCTGGCGACGGAAACCGCGGCTGCAGCCGGCGGCACGGGAAGCGCCGAACTCGGAACCTGGATCCTGAACATCGTGGCGTTCGTCGCCACGGTTGCGGTCACCATCTACGTCACCGTCATCGCGCGCCGCGCTCTGGCCGAGGCGACTGACGAAACGAAGGAAGAAGCGTGAGCGAGCTACCGAAGATCGAGCCCTGGGACGAGTTCAACCAGACTCTCGTCAGCAACGTCCACCCTGCTGATTGGTCCAACCCCGTCCCTGATGGCCGCTACAACCTCGTCGTGCTCGGAGCGGGCACAGGCGGGCTGATCACGGCCCTCGTCGCCTCGAGTCTGGGCGCCAAGGTCGCCCTCATCGAGCGTCACCTGATGGGCGGCGATTGCCTGAACGTCGGCTGTGTGCCCTCGAAGGCGGTGATTCGCAGCGCGCATCTCGCACACGAGGCCCGGGCCTCGAAATCTCTCGGGCTTGGGATCGGCGAGGGGCAGCTTCCGGATTTCTCGGCAGCCATGCAGCGCATGCGTGAGATCCGCTCGAGAATCAGCCACGAAGATTCGGCCAAGCGCTACAGCGAAGAGTTCGGCATCGACATCTTCCTCGGCAATGCACGCTTCGCGGGCGAAGGAAAGGTGGACGTCGACGGGACCAGCCTGGAATTCGCCAAAGCGGTGATCGCCACCGGCGCCCGAGCGATCGCGCCGCCGATCCCAGGCCTCGCGGAGGCCGGCTACCTCGATAACGAAAACGTCTTCAACCTGACCACCCGTCCCAACCGATTGGCCGTGATCGGCGCGGGACCCATCGGCTGCGAACTCACCCAGGCCTTTCGTCGGCTCGGCTCCGAGGTTTGGATCCTCGAGCGCGCGAGCCAGATCCTCACCCGCGAGGACCCTGACGCCGCGAAGATCGTCCAGGATGGCTTCCAGCGCGAAGGCATCGAGATGGTCTTCGATTGCCAGATTCAACGCGTGGAAAAGCGAGGCGACGAAAAAGTGATCCACCTCTCCTGCCCTGAAAAGGGGGAGCGAGAACTGGTCGTAGACGAAATCCTCGTCGGTGCGGGGCGGGCGCCCAATGTTTCGGACATGGGTCTCGAAGAGGTCGGTGTCGAATTCGATCTGCGTCAGGGCGTGACGGTGGACGACCACCTGCGCACCACGAACCCCAGGATCTGGGCCGTGGGCGATGTCTGCATGCGCTGGAAGTTCACACACGCCGCTGACGCCACAGCCAAGATCGTGGTGCAGAACGCCCTCTTCTCGGTCGGCCCGTTCGGGAAGAAGAAGCTCTCGGACCTCGTGATGCCGTGGTGCACCTACACGGATCCGGAGATCGCCCATGTCGGCCTCTACGCTCACGATGCCGAAGCCGACGGTGTCCCGATCGATACCTACACAGCCTCCATGGCCGAAGCCAACCGGGCCGTCACCGACGGCCAGGAAGAAGGTTTCATCAAGGTCCACGTCAAGAAAGGCACGGATCAGATCGTCGGCGCCACGATCGTCGCAGCCCATGCAGGAGATCTGATCACCCAGCTCACCTTGGCCATCACCCAGAAGATCGGCCTGGGTACCTTCACCAACGTGATCTTCCCCTACCCCACCCAGGGCGAAGCCCTCAAACGAGCCGCCGGCGGCTACACCCGAACCCGCCTGACACCCACGGTGAAGCGCCTCTTCGAAAAGTGGCTCGCCCTCCGCCGCTAGCGAAACGGAGGGGACACGGATCGGAAGGAACTTCCGGTCGCATCGCGTGAACGACTCCTGGAAACATTTTCCGAACGGACGCGCCTCGATCGCTGTCCGGTCGCGCGCGAAGCCGTTCGATGCTGACCGACTCAGGAGTGATCCTTCGGCGAGCAGCGCCTAGCGACGAGAACGGGCTCGGCACCTGACGCTCCCTCTGTGGCATGACCGTTGCAATTCGGTCTCGGCATCCAAGCCTGGAGCCGAACGTGCCTTCTCTTCCTACCCTGCTGTTATTCGTCGCGATCGCTGCGGGCACGGCACTTCTGGCCGAGACGACAGCCCAGCTCGCCGCTCTTTCGGGCGCCTTCTGGATTGCGTTGTTCGAGTTCGAGCATCGCGGTGGCCGGAGAATCCACGCGCTCCGGTTCGTCGCGGGCATGGGTGTCGCAGCTCTGGCCTGCCACCTCGGGTGGATCCTTCTTCACCTGGAATCTTCCGCGCCGGTGCTGCGCTCGCTGTTTCGACCCGCTGGATTCTGCGTGCTGTTCGCCCCCATCGGGGTGGTGCTCGCGGGCCCGCGCCCTGCGGAGGAACGTGCTCGCTATCTGGCTCCTGCCCTCGGATCCCTTCCTCTCGCGATGGCCACCGCTCGCCTGGGCTGCCTGGCTGTCGGCTGTTGCCACGGCGTAGCGCTTGGCGGAGGGCTCGTACCGATCCAGGCGATCGAGATTGCCGGCTGCGTCCTGTTGTCGCTCGGCACGCGCCGGCTCCCGCCGGCGATGGTTCCTGCTGCCACTCTCGCAGGCCTGGGGACGCTTCGCCTGGTCGTCGAGCCCTGGCGCGCCCCGGATCCCCTCGGCCCACCGATCCTGCCAACCGCCATTCTTGCGGCGCTCCTGCTCGTAGCCGGCGTCCTTCCCTGGCTCGGCGACCTCACGAAACGGGCCTCCTCATGACGCCGGCACTCCATGCGC
>JAFDCZ010000051.1 GCA_019312665.1 Deltaproteobacteria bacterium | reverse complement strand
GCATATTCCCTTCGATCGGGTCACTCGGGGGGGCGGATCTACGTGGTCATGGAGTCGCTCTACTCGGGTTTGGATCGAGCCTATGGAGCACTTCTTGCCCGAGCTCTTCGGCACCGTCTGCTCGTGGTGGGCATCGCGCTGGGCGCCATCTATCTGGGAATTGGTGTAGCGGGAAGGATTCCCCTCGAGTTCTCATCGAAAGCAGATCGCTCGGAGTTCGAGGGGGTTGTCGAACTCCCGCAGGGAGCGGGAATCGAAACCACGAAGGCGATCGGAAGCCGGGCCGCCAAGGCCATCCGCGAGATTGAACACGTCAAGAGCGTCTTCATGACCGTCGGGGCAGGCGAACGGGGAGAAATCAACGTAGCCAGCATCTACGGCACGCTGACGCCAAAGCAACAGAGGGAGAGATCGCAGGAGGAGATCATGGCCATGATCCGTAGCGCCCTGCGACAGGCGGCTCCCGAGGCCAGGCGAGTCGGGGTCAACGAGATCCCGTGGATCTCGGGCGGGGGCTTCACGGCCTACAACCTAGAGTACGGCCTTCAGGGCGATGATCTCGGGGTCCTCGAAACCACCGCCGAGAGGATCGCTGCTGGCATGAGGGCATCGCCCTTGTTTGCAGACACCGCGCTCAGCTTCGAACCAGGGAAGCCGGAGATCCAGGTCTTGATCGACCGGAAGCGAAGTGCGGATCTCGGTGTGCCGGTCCGACTCCTCGCGTCGACGGTTCGCGCGTTGGTCGGTGGTGTCGAGATCGCGCAATTCGAAGAATCGGGCAAGCGATATGGGGTTCGTATTCGACTCGATGCGGACCAGCGTGATGAACTTCACGAAATGGAGAGGATTCAGGTTCGTTCTGTGACCGGAAGACTCATCGATTTGATCAGCCTGGGGGAGCTGAAAGTGGCGAGCGCGCCCGCTCGCATCGACCGTCAGAACCGCGCCCGGAACGTGACGATCTTCGCGAACACAACACAGGGGGTCGCACTCGGTACCGCCGTGGAACGTCTGGAGGAGATCGTGGCTGGAGTCGGTTTGCCTGCTGGCTACCACGGGAAACACGAGGGAACAGCAAAGAGGATGAAGGACACCGCGTCGGCCGTTGCGTTCGCCTTCATGCTCGCTTTGGTGGCTCTGTACATGATCCTTGCGAGCCAGTTCAATAGCTTCACACAGCCCGCGGTCATCATGCTCTCGGCCCCGCTGTCCTTCGTCGGCGCCTTTGCCGCTTTGGCGTTGTCGGGAATGGCCTTCAGCATCTGGGCGCAGATCGGCCTCATCGCACTCATGGGCCTCGTGATGAAAAACGGAATTCTGCTCGTGGACTACGCGAATCAGCTTCGTGAGGAGGGCGCGGACGCGCACTCCGCGATGCTTCGAGCCGGCCCGGTCCGACTGCGTCCGGTTCTGATGACAGCGTTTTCAACGATCTTCGGGATGATCCCGGTGGCTCTGGCGAACAGCGACGCGGCAGAATTCCGAAATCCCATGGGTGTGCTCGTCATCGGAGGGTTGAGCTCATCAACCCTCCTCACGCTGCTCGTAGTTCCCGTGGCCTATACGCTCCTTGCGGACCTGCATTCCAGTACGGGGAGGCTGACCAACTGGGTCCGTGGGCTCGGGCATCGCCGGGTGACCGAGGAAGATTCAGCCCGGCCAGCCGCTACCAGGAGGTTGGAATCGGTGGAATCCCTGGTGGATCAGATCCCTGAGGACCAACACGCCGCCCCTGGGGCAGCTCTTGTGACCAAACCAAGGCCCTAGGAAGCGGGCACCGAAGCCGAGGCTTCGGTCAAACGCATGATCAGCGGACGTGAGGAGCCACGGAGGAAGCTGACGACCTTGTCCTGGAATCCGTACTTCTCGCGGAAGGCATCCGTGATCTGCGTGCGTACCGCGTCATCCTCGACGAAGACGACCTCGAAGGCACGCGTCGCGCCCTCGAGTCGAACCTGCACCTGGGAAGCGCGCTGGACATTCTCACCCCAGCTCGTGCCGCCGGTACGAATGTAGGCGGCGCCATCGACGATGACGATCCAGATCGTCGTCTCCCGAGCCGCGCCGTCTTCGTCACTCGTCAAGACTTCGATCGTGCCTTCATCGGTGTAGACCGACACGTCCGACGCCTCCGAAGCCAGAACCGGGGAAGCCAGCAACAGGGCCATCGAGAGTGCAACGAACACGAGACGGATTTGAAGCATGCGGATTCTCCAGGGCACGATGGCGGACATCCTACCCGGAACGGATGGGATGGGAAGCCCACCTCATTTAGAGGGCCTCCAGCGCCTTCCGCAATCTGCGGATTCCTGATCGGATGTCCTTCTCCGCCAGCGATGCATAGCCAAGCAACAGCTCCGCGTGTTTCGGAGGGCGCGCGTAGAAGGGAGCCGCCGGGTAGACACCCACGCCCTGCTCCCGGCATTTCGCACGAAGCCGACTGACCTCCCGCGCAGAGACCGCCTCGAAGCGCAGCAACACATGGACGCCCGCGCTGGTTCCCACGACATGGGCACGCCCGGCGAGCTCCTTCTCGACGGCCTCGAGCAGCGCCTGACGTTTCCCGGCGTGGATGCGTCGGGCCCGCCGGACCCCTCTGCAATGAAATCCGCAAACGCCAGCTGCTCGAGGCTTGCAGTGCCGGTATCGGTGATGGCCTTCGCGTCCCGGAACGAATCGACCAGACCCGGCGGCAAGACCACCCAACCGATGCGGAGCGCGGGGAACAAGACCTTGGACGCGGTGCCGATATAGATGACACGGCCGTCCGGATCCAGGGATTGGAGGCACTCGAGGGGGCGACTCTCGTAGCGGAACTCGCCGTCGTAGTCGTCTTCCAGAATGTAGGCGCCCCGTTGCCTGGCCCATTCGAGCAATGCGAAGCGTCGCGGGAGCGAGAGCACGCCGCCGGCTGGAAACTGGTGTGAAGGTGTCACGCAGATGAGGCTCGCTGCATCCACGCTCTCGAGCTCCTCGACCCGAAGACCTTCTTCATCCGTCGAGATCGGCACCGTGTTCGCACCCACGGCCGCCATGCAGAAGGAGAACCCCGTGTAATGTGGTTCTTCGAGCACGACCGAGTCGCCTGGATCCACGAGCAAGCGTGCACAGAGATCGATCCCTTGTTGAGAGCCCTGGGTGATGAGTACCTGATCCGGCTCACACACGACGCCGCGAGCGCGGGCCAGGTACCCCGCCAATGCCTCGCGAAGCTCGGCGGCCCCGCCCGGGGGTTGATAGGCGAGGCGGCGCACTGAAAGGCGGCGCGCCCGGCGTCCGAGCAGGCGCGCCCAGGTATCGAGCGGAAGCTCATGGTAGGCCGGCTCGCCGTATCGGAAATCGATGTCCACAGGCACCCGCGGCAGGCTCCAGGTCGCGGAACCACGGGGAATCTCGTTGGCGATGCGTCGGCCAAGCGCCGAGAGGCGGATGGGTTTGGCCGGTCCCTTGCGCGCTGCCCGGGCAGGCCGGGCCGGGCTGCTGGGGAGCGCCTCCACCACGAAGGTGCCCGAACCCTCCCGGGCCACGGCGTAGCCCTCGGCGATGAGCTGTTCGAAGGCCTGGAGCACGGTGTTCCGAGAGATCCCCAGCTCCTTCGCGAGCCCACGGGAAGACCCGAGCCGAGCGCCCGGCAGCAGCCGACCCTCCAAGATGGCGCTGCGCAGAGCCCGGTACGTCTGGCGATGGAGGGGACCCTCCCCGTCGAGGGGCAGCATGAGCATGGCAGAGTGGTACCACGAAATCTGGAACATGTGGATCTTCCTGGGATCCGCTGCGTGGGTGATTCTATTCGGGCGCCTGAGTGCAACGGCGCGGAGGGAACCGATGACCGAGCAGAGCGATTTTCAGAGACTCATTGGCTACGTGCAGTCCTTCGAGCTGGCCCAGGTCGCCGATGCCTGGGCAGTTCTCGAGCCCTGCTTCGCCGAGGATGCCGTGCATATCACGCATAACGCCGGCACGATGGGCAGCGAGAGCCACGGCCGCGATGCGGTCATCGAAGGCCTGCGCCGCAGTGTCCTCGACCACGACCGGCGCTTCGACCTACGCATCGCGGAAATCCTGGAGGGCCCGCGCACGCGGCCGGACGGAATATGGATGCGCTACGCGCTCACGCTCCGCCGCGCGGGCCTGCCGGATCTGCGTCTCGAAGGCGAGCATCTCGCCGAATACGCAGACGGCCGTATCGTGAGGCTCGAGGAATGGCTGCCCGCCGACACCCCCGGACGAATCGAGGCCTTCCTGGCCGAGCACGGGGACGCGCTTCGCCCGGCCGGCTCTTCCCTGGCGACACCTGATCCACGCGACCTGCGCGAGTTGGAAGAAGCGACGGCAAGAAGCATGGTGCGCGTCTACGGCGGCGCCAAGAGCGAGCAGGATATCGGTGCGGCCCTGGCGGTATGCACGGAAGACTTCGTGCTGGAGACACCGGCGTTCGGCACACGCTCCGTCGGCCGCGAGGAGACCGCCGGCCAGCTTGGCGTCTTCTTCAGCGCGTTCCCGGACTACGACGTCGAGCTCGAAGGTTTCGCCCAGGGAGATGCCGTCGTTGCATGGGGACGCGCGCGGCTCTCGCTGCGCGGAGAACTCCTCGGCATCACGCCCACCCAGAAGACTGCGGAGCTTGCGTTCTACTCTCTCTTCGATGTTGCGAACGGCTTGATCCAGAAGGAGCGCTTCATCTTCGACCGGGCGGAATTCTGCGAACAGCTTGGCCTTCCGGCTGCTGCGCTCGAGGAAGCTCGCACACTGCTTATTGCCGCCCAGGGAGGGACCCATGGTTGAGATCCGCCGCGCCGGCCCCGCGGACGTCCCCCTCATCGCCGATGTTCTCGAAATGGCTTCTCGAGCGCATCTCGATCGGGGAGCCTGGGATCTCATGTTTCCCGATGCGTCCGACCGCCAGCAGGCACTGCAGCTCCTGGCGGGTGGAGAACCTTCATGGTGTCACCGCCAGGTATTTCTCGTTGCAGAGCAGGACGGCGAACCCGCAGCCGCCCTTGCGGGCTTCGAACCGCGCTCGATCGGTGGCACGGAGCTGGGCCCCGCACTCGGTGCCATCTTCCAGAAGCTCGGGTTCTCCCCAGACCGCATGGCCGAGGTGGCTGGACCCATGGGAACCTACTTGAGCTGCTTCCCGGACCTCCCCGAGGATGTCTGGATCGTCGAGAACGTCGGTACCCGTGCCGCCTTTCGCCGCCGTGGACTCGTTGCGGCGCTGCTCGATCACGTACTCGAAGAAGGCCGCGCCCGCGGGCTCGCCACGGCTCAAATCTCCTGCCTGATCGGAAACACTCCCGCCTTTCACGCTTACGAACGCGTGGGCTTCCGAGCGGTCGAGGAGTTGAAGACACCGGAATTCCACGCGCTGATGGGTGAGCCTGGCTTCATGCGAATGACGCTGGCGTTGTAGCGCAGACCCTGAGCCGCCCGAGTCCGCGGTATCCTCTGCCACGATGAAGGACTCGCCTCGGATCGCTTCAGACTCCCTGAGCGCCCTGTTCACTCGCGTCGAGAAGGGAGCGGCGCGAGCTGGTTGCGCGGCCCAGGTGGCGATTGCGGTCGACGGAGAGCTGGTCGGCTTCCGAACCTTCGGACGTGCCCGCCACGGCGATGGCCGCGAGCGGGAAGCCGACGACCTGACCCTCTTTTCGCTCTTCTCCGTGACGAAGGCCATGACCTCGGCAGCTTTCTGGATCCTGCTCCAGGAAGAGCGGCTTGCCCTCTCCGACCCCGTGGTGAAGCACATCCCGGAATTCGGAAGTCACGGCAAGGAAGACGTCCGCGTAGAGCAGCTCCTCACCCATACGTCCGGCTTCCCGGAGGCCCAGCTGCCTGCCGAAGATTGGGACGATGTTTCGCTCCGCCTTCAGCACTTCGCAAATTGGCGCCTCGACTGGGAGCCAGGCAGCCGCTTCGTCTACCATGGCGGCGCCAGCATGTGGGTATTGGCGGAGCTGATCACACGGATCGCAGGTGTGGACTACCGCGAGTTCATCCGCTCCCGAATCTTCGAACCGCTCGGTCTGAGCAATCTCTTCGTCGGCCTGCCTCCAAACCAGCACTCACGTGTGGCCGACGTGGTCGTCGTCGGCGAGCCCGCCACGGACGACCAGCGCGCCGCCTCTCCGGTGGACGCCCCGGTCATTGGCGAGGCAACCCTCGGCCACGCGAACCGCGCGAAGAACCGCGAGGCTGGCAGCCCTGGAGGAGGAGCGATCGGAAACGCTTCGGATGTCGCGCTCTTCTATCAAGGCCTGATGGCCGACGCCGAAGCCCGCGGCAAGGGCATCTGGCAACCGGGCATGCTGCGCGACGCGTGGACGGCCCGAAACCCGGAGTTCATCGACCCGATGACCGGGCACGCGGCCCTTCGCGGCCTCGGCGTGGTGCTCGCAGGAGAGAATGACAAGATGTGGCGCGGCTTTGCCGAGGATTGCTCACCGCGAACCTTCGGCCACATGGGGGCGGGCGGCCAGATCTCCTGGGCCGACCCCACCTCGAGACTCTCCTTCTCGTTCTGTACCAACGGTGCAGAGCGGAATCCGGCGCGACAGGGCGCGAACGGGTTCAGGCTGTCGAGCCTGGCTGCAGCCTGTGTTTCGACCGTGGATGGAGGCAGAGTCCGTTAGTCAGGCTGGGTCGCGGTCCACGCGACAAGCGCAAAGAACATCACGTGCGCGAGGTTCGGTGCGGCCAGGACGAGCACTCGCTGTGCTGGCCCCGCCACGCTTCCGATCAGCGCGATCGACAGCACCAACATCAAGGGATTCGCCACCGCCATCCAACGGGGCAACGCCGTCGCACCACTCGCCACCGCGCGCGCATAGAAGCCAGAAGCCAACACCGTGGCGATGCCCAGCAGCACCCACAGAGGCAGCAGGAAGGCTCCCGCGGGTTGCAGCGAGTCGGCACTTCCTGGCTGTGCGTCCGCCGCAAAACGGATGATCACCGCCGTGACGCCGTGGACGGTCCCGCCGATCGCTGCCGCAAAGAGGCCCGTGCCGAAAACGACGCGCGCCGCCGCGGAATGGCTCGGCGCGAGTAGCCTCGCAACAGCCGAGTAGCCCAATGCGTAGAGCGGAATCCCGAGGACCCCCAGATAGTGTCCAACGATCAGCCCAGCGGGTGGAGCGTCCGCCGCGGTCAGAAGCATCAAATCGCCGAGGCTCGCAGCGACGGCGGCCAGTGCCGCAACGATTGCCAACATACGAGGAGGCAACCTGGCTCGAGTCGACACGGAGGCCTGACGATTCGTCATCTCACGCCACCTCAGGAGTTCATTGGCTGCATCAATCGAGTGCGGTCGCGAAATCCTCGTCCCACTCGTGATCGAGATCGACCAGGGTCCCACCCTTCTGTGCCGTCTCGGCCAGCCGAAGCGTCGCAAAGAGAATCGCTCGTTGGGTCTCCACGTCTTGCGGGTGGCCGAACGGGTTCCCCATCGGGAAGTTGACGAAGGCGGAGCGCGGAGGAAGAACCTGCGCCGTGAGGTCCCGCCCGGTCGAGAGCAGCACCGTGGGAATGCCTGCTTCTTCGATCACACGTGCGACCAGACCGACCGTCTGGTGATCGAGAGGTCAGGCGGGGACCAGGACGAAGAGATCCACCTTGTCTTTCTCGAGCTCGCGGGCGAGGGCCGGCGCTTCTTCCTCGAGCACGGCGCGGCGCTTGTAGATGCGGCCCATGAAACCACTCCAAAGGCGCGGCGCGATTCCTCCGATCACACCCGCTTGTGCGAGCTCTCGCAGCCGGTCGATGGGGAAGACACAGTTCAAGTCTTCGTCGGCATCGCGATGGTCATAGTAGGCATCATGGATCTGGAAATCGTCTGAGGGGGCACTCACCTCGATCGCATCGAGGCGAAAATCATTGCGCGCATTTGGATTCCAGGGCTCGGCGTCGGAGCGTGAGATCCCCCCGGAGGTGAGCATCGAAACCGTGCACTCCGCCAGCGGTTTGCCCAACGGTGTGAGCGGTGCGCCCTCATGCACCACCCATTTGTAGGCCGGAAAGCCTTGAGAACGGTAGTGCTCATTCAAGCGGTCGACGTAGCGAATGGGCTCCAAGCTCTTCTCTCCTCTAGCGAGGTTCCGGCGCGATGGCCGTCACCAGGAATTGGGGAAGCACCAGCAGGTAGGTGCCCGCCTCTACCGCATCCTTGATGTCCTGGGCGAATTGATCGATCTCCGCTTCCGGAAGCTGGCCCGATTCCCGCGCATATTTCGCCATGTTCAGCGGAATCGCAGCCGCTCGACCTTTGGTATCCGGTCCGACGAGCACCTTTACCTTGACCTCATCGAAACCAGCCGCGCGCATGCAGCCGAAGAGCTTCCGACCGATCAGCGGGGTCTTGTAGGCCATGCTGGCCGCGTCGAAAATGCACCGCAGCCGCTCGGGCTCGATCGGCTCCACGACGAGCATCCCCCAATCACTGTCGATGGCATGCACGCGGCCACCCGGGCGAAGCACGCGACGAAAATCGCGCAGCGTCTCTTCCGGATCGTCCACGTACTCGAGCACGTTCTTGCAAACGACACAATCGACGCTGGCATCCTCGAGCGGAAGCCTGTCCTTCTCGATGCGATGAAACTCGATGCGCTCCCGGAGCTTTTCTCCATCAGCGTGAAGCTCGGCTCGCTCCAGGAAGAGATCATTGATGTCCACCGCGTGAACGTGGCCGCTCGGCCCGACGCGTTGGGCAAGCTCGAGCGAGAGCATGCCGGGGCCACAGCCGTAGTCGACGACCGTCTGCCCTTCGCTGATCTCCGCCGGAGCCAGCAGCGGCGCCATCTCAGGCCGCCAACGAAACATCTCCTCGTAGGCCTCGATCCGATCCGGATCAATGTCGAGCCAATGGTCTCGGTAGTACGTTTCAGCTTTCATCGAGCGGCGACGATCCCTTCGAGGTTCTTCGGTACCAGCGTCGCGCGGCCGCGCTTGAAACGAAGCGCACATTGGGCACAGCCGAGCCCGAGTGTTTCGCTGGCGTCGACCCCCATCCCCATCAGGCGGCTGTAGGTCACGTCTGCGAAGTTACAGTAGGGCGCGAGCTCCCGAACGTCCTGTGCCACATACCATTTGTTGACCGCGCACTCGTCGAAGACCATCGACAGGCCGCCATCCGCATCGCGTTCGACATGCCAGACGAAATCATCTGCATGGCGGCGTTGTTGGGAACGGCGCGCTTGCCGTTCGAAATACCAGCGCCCTGGCGGCGAGAGCAGGAAGCCGCCGATTCCGCGCAGGAGCCAGCCGGGTACCCGCCGAAGAACGCCGTCGAGAACCTCATGGCAGACCCGCACCGCGTCCTTCGCCACGAACCCGCGCGCCGCCATCGACCGATGCAACGCGACGATCCAACCGTTGATCGTCATCACGGGCTGGAAGACGTTCCGCAGGCCACCGATGTCGGGGACCTCCGGCCGGACGCGTTCGTATTCTGCCCGCGTCGCATCGAGGATCTCTCCCGCCAGCGCTTCACCGTGGTCCCGAACCAGAATCGGCCGGGCTTCCCGAAGGAAGAACTCGAACGCGCGTTGGGGGGTCGCCATTTCATTGCCTCCGAATGGAATGTTACCCTGGGATCATCGATCCTGCGTGCCCATGAAACGGCTGGCGGCCCGCGCTGCCCGAGCCCGGAAGCGAACGATGCACGACGACCACATCCCCACCACCGATGTCATCCACGGCTGGATCGAGGAGATCTTCAGCTGGGGTATCCGGCGGCCCGGCTACGAGGCCGACCTGCGCGCGGAAGATCACGCGATCGAGCAGTTCCAGGCGTTCGGTCTCGAACGTGTGCGTCGCGAGCCGGTGGAGCTGCGCTATTGGGAGCCGCTTTCGAGCTCGCTCACAATCCACGCTGCAGCCACCCGCTTCGAGGTGCCCTGCTTCCCGCTGCCCCACTCGGCACCCACCGAACCCGTCGAACTCGAGCTGGCGCAGCTCGACCCGGATGCTCCTGGATCGGCCCGGGGGAAGGCCGCGTTCGTCGTGACGCCCCTGATGGCGCTGCCACCGACCCTCGCCGTCGACGCCAGCGGGGCGGCAGACGCCATGGACATCGCGCTCGAGCTGCGATCAGGCGGAATCGTGTTGGATCCGCGCAAGACCTTCGACGGAGCGACCCAGACGCTGCCCTTCTCCCCTGCAATCATGGAGGTCATGGAACCCTCCATCACCGCCGGCGCGAGCGCCTTCATCGGCATGCTCGAGGGATACCCAGGCGATTCGTACCGCTACTACGTTCCCTACGACGGCATTTCGCGCCCGATTCCCGGCGTATGGATCCGCGGCAGTGACGGCGCACGCATCCAGGCGCTGCTGGCGGAGGGGCCCGTCTCGATCCGCCTCGAGGTGCGGTCGAAGAGCGAGACGATCACGAGCCATAACATCATCGGCGAACTCCCCGGCGCTGACGAAGAGGTTGTCGTCATCGGATCCCACCACGACGGCCCGTGGGCCTCTGCGGTCGAGGACGCTTCCGGCATCTCCCTGGTACTCGCCCAGGCAAGGTATTGGTCGAAGGTCCCCGCCGCGGAGCGACCCCATGGGCTGCTGTTCCTCCTGAACGCCGGGCACATGGCGGGCGGGGCAGGCTGCCAGGCCTTCATCCGCGACCACGCGGATCTTCTCGAACACATCGTTCTCGAAATCCATCTGGAGCATGCGGCCAACGAGTTCCGGGAGTGCAACGGCAAGCTCGAGCCAACGGGCGAGCCCGAGCCACGTTGGTTCTTCACCAGCCAGAATCCGGAGCTCAAGCGCAGCGTCGTTTCCGCCCTTCAGGCCGAAGGCATCGATCGTGCGCTCGTGATCGCGCCGGACGCGTTCGGAGAGCAGCCGACGACGGATGGAGGCGCATTCCACCCGGCGGGCGTCCCCCTGGTGAACTACCTGACAGCGCCCTTCTACCTGTTCGACGCGATGGATACGCTCGACAAGATCCACCGCGAGAGCCTGGTGCCAATCACACGGGCCACGATCCGGATGATCGAGGCGACGGAAGGGATCTCCGCGGCGCGCATGGTGAAGGGCATCCGCAGCTAGCGAGTTCTGGGGCCGCCCGTTCGGCGAAGCCTCCCAGCCTCACCTACCCTGCCGCCATGCGCGTTCTCAAATGGATCGCAATCACCCTGGCAACGCTGGTCACGCTAGTGGGCGTTGCGCTCGGCCTCTTGGCGGCGCGGCCGGCGTCCACACCCGCGATCTCCGGCGAGCACGCCATTTCAGCACTCGAACGAATCGAGCTCGGTGGTTCCCCGCAGACCGTCCTGATGCGCGGGCAGGATCGCCGCAATCCTGTCCTGCTCTACCTGCACGGCGGGCCGGGCTTCGCCCATCTTCCCATTGCTCGCTTCTACTCGGAGGAGCTGGAGCGTCATTTCGTCGTCGTGCACTGGGATCAGCGCGGCGCGGGTGCGTCTTGCGAAGGGACGGACTGGAGCCAGCTGAGTGTGGAACGCATCGTTGCCGATACGATCGAGCTCAGCGAGCAGCTCGCCGAGCGCTTCGGAGGCGGGGGCAAGATCGTCCTGCTCGGCCACTCCTGGGGAAGCGTGGTGGGCGCATTGGCCGTGCAGAGACGGCCAGATCTCTACCACGCGTACATCGGCCTCGGGCAACTCGTGCATGGGCTTCGTAATGAAGAAGTCTCCTACAAGTGGGTCGTTGCGGAAGCGAAGCGTCGGGGCGATGAAGAAGCCTCTGCCGAACTCGCAGGGATCTACCCACCCTACGCAACGAACGACGAGTTCGGGATTCAGCGCCGCTTGCTGAATTCCTACAACGGGAGCATCTACGCAGTCGAGCGTGCATCCGATGCTCTCGTGCCCGCCTTGTTAGGCAGCGAATACACCCTGGGTACGCGGATCCGCTACTTCTCGTGCTTCACAAGGAGTGTCGACACGCTCTGGGGCGACGTCTTGAAGATCGACTTCCTCACGGACCTGCCCCGGCTCGATGTCCCCGTGTTCTTCTTCATGGGCCGTCACGATTGGAACACGCCCTTCCCACTGGTCGAGGAATGGACGGAAACTCTCGAGGCTCCCCACGTCGAGATCGTATGGTTCGAGAACAGTGGGCACGTGATCCCCCTGGAGAATCCTGAGGCATTCCAACGCGCGCTCATCGAGAAGGTGCTCCCACGAACCCGATGAGGGAGCGTCCGGTCAGCGTTCGCCTCGCTCGCCCTCCAAGGCCAGCGCAACCCCGCCGAGCCGGCGCTCTCCCTCAGCACGTCCCGGGCCTCCCGTACTCACCAGCACCAGGTAGTCGGCGAAGGCTGCCTCCATCGCAGCGCTGAAGCCCTGCGCGTCCTGGGCCTTGTTGATCGCGAGCTTCGACATGCGCAAAGCCGTCATCCCGTTCTGGGCAACACGCTGGGCGTAGGCGAGGGTCTCCTGTTCGAGTGTTTCCTCCGAGTACACCCGGTTGACGAAACCCAGCTCGCGGGCCTCCTCGGCGTCGATGAAGCGGCTCTCGAAGCAGAGTTCCTTGGCCTTGCGCGGATGAATGTCCCAGGGCACGGAGAAGTACTCGACCAGCCCAGCGAGGAAACGTGCGCTCGGGGCAGCAAACACCAGATCCATCGCCGACGCGATCATCCAGCCACCATAGATGCAGTAGCCATGCACCATCGCAATCGTCGGCTTCGGCAGGTTCCGCCAACGCAGCGTCAGATCGAGGTTGTATTTGCGGAAGCCCTCGTACCAGTCGAGGCCCTTGTAGGGCTTCAACCCCCGGGCCAGGAGATCGGCCTCCTGCTCCGGCGTGCCAAGATCGTGCCCCGAAGAGAAATGCTCCCCCGCGCCCCGCACCACCGCCACTCGGACCTCGCGATCCTGCATCGCCCGTTCCAATGCCTCATCGAGCGCATCGAGCAGTGTCCAGCTCTGGGCGTTGCGGTAGCGCGGACGATTGAGCGAGATCAGGGCAACGCGACCGCGTACCTCGTAGAGTACTTCCGGCTCGGACATGGTGAAATCCTTTCGTGCAGATGCGTGGAAGCCAACCACAGTGTGCGCGGGATCAGTCTACCTCTCCGCGAAACCACTCGTCGGCAGCGCTGCGTACGAGTCGAAAGCCGGAAGGTCCGTTGTAGTCGCCCCCGTGGCGTCGATCGCAGCGGGCAAGATCGGCATCCAGGCTATACACCCCGCCGCGGGTGATGCGGTACGTCCCGAAGCTTCCGTCCTCGAACGTCGATTCCGGATAGGGCCAGTAGAGATCGGCCACGTACTCTTCGACGTTGCCAGCCATATCCAATGCGCCGCAGGCCGAGATTCCGCTGGGATAGATTCCGACGGGCGTCGTGTTGCCGACGCCACCCTCACGGGTGTTGCAACGCGTGGCTTCGAAAGAATCGCCCCACGGAAAAGCCCGCCGGTCGGTTCCTCGCGCGGTTCGCTCCCATTCGGCCTCGGTGGGAATGCGATACTGGCAGCCGGCCTGCTCCGAAATCCATTCGGCGTAGAGGAGAATGCCCTGCCAGGAAACGCCGTACACCGGGTGGTTGGCCCGGTAGGGCGGCGGACAATTGTCCTCCCAGTGGTCGGGGATTTCCCAGACGCCCGTCTCCTGGATGAACGTCAGGTACTCCGACTCCGTGACCAGAAAGCGTCCGATCTCGTAGGCATCCAGCTCAACCTCGTGCCGCGGCGTCGATTTCCTGAACCATGCCTCCGGAACTCCGAAGCGACGCGCTACCGCGGGGATCTCTGCTTCATCGGTCCCCATCCCAAAGGAGCCCATTGGAATCCGGCACATGGAAGGCTGCAACGGATCGATGCGAGGATCTCCGATCAGCCCCAGCACATTGCCCGCAGAGATTCGTTCGAGCAGCGCTCGCTTCTCATCGCCGATCACCTGGAGCATCGATTCGCAAAGGGCCTCCACATCCCGTTCCTGCATGCCGCGGAGCTCCGCCTCGATCTCGGGCATCCGGTTGGAAAAGAGAAGGGGGTCCGTGTCACGCATGGGGGTCGCTCCGCAAGGTCGTCGCTGCTTCGGTGGTGGCCAGGATGCGATGCTCGCGCAAACCCTCGAACCGATCTAGGTGGGAGATCCCGATGGGGCAGGCCTCCTCGCAAGCTCCGCATTGTGTGCAGTGCGCGAGAATCCCACCCGCTGTCCCTGGGGCGCGTTGATCCGTCCGCTGCTCCAGCAAGAACGACATGGGGGACAGGTCGGCCCCCTCTTCGGCCGGCGGGCACGCGACATCGCAACGGCCACAGCCGCTGCAAGCATCCAGCTGTAGACGCTGTGCCCAGGAAAGATCGAGCCCCCCGGCCAGACGGGCCTGGTTCGTGCCCCGTGGGCGCAGTGTGAAGAGAATGGCCAGGGGAGCCACGACGAGATGTCGCAAACGCGTAAGGGGAATGGCCGCATACAGACACGCGGCCAACGTGACGTGGACGAGCTGCAGCGGCACGAACAGCCGCGCACTCTCCCAACCCAATGCTTGAAGGCCCCAGGCTGCGGCATGAGCCGTGAGCTGAATGGACTCATTGCTCGACGGTTGCAACGCGACTCGTGCCCCGGCCACGAGTACCCCCGACACCCCGGTGGTGAGGAGCAGGCCCAGCCCGATGGCATCACCGGGAAGATCTCGGGGCAGACGAATCCAGCGGCGAATGAAGCGTCTGTGGATGGCCATGCCCACTCCCCAGAGGAATGCGATGGCCGCTAACTCGCGAAGCAGGAACGAGGCCCGGTTCCAGGAGGGCGGAGGTTCGATGCCGAAACGAATCCCCACATCTCCGGCCGCCGAAACGAGCAAGCCCAGAAAGCCCCAGAAGATCAGGGAGTGCATCAGCGGTGCACGCCAACCCCCGGGCAGAAGCTCGACATGAGCGATGGCGCGGCGAAAGAACTCCGAGAGTCTCGCTCTGAACGGGAGGAGATCGCCGGCCGGGCCGCCCTTCAGCCTAGACGTTCGCCCGGAAGCCCAGGCCCAGCAGGCCGATGAGCGCGCCCGTGAGGGTGATGAGAGTTGTAGGGCGCACTGCTGCCGATTCGCCTCGTGCGAACCCATCACTCGTTCGAGCTGCCCGGTCCGCCCTCGGAGCTTCGCACCGGGATCGAGGTGCGTCATGCGTCGAAAAGTGGGGCCGGATGCCTCGCTGGGGACCAGGTCTGGCCCCATCCGGGCCCATCGCGGGCCTCCAACGGCCCACTGCAGCGCATTCGAGGAACGGAACTTGCGTGCGCTTGGTTTGACCAGGCAGGTCGACGAGGCCCGTAGCCACGTGACCGTTCGATACGCGCTCGAAGCCCCGCCTGAAGGGAGCCGTTTCGTGATGACCACAGAACTCTCGCGTCGCATGCCCTGCACGGGCAGTGCGACCCACCTGCTCGAGAGCATTCTTCTGGAATCGAACCCACCGACGAAAGGAAACGCGACATGAGCAAATTGGACGGAGGCGCACTCGTTGGGAAGGCACTCGCCAATGAAGGTGTGGAAAGAGCCTTCATTCTCTGCGGCGGGCACATCATGCCCGCGCTGTATGGCATGCGGAATGCCGGAATCGAAATCGTCGACATGCGACACGAGTGCTCGGCGATGTATGCAGCCATCGCCTACACACGGGCCTCTGGGAAGATTGCAGCGGTGATGACCACGGCTGGGCCCGGAGTGGGGAATACGGCTGCCGGAATGATGGAAGCTGCATCGATGCACGTACCGGTCGTGCATATTGGCGGCGCCGTGGCCATGGCCATGCGCGATGCCGGCGATCTACAGGACATGTCGACGCTGACCCTGATGGAATCCGTCGCGAGGTGGGCCAGGAAAGTCACCAGCGTGGGCCGCATTCCCGAATACGTGTCGATGGCTTTTCGCCAGGCCACGGATTCGAGCCCTGGACCGGTCTATCTCGAGATTCCCACGGACCTTCTGTTCACGAAGGTGGCCGAAGGAGAGGTGCGCTTTCCCCCGCGTGGTACGAGCAATGCCATCCCAGCTGGTGATCCTGCCCTCATCGAGCAGGCCGCGGAGCTTCTGGCCAAGGCAGAACGCCCGGCCATGCTATTCGATGATGGTGCCAGCGGGACGATTGGAAATGATGCCGGCTCGGTGACGGAGCTCTCGGATTTCTTGAAGATGCCCGTCGGTGTCGTGGGCTATCGATGCAGGGGGTTGTTCGGCGATGAATCCGAGAATCGCCTGCTCAACACCAATGCGATCGGTGGCGCGGACGTCGTGCTGACCATGGGCTGCAGGTTCGATTTCCGGCTGGGTGCGGGCCGGTACATCCCGAAGGACGCCACGGTCATCCAGGTTCATACGGACAAGCCGCAGATCGGCTTCAACCTGCGTGCGGACATCGGCATTGCCGGTGGAGCGGGCCCTGTCACACGTCAGCTTCTCGAATCGATCAAGGCCAGACGCGCTGCCAAGTCGGGGGATTCGTGGGTCGGCGTCGGGGGCAAGAGCAACACGGCGAACCTTCCGGATGCCTACAACGACAAGAAGACTCCCGTTCACCCGGGAAGGTGCGCGGGTGAGGTGGCACGATTCCTGGAGCAAGAGGGCCGGGACTGGTCGCTGGTCATCGACGGCGGAGAGGCCTCTGTTTGGATGGGCGGTGGGGCGACGGCCTATCGCGCCGGGCAGCTTCACGCGACCGGCCCGAACGGAACCATTGGAACGGGCCCGGGCCTGGTCGTCGGAGCCTGGGCGGCCAACCGAAAGCCGGTCTTGTGGTACACCGGCGATGGAAGCTTCGGGTTCTATGCCATGGAAATGGAGACCATGGCGAGGCTTGGCATCCCCGTGGTCTGCGTCATCTCGAACGACTCCAGCTGGGGCATGATCAGCCTGGTCGAAAAGTACATCCGGCCCGAGGAGATCGAGCAGAGAGGCTCCTGCAACACCGACCTGCATCCCATGCGTGCCTACGAGAAGATGGTCGCCATGTGGGACGGATACGGAGAGCAGGTGACGGATCCGGAGGAAATCCTGCCGGCCATCAAGCGTGCCGCGGCCAACGGCAAGCCCTCGATCATCAACGTGGAAGTCGACAACGAGAGCCTGTCGCCGTTCATCGCACCCTATGCGGAGATGGTCAAAGGGGCCAACTAACCGAAGTACCGGACGAATGAGGGACGGAGTAGCATCGGGAACCAACCACGGGCGGAGGTATTCGCTGTGACGGCCAAAGACCAGAAGGTTGCCTTCATCACGGGCGCCGCGAGTGGAATCGGACGCGCGACAGCCGAGCTCTTCGCGGAGCGAGGCTGGTGGATCGGCGCTGCCGATTTGAACACCGAAGGCCTCGAAACGTTACGTGACGCCCTCGGCAAGGATCGCTGCCGCCCGTGGCACCTGGACGTGACGGACAAGGCCGCCTACGACGCCGTCATCGCCGAGCTCTCCGAGGAGACGGGCGGACGACTGGACCTCCTCCACAACAACGCCGGAATCGGCGCGGCCGGCTACTTCGAGGAAATCCCGATCGAGCAGAGTCTGAAGATCATCGACATCAACCTGGTCGGCGTGATCAACGGAATCTACGCCGCGTTGCCGCTGCTCAAAGCGACCCCCAACAGTCTGTGCTTCACGACTTCGTCGTCAGCTGCGACCTACGGTGCGCCGAGCCTCGCAGTCTACGCAGCGACCAAGTTCGCGGTGAAGGGGCTTACCGAAGCGCTGGCGGTCGAGCTATCGCGTTGCGATGTCCGCGTGGCCGACGTCTTGCCGGGCCTCATCGACACCCCGATCCTGACCGATTCCGCACTGTACGTGAAGGGCGAAGAGCAGACCACCGAGGGCCGAACGATCGGCGCCGGGGCACCCACCGAAGGGCCATTCCGGCTGATCCAGCCGAGCAGCGTCGCCGAAGCCGTGTGGCGCTGCAGCGAGGGCGATCCGCGAATGCATTGGTACGTCCCCGAAGAAATCGAAGACATCGACAAGGCGAAGGCCGTCTCCCCGGAGACGATGCGCGATGCGCGCATTGCGATGCTGAAGAAGAGCACCGACACGCCGCCAGAGTAGCCATGGGTCAGTCGTGGACGCGCGAGGCCCTGTCGCTTGCTAGGCGCGTCCCCAGGCGGGGTAGCCTTGCAGCACCTCGTCCATCCCACCCTGGCGGCGGGTAATTGCCGTGTGGACGTCTCGATCGACCACGCGATCGAAGGCCGTCAGGATTCGTCGCTCCAGGTCCGAATCGCGATGTGCGCGAAACGGGAATGAGCTGAGATCCTTTCCGGCGGGAAACTCACCCGGTGTGTAGCGGGCCAGGATCCAGCTCTCGAGCGGGCCGTTCATGAGCGCAGCGATGTAGACGCTTGCGCCATCTTCGACCAGACGATCGAGGCCCTCGAAATCCTTGGCGCTCAACCGGATCGAATTGGACTCGGACGTCTTGACCTCGAAAACGCATCGCTCGCCTGCGATCTGCATCTCGAGATCGATTCCCTGGGTGCTGCGCTCGACGAGCTTCTGCACATCGGTCTCGAGGAACGCCACGGCCAACAGCTTCTGGACGAGCTTGCCGTAGTCGCGCCCGACCTCAGCGCGCATCTGCTCGAGCTTTCGATGGGTTTCTTGCTTCACGCTCAGGCCTCCCGAACGAGGGTGCCGGTCCCGTCGTCCGTACGGGTCAGCGAGAACGTCCTGACGTCTTTGGCGTCGGCCTTCGACAACGCCTCTGCCAGTGCGCCGGGGATCGTCGCCACCAGGACCGGCGCGAAGCCCGCGCACGTCGCGAGTGCGCTCGCGAGGCCGGCCTGGTGCGCGTCGTCGAGGTTCTGTCCCGGATCGTCGAGCACGAGGAACTGGGGAAGCCCCTGGCGAGCGCGACTCTCTGCGGAGGCAAAGAGCGCGGCCAGGGAAAGCGCATTGAACGCCGCCTGGTTCATCAGGCCCGTGATCACGCGAGCTCGCTCATCGACGAGCTGATACGAGACCTTCGTCGCGGTCTTCTTCGGCTGGACCCGAACGCGACCGCGCTGCGAAGCGCCGACGATCATCGAGAAGTAGCTGTCGATCGATTCGTTGACGGACGCGATTCGCTCGTCGGAGCGCTCGTCCTCCAGCTGGCGGGCCAGTGATCCAAGCGCTTCGAGATCGCTCGCGAAGCCTGCCGCCGCATCGATCACGCCTTGCAGCTCCTGGAATTCCGGTGTCTCGGTGAGCTCGCCGGCTGCGACCCTGGCGCGAGCACGCGCATCGCGGAGCTTCGCAAGAATCGCAACCACCTCGGCATCGCCACGATGTTGGGTGATATGCGCTTCCCCGGCTTCACACTGCAAGCCAAGCCTGCGCACGTCCTCCTGCCAGCCTCGCTGGAGCTCGTCGATCGACGCGCTCTCGCTCGCACCCACAGGTAGCTGGCCGCGCACCTGCTCTTCCAGCGCGCGGACCTTCCGCTGATTCGTCTCGCAAGCTGCTCCTGCTTCCTCGAGCTTCGTGATCTGCTCCTGTAGCTTCGCATCGCGCGCATCGAGATCCGCGAATTCGCCCTCAAGGGAATCGGGCGCGCGCTCGTCGAGCTTCGCCTGAATCGCTCGCTCCAGATCACTCCGATCCTGATCACATACCGGGCACCGGTCCGGAGCCTGCGCGTCCTTCACGACGGCGACCGCATCTCTGAGCAGGCTGCCGAGCGCATCCCGGCGCTGGCGCTCCGCCTCCAGACCCGTGCGCTTCTCGGCCAGAACCGCGCGCTGCCCGCGCAACCCATCGACTGAGCCGAGCTCCGTCGCGAGCCGGTCCCGCACATTCCTCGAATCCGCTTCCGCCCGCCGAGCAGGCTCCAGCGCTTCGAAGGATGCCCCGAGCGACTGGACGCGCCCGGCCAGCTCGCCGCGCTCCCTCGAGAGTACGTCCAGCATGCGGCGGACCTCGGTGGGCCATCTCTGTGCCCATTTCTGGAGCTCAGCCGCTGGCCCATCCGCATCGGGAAGCCCGGAATCATCGATGCCGAGCCGACCCGCGAGCCCCTGCGCGCTCGTGATGAGTGCTGCCGTGCGCCGCTCGAGCTCCGCCTCCCCCGCCTGCGCCACCGCTACACCGTGTCGCTCGAGCTGATTCTCGAGATCGCGGAGCTCCAGCCCCGGCCGCTCGAGCGCTCGAAGCTGATCGCCCTGCAGTGACGCCAGCTCCTCGGTCGCGCGTTGCTCGAGCCGCTTGACCTTCAGCTTCTTCAAGTCGTCGCTCACCTTGCGGTACTCGTCGAGCCCGAGCATGCCTGCAATCGCCGTCGAACGGTCAGCCGCTTCGGTGACGCGCGCCCGCGAAAGCTCCTGGTGCTGACAGAACGAACGCTTCCAGGCCTTCCAGTCCGGCAGCTGGTTCCACGCAAGCCAGTCCTGCACCTCCTTGCCCCGTAGTACCTCCTCGTCGGAAAGCTCGAGCAGCAGATCATCCTCCTGCCGGGCCTTCCCCCCCGCCGTGCGGCAGCGGGTCAATCGTGCCAGCCCGCCTTCGACGGCCAGCTCCAGCGTCACGCGCACATCGCCCGCCGCTCCGTCGTAGGCCAGGCTCCAATCACCGCGTTCGGCAATACCCGAATCGGATTTCCTCGTGGCTTCCGCACCGAAGAGGCACCACTCCATCGCGACGAGCAGGCTGCTCTTGCCAGCGCCGTTCCGGCCTACCAGCACGGTCAGCTCCCGGTCGAGATCGAGAGAGTGCTCCTTCGCGAGGCCCCGAAAGTTCTCGGCGATCAACAGGACGGGGCGAATCGGAAAACGCTCGCCGCTCACCGGATCACCTTTCGCACCTTGGCCGCAGCCTCCTCGATGGAGCGCTCGTGCTGGTCCAGCGCCTCAGCCAGCTGCTCACCGCCATCGAAACGCTGCAACTTCGCGAGGATCGCAAGGCGCTCCTCGACGCGTACACCGCGCGCCCGCACTTTCGCTTCCAGATCTTCGTAGGCGTTCAACTCGTCTGCCTCTTTGGGATGTTGTCGGTAGGCGTGGCTTCGTCACCCGGATCGAGCCAGATCTCGACGCGATGTCGCGCCGCGGGGCCCGGCCCGACTAGGCCGCGAGAATTGCCGAAACGCGTTTCACGCGTTCACCATGGCGCGTTTCCTCTCGACCATTCTGACGCAGCAGCGCAGCAATTTCGGGATTCGGCTCGTTGTCGGCCCACCTCTGATAGGCAGCGTCACCGTTGGTCTCACCCGCTACGAAACCCGCCAGCAGCTCGGGCGTGAGTTCAGTGAACGGGGGAGGCTCAGCGTAGGGATTCTCGTCGAGCTCCGGCATCGCGAATGGCTCACCGGTCGAGATTTCGATCGCCCGCTTCAACCGGTGCGCGTGGGCTGTCTCTTCCTGCCCGTTCTTCAAGAGCAGATCGGTCGCCTCACCCTCGGGCGCCAGCGATGCCAGCTTTTGATACAGGGGATCGCCAGATGTCTCGAGCAGAACCATCAGCTTCATCTCGTCGACACCGAGCTTGTCCTTCGTCTCGAGATGAGCGATGGCCGCCATGAAATCCGCGGGAATCGTGTCGGGCAGGCTGCTGGCCATGCTGGGCTCCTCGTTGATTTCGAGCTGGCTTCGGTCGGATCCTAGCTCGGCCGGAGCAGCCGCGGCGTTCGAGCCTCGGGGCTCCGGCGGTCGGGAACTCGCGGCCAGGCTCTATACTCCCGGGGTCGATTCCGGCCAGCATCGGGAGGTTCGAGATGATCAAGGTCGAGGTCCTCTTCTTCGCCGGATGTCCCAACCATGAGCCGGCGGTGCAGCTCGCACGCGACGTGATCGCCAGCCTCGGAATCGCCGCAGAGCTGCGCGAAATCGCGGTCGAGGAGCAGGAGGATGCCGAGACGCTTCGGTTCCTGGGTTCTCCCTCCGTTCGCGTCAACGGACGTGACATCGAGCCGGGCGCGGAAGATCGCACCGGTTTCGCGCTCAGCTGCCGAGTCTACGGGGCCGGAGGCAGACCGCAGCGTGAATGGTTGGTCGCGGCCCTGAAGGGCACCTAGCCATGGCGGACGGCCGATCGGCACGGGCCCTTGATGGAGCCTTCGCAATGGGGGCACTGGATTCCAGATGAGCAGGCCCGCACTCGAGCAGGCGAAAGCCGCGTGGGCCAGCGCTTACGAAGGACTGGCGCAAGCAGAAATAGATCAACGGGTGAGGGGTTTCAGTGCCCTGGTCCGCGGAATCGCTGCGACCGGCGCGGTGACTCCAGAAGCCTTTGCCAGCGGCACCTCGTTGAACATGGCCGAGGCAAGCGGGTTGTTCTCGAGTCTCGCGGCATTCGGCCTGGAACGAGACGACGAGGGACGAATCATTGGCGCGGCGCTTACGACGAGGCCGACACCACACGTCGTCGCGATTCACAAGAAGCGACTCTTCGCCTGGTGCGCCCTGGACACGCTGTTCATTCCCGGGCTGCTGGGCGAAAGAGCTGAGATCGAATCGACGTGCCCTGTCTCGAAGGCTCCGATCCGGCTCACGGTCGATCCAGAAGGCGTGAACACCGTCAGCCCGCCCGAGGCCGCGCTGAGCATCGTGCTGCCCGGCTTCGACTCTTCGGAGATGACGACAGGACCGGCGAGCCCCACCTGAAGCCAGATGCACTTCTTCAGCTCCCGTGAGGATGCTGCAGCCTGGCTGGGAGACCGAGAGGGCATCGCGATCCTCTCGATCAGCGAAGCCGATGAGCTTGCCCAATGGCATTGGGTCGAACGTCATCGCCGGGCGGCTCTCTGACTGCGGGGCCGAGAATCGGCGGTCGGCCAGAGGATCCGCAGCGGCTTTCGGCTCGAGTGGGAGGCTCCTGGCCCTTGTAGGGCTCTGCGGGCTGTGGTCCCATGGCGCCATGAGCAACCACCCCGCGGCCATGCCCCATGGACCGATCGAAGAGATTGCGGACGGTGTGTTCTGGGTCCAAGGCTCGATCCAGCTGGCACCGGGGATGCGCTTGAGCCGGAACATGGTGATCGTTCGGAGTGGAAACGACCTGACCGTGGCGTCCCCGGTTCGACTCTCTGAGGACGGTGAAACCGAGCTGGAGAAGTTGGGAAGCGTCCGCCATGCGGTGAAGCTCGGCGTCTTCCATGGCGTCGACGATGCGTACTACCTCGAACGCTTTGGAGCGACCTACTGGGCGTTGCCCGATGGGGCGCGCCCGCAAGATCCTACGCCTCAGCAGGTGCTGCGGCCGGACTCACTTCCGATTCCCGATGCTGAGCTCTTCGAGTACCAGGATTCGAAGGAAAAGGAGGGCGCACTGCTGATCCGAAGGGCTGGCGGCATCCTCATTTCCTGCGACGCCGTGCAGAACTGGCCCGATACCAAAGGCTGCAGCCTGCCGGCAAAACTCGCTGCCCACTTGATCGGTTTCCGCCGTCGTCGGGCACAGATCGGACCCCCGTGGCTCAAGAAGATGACGCCGGACGGCGGATCGTTGAAGGCGGACTTCGAACGACTGGCAAAGCTCGACTTCGCGCACCTGATCGGCGCCCATGGCGCCCCTCTTCGGGACACCGCCAGGGAAGATCTCCAGGCAACGATCGAGGCGACGTTCTAGCACCTCGTCCGTGGTACGGCCGAAATGCTGCGCGCCTACAGGACGAAGAAGGCGACCCAGCCAAGGCCGAGTCCGATCGCAACCGCGAAAACGCCCACGACTCTCAGGAGGGTCGGATCCGAAACGGCGTCGAATACTGCGTAGACGATCCGCAGATAGTGCTGTGGCGCGAGGACAAGCCAGAGCGCAGCGCCCATCATGAGCCAGCCCAGGCCTTCGATCCCAATGGCGATACCGCCGTGTTGGGTCTGGGCCTCGCGTCCCGTCACGATCAGCGGCACGGCCAACAGTGCCGCCAGGCTTCCGACGAGCCGGATGCGACCGGGTGTCGAGAGCCATCGCCGGTAGACGTTCAACGTGGCGGTGGGTGCGAAGATGAGCGGGCCGCGGCTTGCGATGATCAAGAGAGCCACGATGGCCGTAGCGATAGCGAGGGGTTCCATGGGTGCCTCCTGACGGGTCCGATCATAGCGCCGAACGAGCTCGCGATCCCCCTAGAAGAGCCAGGCTGAATGGCTTCCGGCCCGGGATTTGAACCTCCTGCGTCGAGGCTGTGACCTACGGGCCAAACTCTTCCCCGAGGACCCACCATGAAGATTTCCTTCCGACCCTCCATCCTGTGTGCCGCTGCCTGCGCATTGCTGCGGCTGCTATCGGCTGGACCCGCATTCGCCGACCCGCCCGCCGGGCTCTCCTACGACCAACCCTTCGCTGTGATCACCAATCCCGAGACCGGCGAGACCATCACCGTCTCTCGCAGCACCGATGGCGCTGGCGAGAGCCATCGCAGCATCGTCACCCGCGACCGCTCCGGCCGTGTCACCGACGACCAGCGCGAGTACAACCATCCCTTCGCCACCCGCCGCAGCCCGGATGGCTCTGGAGCCTCCCGGAGCCATAGTGGCACGCTAGGCCGCTTTCTCACACGCGTACATTGGGATGCTGAGGGCCGCCCGACGCTGATGATCCAGGACGATCTCTGGGACGAGGATCCGCCGGAGAACATGTTGAACCGGCATCTATTCCGAGACAACCGTCGCCCGAATCCGCCGCGGCTTCCCTCGGCCAGCCTCCGTCACCCGGACGGGAGCAGCGTAATCTCCCAGGGCACCGAGGAAGGCGGCCGCGAAGTCCAGATGCGCAACCCCTGCGGCGAGGTGATCGGGCGCGAGTCGCATCCGCCCCGCGCGCGCTGACCCCTTGCCCCATGCTCGATCGTTGCCGCCCGAGTGAGCCGTCGACCTGCACATCACCCAACGTGTGCTACCGCAGGTGGGGTAGGCCAGAGTTGAAGACGGACCACCAGATGTCATGAAGTCATTCCTCAAATCGCTGGGCCTCATCACGGCGACCGTGCTGGCATACCTGGTGATTCTCGAGATTGCCGTGCGCTACGTCGTCGATGACGGCATGCAATACGATCTCGAGATGTGGAAGTACGCCAAGGAATTGAAGCGGGTCAGTTCCGATCCGGGCATCGGGCACGAGCATCGGCCGAACTCTGCCGCCCACTTGATGGGCGTCGATGTCACGATCAACTCAACGGGACAGCGAGGCATCGAATTCACTCGCCCGAAGCCAGATCGTACGGTCAGGATCCTGATGCTCGGCGATTCCCTCACCTTCGGCTGGGGCGTCGAGAACGAGCACACAGTCACGGGGCGCCTCGCGTCACATCTCAGGAGAGGCGGACCCGATCTCGACTACGAAGTCGTGAACGCCGGAGTCGGGAACTACAACGCCGCGATGTCGAGCCACTGGATGCGGGCGCGCGGCATGGACTTCGAGCCTGATCTCGTGGTATTCAACTTTTCCTTCAACGACGCGGAGACTACGCCCCAGCGCATGGGCGGTGGCCTGGCCGAATGGTCCTACGCCTACGTCTATTTCAGGGGGCGTCTCGGCGAGGTGGCGCGGAGGGTCTTCGGGGGCGCGGATTGGTCCACGTACTATCGCGAACTCTACGCAGACGACACCGCCGGTTGGCGCGAGGCGCAAGAACAGCTCGGCCTGCTGGCGCAGTTCTGCAAGCAGCAGTCTGTTCCCCTGGTGCTCGTGAATTACCCGGAGCTTCACGAGCTCGACCCCTATCCCTTGGCCGACGTTTCGAACAAGATCCAGGCGCTCTCTCGCCGGCTCGGCCTCCCCTATCTGGATCTGCTCGACGCGATCCGAAGCGAGCGCCCCGAAGCTCTCTGGATCACACCGGGCGATCCCCATCCGAACGCCTACGCCGACAGCCTGATCGCCGACGCGCTCTTCGGCTTTCTTCGCGACGGCGGGTGGTTGTAGGCTTCGGCCATGAAGCTCATGGGCCTCTTCCGGTGGACGGCTGCTCTCCTGATGCTCCTGTTTGGCGTGCTGAGCCACGACCCGCGGAGCGACACCCACTGGCTCATCCTGTCGATCTGCTTGTACGGCCTGCCGATCGCCTCGCAGCTCATTCCGATCACCTGGATTCGGGTCTTCGGCTTGTACGCAGGTGCGTTCATGGTGATCCAAGCCCTCCTGTCGGCGCACTTCTTTCCG
>JAFDCZ010000050.1 GCA_019312665.1 Deltaproteobacteria bacterium | reverse complement strand
TGCCCCTCGTCGATGTAGTGCAGCCTGCCGACCTCCACCTCGAGGAAGTGGGATGCGAACGTATACTCGCTGCGATCGAGCCAGCCGCTGCTCAAGATTGCGGCAGGAGCGGAGCAGAATCGGGCCGCACGCCGAGGGTGTTCGCCAGTCGGTCGAGAGAAGTCTGGATCGAGACCGTATTCAGGATGTCCACATAGGCCTCGTCATCCAGGCCCACTTCGCGGAGCGAGCTGGCATCCTTCTCCGTCACCTTGTAGGCATTCAGACCGATCTTCGTAGCAAAGGCGAGCACTGCACGATCGACAGGGCTCCAATCCATGCCCAGGGGATCATCCCTCAGTTGATCGAAGACTCCTTCCTCAGCGCCGGCACGGTCAAGAAGTTCCCGAGCCGTCGCCTCGTGATAGGCGCTGCGGTTCAAGTGGGAGACGAGCGCCCGCACCATCGCATGGTGGCGGGGCTCCAGGCTCTTGCTCTGGGGAGCCTCCAGGAGCTCGAGTGCCAGCCGATGACGGCGATAAAAGCCCGGCTGAAGGGATACGGCACGAAGCAGGTTGGGCACGAAGCCATAATGTTTCGTGGCCCAGTTGGCGGTCTCATGATAGGCGTCGCTCGTCTCGTCCAGGCCGACCATGGCGATCTCATCGTCCCGGCGATCGGATTCCAAGGCGGCGATCGGAGGCCCGAGCCGCTCCGGAGTTGCCCCGTAGGCCTCGCGCTTTCGCCCGACGGCGGGGCCCGTGATCGCATTGCCATCGAGCGGAACGCCACCCCCGTCCGCACTCATCGTGAACCAGGACTGCGTCGAGCCGAGCGTCGCCCAGTGCACGATGTCACGATCCTCGAGGCCTGCCGCGCGCAGTCGACCCAGATCGGATCGGTTCGTGTTCCAGGAGCCGCGCACGAATTGCTCGGCGAAGCGGAAGAGTTCGCGGTGGAGTTCCGGAATTGGCGCGGTCTGCGCATCTTCGAGCAGCGCGTCGCGGGTCATCGGGTTGGGGTATAGGAGGGGCAGCACGGCCCCAATCGACTCCGTTCAATAGAAGCAGGCGCTCGCCTTCGAGATCGCGAACATCACAAGGATGCTCGGCACCGGCCCTTCGACCAGATCGTGCTGGCCATCATTCGTCAGCACCCGATTCTGGACGGCACCGAAGCGAAAGTAGGCCGGGACGATGCTGTTCGTCGTGTAGACCTGGGGTGCGGAAGTCCCCTCGCCCAGGAGCTTGGCGTAGGAGCCCGAGATGAAGGCGTAATCCTCCGCGACGCTGCCGCCGGCCTGCGCCTCATCGATGATCCGGATGTGTGCCACCTGGGGTCCCTCCTGATTGCGGTTGCCCGTGGATACGCTCGGGACAGCCCTCTCGTTACTCGAAACCCGGGGAAACCCGGGGGTCTCGCCCCTCGCCACGACGGTGCAGGGCCGATTCGCTAAAGGTAGGCCCTCCGCCGTGCTGTTCGTCGAATCGACCTTCTTCGTCTTCTTCGCCGTCGTGTTCGCGGTGGCCTGGGCCTGCCGTGGCCACCGCAGCCACAAGGCCTGACTGCTGGCCGCGAGCTACCTCTTCTATGGGGCTTGGGATTGGCGTTTCCTGGGCTTGATCCTGCTCTCCACGGCGATCGACTACCTCGCCGCGTTGCGCATCGAGGCTACCGAAGACGAGAAGCAGCCTCGGCATCCTCTTCACCTTCAAGTACCTGGATTTCTTTGCCGGCTCGGCGGCCACTCTGCTCGAAACCCTCGGCCTGCAGGCCGGCTGGACGACCCTCCACATCACGCTTCCAGTCGGGATCAGCTTCTTCACGTTCCAGTCGATGAGCTACACGATCGACGTCTACCGGCGGGAGATCCAAGCGAGGCGAGAGCCACTCGATTTCGCGCTCTTCGTTGCCTTCTTCCCTCAACTCGTCGCCGGGCCGATCGTGCGCGCCCGCGATTTCCTTCCCCAACTCACGAGCCGCCCAGCCTTCTCCAGCGTGCCCGTACGCGCATGCCTCACCCTCTTCTGGATCGGGTTCTTCAAGAAAGCCTGCGTCGGCGACAACCTGGCGCTCTGGATCGATCCCGTCTACGCCGAACCGGCGGCCCACACTGCGAGCGCGTTGATCGGAGCCACCTGGCTCTACGCCGTGCAGATCTATTGCGATTTTTCGGGCTATTCCGACATGGCGATCGCGACTGCGGGGCTCCTCGGCTACCGACTTCCGCGCAACTTCGCCGCGCCCTACTTCAGTCGCTCGGCGACGGAATTCTGGCGCCGCTGGCACATCTCGCTGTCGAGCTGGCTGCGCGATTACCTCTACATCTCGCTCGGTGGCAATCGCCACGGCGCAATGCGCACCCGGGTCAACCTGATGGCCACGATGTTGTTAGGTGGCCTCTGGCACGGCGCATCCTGGAACTTCATCATCTGGGGCGGCCTTCATGGCCTCGCGCTGATCGTCCACCGGCAGTGGCGAGCCCTGGTGGGTGCTTTTCACGCCCCGGGCATCCTCAGGCCCCTCTCCCGCTTTGCCGCCCTGCTGCTCACGGCCTGGTGGGTGGTCTTCTGCTGGATCTTCTTCCGCGCGGGGACGCTTCCCGACGCCTTGATCACCGCCCGGGCCTATCTCACGTGGGCGTCCCCCGGCAGCACATCCCTGCCGGCGAACGTATGGCCGGTCCTGGCGCTCTTGATCGGCATGCACGCGATTTGCTGGCGGCTTCGGCCCGAAGAACGAGCCGGAGCGGTTCCCGGCATCGCGTTCGCCCTGGCCTACGGCCTGGCCTGGAGCCTGGCGCTCCTGTGGGTTCCGCTCGAGGCGAAGCCCTTCATCTACTTCCAGTTCTGACCACGCTGCGCCCGCCTTCTGGCAGGAACGTCGAGGGACAGAGATCGCTTGCGAGCGCCTCCGAGAAGAGACGTGCGCCGCGCTCCGCCAGATGCCCCCGATCGTGCCAATTCTCCATCTCGTAGAGTTCGGGCAATTCGTCGGGGGGCACGATCGCGACCGGCTGCTCAGGAGCCGTCTTCGCGAGATGGTGCGCCACATCCCGTACCCATTTCTGGTTGTGGGTGTGAATGGTCGGTGGCAGGAGCGCACCTGCTCGCGAATGAGGTCCATCCCCCGAGGCCAGCAACCGCTCGACGAAGAGCCGCTCCACTGTAGAGAGCGGCTCGGCCGGGGCGACCGCAGCCTCGGCCATCTGGCGAGTCACCAACGCGAATCTCTCGCGGTCGGCCACGGGATCCATGCGACGTTCGAGCAGGCGGGTACGCCACTCACCGCTGGCTTCAGCCGCCGCCTGCTCGAGAGAGAAGTAACCACGCTGGGCAAGCTGCTGGGGCGACTCTGGCCCCCCCAATTTTGGGACCCCAAAGGCGAACCGCTGAGCGCGACCGACGCCCAGCTCGGTCGTGGCGAGGGTTCCCAGGTATTCCACCGACAAGTCGATGCTGATCGCCAGCGACGGCGCGACACCCAAGAAGATCAATGCGCGAGGAATTGGCCGCTCCCCAAGAACTCCCGGTGCCGGGCGAGCCCAGATCTGCAGGAAACCCAGGGGCACCGTGGAGGCGCGATTTCCGAAACGTGCGCGGGCATCGGTCGGTGTCCGTAGGGCCGGCCCGAACGCACCCATCGGCTCGATCAGGACCAGACGTGGCCGCTCGCTGGGCCCGCGCGAGGCGACCTCGGCCACGCGAGCCATGGTGGGTGCGGACATTCCCGCGAAACCAAGGTTGTAACTGCGCACGCCCGGGCAACCGAGGGCCGCCAGCGCGGCGTCCACCCGCTCAGGAACGATCCCGCGCAGCACCCGGCTGGAACCCACGAAGAAGATATCGAGCTCGTCGCGATGCTCCTCGACGTAGGCGAATTTGCTCGACAATCCAGGAAGAGATTCCGCAGGCAGCCTTTCGGGCGATGGTTCGAGGGCCAGGAGGACGCCGAGCAGGGTCGCGGCCGCGGCCAGGCCCAGACCGGCGACCTGCCACCCAGGCATGCCGTGGGATCGCTCGCCCTCGGGCAGCGGCGGCTCGTCCCAGCCTCGTCCCCGACTCATACGACCTCTCACTGCCTCATACGGAGAATCAACACTCTTGTGGATACCAACTCGGGGCCCACACGAAAGCCAGCCGATCGGCCCCTGTGGGAACGATCCGGTACCGTGCCCGCACCTGGCACGAGGAGCCCCGATGACCGACGAGCCGCGCATCCTGACCGACCTGGATGACGAGGGTGTACTGCAGATGACCCTCAACCGGCCCCGCCGGAAGAATGCCTTTGATGAGCTGCAATGGGATGCCCTGGCTCAGGCCCTGGACAGCGCGCGGGAGGATGCGCAGGTCGCCGTCGTCGTGCTCACAGGAGCGGGCGGGAACTTCTCATCGGGTGCCGATCTGAGCAGTTTCAGCGGAGAACCGCAGCCGCCGCGAGCCGACGGCAAACCGAGTGGTTTCTTCGCCTGCGTGGATGCGGTCTTCGCATTCGACAAGCCGCTGCTGGCATCCGTGCAGGGTGTCGCGGTGGGCGGGGGGTGCACCCTCGCCGTGGCAGCGGACATCGTCTACGTGGGCGAGAGCGTGCGCATGCGCCTGCCGTTCGCGAACCTCGGCCTCGTGCCCGAAATAGCGAGCAGCTACACGCTTCAATCCGCCATAGGGCGCCAACGCGCCAACGAACTGATGTTCACGGCCGAATGGATCAACGCGGAACGTGCGCTGGAGGTCGGCATGGCCGCGCGCGTGTTCCCGGATGACGTGGTGCTGAAAGCCACGATCGACAAGGCCCGGGAGATCGCCCAGTGGCCGATCTCGGCGTTGGTCGGCATCAAGCGCACGCTTCAAGCCACCCATCGGGCCGGCATCGCCGCGGCCCGCGAGATCGAAGACAAGGAGATGATGTTGCGAGCCGGCTCGCCGGAGAACATCGAGGCGGTGGTCGCGTTCATGCAGAAGCGCGCACCGGACTTCAAGCAGTTCCGGAAGAAGTCATGAGCCATCCGCTCCGCAAGACCAAGATCGTGGCCACGATCGGCCCGGCCTGCGATGGCGTGGACGTCCTGGCGCGCATGATCGAAGCCGGCATGAACGTGGCCCGGCTCAACATGTCCCACGAAGATCACGAGAGCCATCGCCGGCGCCTCGAGAGCGTGCGCCAGGCCGGCGAACGCGTCGGCGTGATGGTCGCGACGATGATGGACACGAAGGGCGCGGAGATTCGCACGGGCACGGTCGCCCAGGGTGTGGTGATCCGGCCCGGTGCACTCTTCAGCCTGTTTGCTGCCGACATCCTCGGCGACGAAGCCGGCGTTTCGATCTCCTACCCGGCACTGGTCGAACGGCTCGAGCCCGGAACCCGTGTGCTGATCGATGACGGCCACCTGGAGCTCGAAGTCGAAACCGTCCGGCCCGGGGAGCTGACCTGCCGGGTGCTCCGAGGCGGCCCTCTCGAAAGCCACAAGGGTGTCAACGTGCCCTCGGTCTCCCTGCTCCTCGATGGGCTGAACGACGCCAACCGCGCCGACCTGGCGTTCGCCGTGGATGCGGGCATCGACTACATCGCCGCCTCGTTCATGCAGAGCGCGGACGACGTCACTGCGATTCGCGATTTCCTGGCCGAGCACGGTGGCGAGCACATCCCGATCATCGCCAAGATCGAGAGCACTGATGGCATCGTGAACCTGGACGCCATCATCGAGGTCGCCGATGGCACGATGGTCGCGCGCGGCGATCTCGGCGTGGAGATTTCCGCCGCGAACGTTCCAGTGGCGCAGAAGCGCATCATCCGACACACGGTGGGCGCCGGGAAGCCGGTGATCACCGCAACCCAGATGCTTGACTCGATGGAGCGGAATCCGGAGGCCACCCGCGCCGAGGCCAGCGACGTGGTGAACGCTGTGCTCGATGGCACCTCGGCCGTGATGCTCTCGGGCGAGACCGCCCGGGGGCGCTACCCGGTGGAAGCCGTCCAGAGCATGGCAGAGCTCGCTTCTGTCGCCGAGGCCTCGCTGCGCGAGTACGGCTACTTGCAGCAGATCTCTGCCCATCCGACCGCGCGCGTCACGGATGCGGTGAGCCGCGCGGCCAGCGAGATGGCCAACCACCTGGCGGCCCGCGCCATCTTGACCTTGACCGAAAGCGGCTTCACCTCCCGCCAGATCTCCAAGTATCGGCCACGCTGTCCGATCCTCGCGGCGACCCGCTCTCCGCAAGTGGCCCGGCGGCTCGCGCTCAACTGGGGGGTCACCGCCTGGTTGAACGAGGATGCGGCCTCGGACGAGGAGAAGCTCGAGCATGCCCTCACGTGGGCCTCCGACCGCGGCTACCTCCGCGGCGGCGACACCGTCGTGGTGACCGCTGGCATCTCCAGCGAAGCGGGCAGCACGAGCACCATCCGCGTCATCACCGTGCCCTGAGGCGACCCGTAGGGTCGAGGCCCGGAACCCTGCCGCACCGATCCGAGACCCGGCACGAATCCTGCTGTAACGGAAGACAAGGACCCGGTCGTGGGGCAGGAAGGCGCGTCTGACGTTTCGCTGGTGTGGAGGGGGACAGTTTTCCCCGTCACGCTGGGTTAAGTTGGGCCAATTGCTCCACCTCAGCGCGTCCTTGGAGGGGTTCTCATGCTGGGTGGTAATCGCCATACGTCCGTGCAGTGGGGTCTCAGTACACGGCTCGCCGTAGCGCTCGAGGTCTTGGCGTTCTTGTTCCTCGCTTCCTCGGCCAACGCCATCGAGTTCCTCGAAGGCCGCGTACAGGTCCATGGCGCCTACGAGATGCAGCTGCGCACGATTGCGCGCGACCTCGACATGTCGGACGGCCTGGATCTGACCCAGTGGTACAACATCATCAACCTCGAGATCGAAGCGGACATTGCGCCCGATGGGTGGGGGCCCTTCGACTTGATATCCGCCTTCGCGCGAATCGAAGGCCGCTACGACTGCGTCTGGCGCCGGGGGTGTGGCCTTTTCCCCAATGTCTCCGTATATGGGGATCGTCCCGAGCGCCAGCCGAAACGGCTCTCGGACGGGCGAAGAGCGGGCTTCCGTTCGACGGGCCAGCTCTACAACGGAGACGAGCGCTTCTTCCGCGACATTCCGCGGGAATCGCTTCCCTACCGCTTCCGGGATCGCGACCGTGGCTCCCGGGTCACCTCACCTCTCTTCAATATCGGCGGAATCGACACGCTCTTCGATTCGCCCGGCGCCGACGGCGTGTTCGGAAACGAAGACGACCCGGCACCCTTCTACTTCTCCGAGATCCTGGCTGACGAGTGCGAGTTCAACTTCCGCAAGCGCCACGGGAGCCAGGACGGTGTGGGTGTCCAGATCATGGGCCCCTGGCAGCCGGCCTGCACGATCCGCCCTACCGGAAAACTGGCGGGCAAACCCAACCCGTTCTCCTCGCTGGATTTTTCCCCGATCACCGGGGATGTCGGTTCTGGCGCCCTGCCCTATCGACCGGCTCCGGAAGCCAGCGCAGACGAATGGGCGCCGAAGGACGTGGCCCGCGGCGTCTATTACCCGAACGAACGTCTGGCACAAGCCCTGCGAGAGGGTCGTTTCGACGGCTTCGACCAGAACTTCACCGTCAACGAGTTGCAGTGGAACCAGGGCGCGAGCCAGCAGGACGAAAAGGCGCTGAAAGAGCTCTACTTCGACATCGAAGCCGTCGATAGCCGGCTCTGGCTGCGGCTGGGCAAGCAGACGATCGTGTGGGGCAAGACGGAGCTCTTCCGGAACCAGGACCAGTGGAACCCCCAGGATCTGGCCCTCGCCTCGTTGCCGAGCCTCGAGGATTCGCGCATCGCGCTGTGGGCAGGCCGGGCCGTATGGTCGTTCTGGAACGTCGGCCCGCTCGAGGATGTGCGCGCGGAATTCGTCGTGTTGATGGACCAGTTCGAGCCGACGGATCTCGGACGCTGCGGTGAGCCCTACGCGCCGAATCCGGTTTGCGACAAGACCTTCGGCTTGTTCATCCACGGGCTCACGGGCCTCACCGTCGCCGGCGAGCGCCGCCCGCCCAACCCGTGGAACAGCTGGCATGGTGTCGAGGCCGGTGTGCGCGTCGAGTGGCGCTACAACCGCTTCTCCTTCGCCGTAAGCGACTACTACGGTTTCACGGACATGCCGTATCAGGACACGCTGTTCCGCTACTCCCGGAATGTCGATCCGAAGACCGGCCGCCCCCGGCACACGATGGCGGATGGAACCTGTCGGACCGGGCGCGAAGCAGCCTGCCTGCAAGGCAAGGACGCACTCACGCGGCATAGCGTGAACCAACAGGTCTTCACGATGATCTGCGCCACCAGCATCGGCTTCAGCACCCTCGATCTCAGTGCCTGCGGGCAGTCCGTGTTCAACAGCCATGGGTTGGTGGATTCCGATGATGCCATGCCGGGCCTTCAGTCGGCGCCGCTTCCGGTGTCCGGCATCGTCGGCACGATCGGCTCGGGGCAGCCCGTCTTTTTCGGCGGCAATGTGTTCCTCAACAACTTGGGGGGATTCACCCCGGCCACACTCGCAGCAATCAGCGCCAACGCTCCGTTCGGCCTGACGTATGTCAACATCAACACCGGCAACCCCGAGCCTGCAGTGCTGGTGCCGTTGGTGACGGATCCCAATGACGGTCCACAAGCCTTGGTCACCGATTATCCAGCCGACGTGCAGGCCGCCCTGATCGCTGGAGGGGCACTCTTCCCGACTTTCTTCCTGACCAACGGTCTCTCGCCGTTCCTGAGCGATGAGCAGGAGGCCCTGCTCGGCTGCGGTCCCTACTACGACACCAACTGCGACATCGAGGGGATAGACCTGCTGAACGCCGAGGCCAGCGTGCTCTACCAATCCTTTCCCGGGATCGAGGGCACTTTCGGCTCGGATTGGGACACGACGGATCGGGGCCTCATTCAACCCGGCACCATCGGCTTCGAGGGCGGTCCGATCTGCACCCGCTTCGACGGTGGCAGCGTGGTCATCTTGCCCGGCTGCCGAGGCCCCGGCGATTCCGGCTACGACCCGCGCGTCGACGGCACCACCGGCGGTGCGTTGCATCCGTTCGTCGGCCAGCCCTGGCGGACGGAGATGGGAATCTTCTCCTGGAACCTGTTGATGGCACTCGTCGCGCTATCGACCGCGGACGATCCGAGCCGACCCACCGAGAGCGATTTCGACGCCGCCCATCCCTTCCGCAGGGACGGCTGCTCGTTCGCCAAGCCACAATTCTGCAACCAGGTGCAGTCGTTCTTCCAGATCACCGGAATCCAACGCAACGCAATCCGCGCGGGCGGGAACGGGCGGTTCGGGCGTCGCGATTTCACCTGGCATGGGGGCCGCGATCTCGTCCTGCGCTACGAGAAGCGGAACATCCTGGGCTTCGCCATGGATTTCGCCGAGGATCGCACCAAGTCCAACATCGGCGTCGAGTTCACCTGGGAAAACGATGTCCACCTGGCGGATTGGGATCGGATCGACGGGTTGACCGAGGTCGATCAGTTCAACCTGACCATCTCCGTCGACCGCCCCACGTTCATCAACTTCATGAACGCGAACCGGACGTTCTTCATCAACACCCAGTGGTTCTTCCGATACACCGATGGTTATCAGGAAAGCTTCCCGACCAACGGCCCGTGGAACATCCTGGCGGTGCTCGCGGTGAACACGGGCTACTTCGACGACCGCCTGAACCCGAGCGTGCAGCTCGTCTACGATGTCCACTCGAATTCGAGTGCGGCCATCAGCCAGCTGACCTACCGATACACCGCGGATTTCTCCGTGACCTTCGGCTTTGCACTCTTCCAGGGGCGCGAAGAATCCCGGACGATGCCGCTCGTGCCGAACGCACTTTCGAATCGGGTGGGGCGCCACTCCAACAAGGATTTCGTGGAGAATGGTCTCGCCGCGGTGAGAGATCGCGACGAGTTCTTCCTGCGAATCCGGTACACCTTCTAGCCGCGCTAGAGGGCGTGCTCTATTTGGCTTTCCTGGTGGCCAGAGCGAAACCTTTGGCTCCGTTGAGCTGGGCCTGGTCGAGGACGTAGACGGCTTTCTCGAGAATGACTGTTCGATCGCCTCGAAGGATGACCGTCTTCTGCTCGGCGGCATCGAGGGCGACTTTCAGGTGCGCGCCCAACTGGTCGTAGGGCACGCTCTTTCCGTTCACCTGGACTTCGCCGGCCTCGGTGATCGTCACGGTCACAGCCTGCTTGTCGGTCGCCGTACTCACGGAAGCTTCGGGAAGATTGACCTGCTTGCCGGTATTCGCGATGACCGAAGACGTGACCATGAAGATGATCAGCAGGACGAGGAAGACGTCTGTCAGCGGGGTGATGTTGATCTCGGCGACGATGCCGCCGGCATCATCATCCTCGTGCGGGAGTGAGCTCGCCATGGCTCGGCTTCCCTTCTTGGCCGTTGGCCGGATCGTTGGTTCCGGCCTCGACGAACAGCAGCGCCTGAACGAAGCGCTCGCTGGCCCTCGTAAACGTGGCCGCGATGTTGTTGACCCGCACCTGCAGGAAGTTGAACAACGCCAAGGAAGTAATGGCCACGAGCAGGCCCACAGCCGTGGCGATCAACGCCTCCGAGATACCTGCAGAAACGACCTCGAAGCCTGCGTCCCCGCTGTCGGCGATAGCACCGAACGCGACCATGATGCCGACCACCGTTCCCAACAAACCAATGTAGGGCGAAAGGGATCCAATCGTTCCTACGAACCAGAGCCCGCGGCGGAGCTCCGTCACCACCTCATTGCGTGCGGTGCTCAGGACTTCGTTCAGATCTTCCAGCGCAATGTTTCGCCAACGCAGCCCCTCACCGAACACCTCGGCCATGGGTGTAGAAGAGGCCTCGCAAAGCGTGCGCGCTCCGGAGAGATCATGGCGCACGAGGCTATCCACGAGCTTTCGGGTCAGATCCCGGGTGTTGCGAGCCAGCCCGCGGTACCGCCAGAACCGTTCGATGGCGATGCCGATCACGATCACCGACATGATCCCGAGCGGATAGACAGTGAGGCGCCCCTGGTGCAACAAATCCAGGAGGTCCTTCAATTCCATGTTCACGGTGCTTTTCTCCCTTCCCGGGTTGGACCCACTGACACCAACCGGGTCCAAAGTCGACCTACCTTACCTAGGTGTGTGCCACGTTGACACCCCTGGGTGGCTCACATAGGATCGAACTTGGGTCGGAAAATCCACAATGGTGCCGGTAAGTTGCGTCTCCCCTGCATTCTCCTGAGCGAGATTCCCGCGCAGCTGCTCCTAGAGCGGCAGCATGGGTCCGAACCGCGTCACACGCTTTGGGTTCTGAGAGATCAGGCCTGGGGGAGTGTGTCGTGATCGAAGGCTTCGTCGTCCGTCGGCGCCCGAGGCGCCAGCACCCGATGCATACCCGCCGCATTGGCGGAATCGGTGGGATGGGCGCTCTTGCCGGCGCCGGTGCCGCGGGCGAAGAGATCGTATTCCCCGGCTCTGAGATGCCCGAGCCCCAGGGAGGCAAGCGCAGCTGGCTCTCCGGCGTAATCTCGCTCCTGGGCCACGGCTTGTTGATCGCCCTTCTCCTCTTCCTCGCCAGCCGCATCGTCGAAGAAGAAGAAGTTCCGGTCCTGGATTTCGTTCCGATCGAAGAGGTCGTGAGCGAGGAAGAGCCTGCGCCGGCTCCACAGGTGCTCGCAGAGAGCATGTCCAACTTTGCTCCAGCACCCATGGCCATGGCGCCACAGATCGTGAACACCGCGGTCATCCAGAACATGAGCCAGAAGACGCAGGCGGTCGAGATCAATACTGCAGCCGTCGTCCCCACGGCCGCGCCCGTCGAAATCAGCCAACGTGCGGTCTCCGTGGACCAAGTCGGCAAGATCGCGTCGGTCGTCAGCGCGACCGTCGCGCCGGTCGTCACGAACTACCAGGGCCCCGCCCTCGCAGGCCCGATCCAACACCAGGCACCCACAGGCATCGTGAGTGGGCCGCGGCAGGTCATCAGTTCCGGCAACACCCTGGGCACTGGACGACCCGATTCTCTCGGCCGCGGATCGAGCGTCCGCGCCGGTGCCGCGTCGGACCGAGATGTCTTCGGAGCGAAGACCGGGATCGTTGCCAACCCGAACATGAATGTCGGAAGCAACAACGGTCGGGGTTCCGGCGGATCCGGAACCGGAGACGGCAACCTCAGCCTCGAAGCCTGCCTCTCGCGGCCCGAGGTGCAGGCCTACCTGAGTCAGGTGCGGGATCGCACGATCAGTCGCTGGACGCTGCCGAGTGGCGTGAGCAACTCGTCGGCCACCCTCGCCTTCCGCATCGATCCGGCAGGCTCAGCCAGCCGCGTAGAGTTCCAAGGCACGCCTTCCGATCCTGCGGCGGCCAGATCCGCCATAGACGCGCTGCTGGCAGCATCGCCTTTCCCGCATATGCAGCCTCAGGTTCGCTGCCTCGCCAACCACAACCTAATCGGCACCTTCTCGAACACCCTTGTTTCGAACTAGCGTTCTTCTTCCTCTCGCTTTCGTGCTAGCGGCCCTCCTCACTGCGCCCTCGCCTGCCCTCTCCCAGGGCCTCCCGACCGTCCTGGATTTCGATGACGACGAGAACGTGCGTTCGAAGAAATCCGATACGAATCGGGATGGCCGCTACGACGAGTTCGTCACCTACCAGGGCGGCAAGCCCAACGCAGCCGAGCAGGACACCAGCTTCGACGGCCAGATCGATACCTGGATGCAATTCGATGCCGCCGGCAAACCGAAGCTCCAGGAGCGGGATACCAACGCCGACGGCCGCAAGGACCAGTGGATCGAGTTCGAGAATGGCAAGCCCGCCAAGCAACGGGACGACCACAACTACGACGGCAAAGCCGATGTCACGATCTTCTTCGAGGGCGGAATCCCCGTGCGCAAGGAAGAAGATCCGGATTTCGATGGAACCGTCGAGCGCCGCATCACCTACGCCAACGGCGAACCTTCCATCGTCGAAGAAGACCAGAACAACGACGGCAAGCCGGAGCTGCGCGCAGAATACGCTGCTGATGGCTCGAAGAAGCTCGAGTTCCAGGATACGAACGGCAACGGCCGCTTCGACATCACGATTCGTTACACGAACGGCAAGAAAACCCGCGTTGACGAGGACACGAACCACTCAGGCAAGGTGGACGTCGTCACCGACTACCGGGACGGCCAGATCACCGCCCGACGAGCAGATACCACGGGCGATGGACGTTTCGATACGGAATCCGCCTACGAAGAAGGCAACGAGCACCGCCAGGTGAAGGACGAAGATCTCGATGGCATCCCCGAGGCCATCGTCCTGTATCTGCCGGGCGGAGACCGGGCGGAGGAAAGCTTCGATCCTGACGACGATGGGCGCATCGACCTGCACCGCTTCTACGAGAACGGGCAGAAGGCCCGGGAAGAAGAAGACCAGGATGACGATGGCCGGGTCGACATGGAGACCTGGTACGCCGGAGAGATGATCCTCCGGTCCGAGGCGGATTCGAACAAGGACGGACGAAGAGACACATTCGTCGAATACAAAGCAGGCCTCCGGTTCGAACAGAAAGAAGATCAGAACGAGGACGGCGAGATCGATGCCGTCTTCGAATATGCCGTCGACGGGGAATCCCTCTTGCGGAGCCGGCTGGATGCCGATTCCGATGGAACCTTCGAGACCCGCAACACCTATGAGGGAGGCCTGCTGGCCCGTACCGAAATCGACCGCGCTGGCCGGGGCCGTGCAGACCGGATCGAAATCCACGGAGAAGGTCGGCTCCTGCGTGTCGACCTGGACGAGGATGGCGATGGCAAATTCGAACTCCGCAACTTCTACGACCCGAATGGCCAGCTGGAAAAGCAGGAGCAGGACAACGACGGGGACGGAAAAGCCGAGAAGTTCATCACCCTGGACGTCGCGACCGGCAACGAAACGCGAGTGCTCGAGGACACGAATGCCGACGGCAAGGTCGATCGTTGGGTGACCAAGAACGCCGAAGGTGTGACCCAGAAGCTCGAAGAGGATCGCAACAGCGACGGCGAAGCCGATCGATCGGTCTTCTACGAAGGCGGTACGGCAGTGCGCTTCGAGGAGGATTCAGACTTCGACGGGCAGCCGGATCTGAAGGGCAGCCTTGATGCGAAGGGCCGGGTGACCGCAGAGCAACGCGCCACCGGCAACGTCGAGGGCTTCGACGTGAGCGTCGAATACGAAGACGGTCAGAAGGCCCGCGAACTCCGCGATACGACGGGCGACGGCAAACCCGATGCGCTCACCCTCTTCCGTGACGGGAAGATGGTTCGCCAGGAACTCGATACCAATCGCAGTGGCAGCAAGGACACGTTCCTGATCTTCGAAGACGGGCGACGGACGCGGCAGGAAAAGGACACCACCGGCGACGGCAAGGTGGACCAGATCGTCTCCTACGGTCCGGACGAGATTCCTCTCCGCGACGAGACCGACACCAATGCGGACGGACAGCCTGACGTGCGTCGCCACTACGAGGGGGGCGTGGTCATTCGCGAGGAGCACGATACCGATCTCGACGGCAGCTTCGAACTGACGACGTACCTGGAGAAGGGTTTGCCGACCCGCTCGGAGCGGGACGGCAACGGGGACGGCAAGCTCGACATCCTCATCACCTACCAGGACGGCCGGAAGCAGAAGCAGCAGGAAGACCGGGACTTCGACGGCACGATGGATGTAGAAACCTCGTTCGGAGCCGACGAGCAACCCGTCGAGATCGCCGAAGACACCGACGGCGACGGAGTGCGCGAGACGAAGACGTGGCTCGAAGCCGGTGCGCCCGTTCGCAGTGAGCGAGATCGCAATGGCGACGGCCAGCCTGATGTACGGACGCGCTTCGAAAAGGGCCAACCCGTCCACATCGAGCAGGATGACGACTACGACGGGAGCTTCGAAATCCAGGTGGCCCTCGGCCCCAAGGGCGCCCAGGAGCAGACCCAGGATCGGAACTCGGACGGCAAACCGGATCTGTGGGTGACGAGGAACTCGGATGGCACGGTGATCCGCCAGGAAGAGGATCGCGACTTCGACGGGCAGAAGGATTCGATCACCAAGTTCAACGCCAACGGCACCCCCAGCCTGGTGCGGCAGGATCGCGAGCTGCGCGGCTGCTTCGACCTGGAAGAGCGCTACGACGCCGCGGGCAACCTCACCGAACAATCCGTCGACCAGGACGGCGACTGCAAGTTCGACTTGTGGTCCCACCAGAAGAACGGCGCCATGGTGTGGCAGGCGCAAGATCAGCGGCAGGCGGGCCGGCCGACCGTGCTCACGCGCTTCGATGGCAGTGGCACACCGACGCACCAGGAACTGGTCAGCGAGGGCAAGAAACGGCCCGACGTGAAGGTCTTCCTCGGTGCGGACGGCGCTCCGCGCAGCCAATGCGTGGACAGCGACGGAAACGGAAGCCTCGACATCCGCTACCGGTTGTCCGGCGGCGCCATTACCGAAGGCCTGATCGACAACACTGGCGACGGCCAGGGCAACATCCGCCAGATCTTCGAAGCCGGTCAGGTCATCCGAAGCGAGCTCGATACCGACAACGACGGCCGCGCAGACGTGATCCAGTACAGCGAGGGTGGGGTTGTATCCCTGCAGTGCGAGGATTCGACCCGCGACGGCACGGTGGATCGCTGCTTCGAGGGCCAGACCCTCGTAGATGTGCGCGGCGTCACCGAATTGAGCACCCCGCTGGGTAAGCTCGGTTGCGGTCGTTTCCACCCCTTCTGGCGGGAACGGCGCTAGCGCTCCAGAGGGTGCCTGCTGACGGTGGCGAGCATTTGCGCATGCGACTGCTCAGGTCCCATCGGCGGGCCCGCGGTTCGTGGGCCTAGCAGCGGGCTCAGGGGGAGGGAAACGTGCGATCGGCTTTGAGAACGGCGGTGATCGTCGCGGCCGCAATGGTCGTCTTCGTTGCCTGCGTGCGCGACACCCAGGGCCCCGCGCCGCTCCCCTCAACGCCGGCCGAACAGCGACCCGATGTCTCGGCTCCGGCGCAACCGCCCGGCAAGCGGCCGGACGTGTTGATCGTGGAAATCGAGGAGGAGCAGCTCGAGCCAAGTCTGCCCGCCAAGAACGCCGTACCCGCCCACCCGGACGTGGACGCCGTTGCCGAGACCGAGAACTCCGAGCAGAGTCCGACCTATCGAACGGCCGCCACCCCGGGCCGCGCTCTTCCCGAACCCGTCGCTGTTCCTCCGGTCGTGTCGGCCGAAGATCGGCCGCGTCACTACACCGTGCGCGAGGGCGATTGGCTCACCCAGATTTCGCGGGATCAGTACGGCTCCCCCGATCACACCCAGGCGATTCTGGAAGCCAATCGCGATCAGATCATCGACCCGGACCGTCTCATCCCTGGCCAGGTGCTGACCCTGCCCTAGCGTCCGTCGGCGAACCTCCCCGGCAGACGGAGAGCCCCCCGACCGTCATGGCGTCGCCACAGGTCGAGCGGGCAAGCTGAGCCCGCGATGCGTGAATCGGGAACCGGTCGCGGGTTGGCGTGCCTTCGCTTCCGGACACAACCGCGCACTCCGAACATCCCCCGCGTGGCCAGGGCCGGCCTTGGCCGGCCAGAGTTGGCCGGTTTCGAGGTGTAGGGGCTCCCGCGCCCCCGGCCGCTCGGCACGCGGTTTGCGTTGCCAGGCGTTCATCCCCCTCGTCACCAGGAGCCCCGGATGAACGAAATGCTGCAGACCGTCTTGTGGATTGGAAATGCCAACGGATTGGAAGAGAGTCCGATGGCCGCTTCGCCCAATGTCGACCTGGTCTGGACCCCGGTCCTCGACGACGCGCTCTCCCTCCCGCTGCCCGACTTCCATGCCGTCGTCATGGACGCCCCCGACGAGACCCGCGACCGCGTGGTGCGTCGCTTGCTCCAAGCCGGAGCAAGACGCGTGCTCGTCACATCCTCGCCTGCCACCTACCCCACCCCCGCCGACCTCGGGAAACCTGGCGACGATGACCCGGTCGCATCCCAGCGGCCCCCGGGCCTCGCTCACGTGATCGGACGCGGCCCCGCCATGCATCGAACCTTCGAGCTGGTCGGCCACGCCCAGCACACCCGTGCGACCGTGCTTCTCACCGGTGAGACCGGGACTGGCAAGGAGGTGCTCGCGCGTTCGATCCATATCGGAAGTGACCGGGCCGATGGACCCTTCGTGGCCCTCAACTGCGCGGCCTTTCCCGATTCACTCCTCGAGAGCGAGCTCTTCGGCCATGTCCGAGGCGCCTTCACCGGAGCCGATCGTGCAAAGACCGGCCTCTTCCAGGAGGCGAGCGGTGGAACCATCTTTCTCGATGAGATTGGTGAGACGTCCCCCATTCTCCAGGTCAAGCTGCTGCGCGTCCTTCAGGAGCGAGAAATTCGGCCGGTCGGCGGAAACCGCTCACGTCGCGTCGACGCCCGCGTGCTCGCGGCGACCCACCGCGATCTCCGTCGCGAGATCGCGCGCGGCGCTTTTCGCGAAGATCTCTTTTACCGCCTGGCCGTCTTCCCGATCGATGTTCCGCCGCTCCGCACCCGAAGCGAAGACGTCCTTCCCCTGGCCCACCACTTTCTCGCCCTGCACGGCAAGCGCGAGGGCCGCATGGGTTGCCACCTGAGCCCAGAAGCCGAGCGGCTTCTTCTCTCGCATCCCTGGCCCGGCAACGTGCGCGAACTGGAGAACGAAATGCAGCGCGCCCTCGCTCTCTCCAAAAGCAGAGATCTGATCCCCGCCGAGCGTCTCTCCCAACGCCTGCGCGACGTTCTCGATCCCATCGAACCTGAGCGCCTCGAAGGCGAGACCCTGCGCGAGAGCATGAGCCGCGCGGAAGCCTGGCTGCTGCGTCAGGCCCTCGATCGTCATGCCGGCCGCCGTGCAGCCACGGCGCGTGCGCTCGGGATTACCCGTGAGGGGCTCTACAAGAAGATGAAGAGGTTGGGAATCGAGTGAGGCTGCGCCGCGCGAACGACGACGAATCGGCTCGGGCTAGGGCCAGCGTTGCGAGCGGGGCGCGTCACTCTGCGTGCTCGGATAGATGCTCGAGCAACAGGGGAGTCAGCCGCTCCGGGGCCGCCTGCAGGGCGGGCTGATGAACATCCTCGACGACCTCGCAGCGGTAGGGGCCCCTCACCCACCTCGCGTTGGCCTCGACCGAAGCGCTTGCGACGTTCTGTGAGCCCGTGGGCCAGATGAAGAGTGTTGGCATCGGCACCGGATCGAGACGTTCCTTGAACCACAGCGGGATGGCTCGGTAGTAGTTGTAGACGGCACGGAGCGCTTCATCGCTGTCGAGAGCCTTCCGATAGGGCTCGCTCTCCTCGGGCGACACGCCCTGGGCCGCCAGCATCGCCTCGAACATATTCCGCTCGTTGCCCTCGCGGGCGGACTCGCGGATGTAGTCGAACTTCGCGCCCTGCCCCTCCGCGCTGGTCCCGGTCTTCGACCGGCCCTCGGCGATGGCCCCGGGATGGGGGATGTTGATGCAGACCAGCGTCGCGACCCGATCCGGGTGCTTCGCGGCGAGCCACCAGGCCATCGTCGCACCGATGCTCGTCCCCATCAGATGAAAGGGGCTTCCCGCGTGGCCCAGCGCGTCGGCGATCTCGAGGACGTCCTGCGCATACTCTTTCAGGTGGTAGGCCTCGACACCCTCCGGCCGGGCGCCCGGGCAGAACCCGCGCAGGTCGGGCGCCACGGTACGAAAACCCATCTTGGCCATGGCGGGGATCTGGTGGTGCCATTCCCAACGGTTGCGGGGCAGGCCGTGGAGCAGGAGCAGCAGGGGGCCATCTTCCGGCCCGGCAGCCAGGGCCTGAAAGGTCATGCCTCGTGCCTCGATTTCGATTTCTTTCATTGTGACGCTCCGCGCTCAGACGATCCGGCTGTCCTTGTTGCCCCAGTAGCGGTCCTTCAGGATCCGCTTGTAGAGCTTGCCCGTGGGAAGGCGCGGGAGCGCGGCCTCGAAATCGATGGAGCGCGGGCACTTGTAGGCTGCGAGGCGCTCTCGCGCGAAGGCCATCAGTTCTTCGACCAGGGCCTCGTCGGGGTCGATACCCGCGACGAGCTGGACGACGGCCTTCACCTCTTCTCCGAACTCCGGGTGCGGTACCCCGACCACGGCGACGTCCTCCACCTTGGGGTGCATGATCAGCTCGTTCTCGATCTCCTGGGGATAGATGTTGACGCCCCCCGAGATGATCATGAACGACGCGCGATCGGTGAGGAACAGGAAGCCGTCGTCGTCGACGTAGCCGATGTCGCCGAGTGCGGTCCAGCCCGGGTGCTTCGGGTGCTGCGCGCTGCGCGTCTTCTCCGCATCGTTGTGGTACTCGAAGGGCGCCTTGTCGCGCTCGAAGTAGACGATCCCGGGCTCGCCGACCGGGAGCTCGTCGCCGCTCTCGTCGCAGATGCGGAGCGTCCCCATCACCGCGCGACCGACGGTACCCGGATGCGCGAGCCAGCCCTCGGGCCCGATGTAGGTAAGGCCGTTCAGCTCGGTTCCGCCGTAGTACTCGTGCAGGATCGGGCCCCACCAGGCGAACATCTCCTCCTTCACCTTCCGCGGACAGGGGGCCGCGGCGTGGATCGCCACGCGGTGTGCCGAGTGATCGAAGCCGGCGCGCTCCTCCTCCCGAAGCTTCAGCATCCGTGTGAACATCGTCGGGACCCACTGGGTGTGGGTGACCGCGTGCTTCTCCATGGCCTGCAAGGCTTCGATGGGATCGAAGCGATCCATCAAGACCACCGTGCCACCAAGGGACTGCACAGAGGAGCAGAATCCGATGGGTGCAGAGTGGTACATCGGCGCCGGCGAGAGATAGACCGACTCTTCGTCGAAGTGGAAAAGCGTCTTCAACACGGAGTTCATCGCCAGGCCACGCGAGACCGGCCGGTTCGGCAAAGGCCGCGTGATCCCCTTGGGCCGCCCGGTGGTACCCGAGCTGTAGAGCATGAACTCGCCGAGAGGCTCTTCTTCGAGGGGCTCCGCGGGGAACTCGCCAATGGCCGATTCGTAGGCCTCGAAGCCATCCGTCGCGCCTTCGGGCGCGCCGTCGACCACGAGGAAGCGCCGGCAGCCCGGTGCGTGCCCGGGGATCTCGGCCGCCACCTCGTGTAGCGCGCGCGAGGAGACCAGCACCTGCGCGCCGCAGTCGTCCACGATGTAGCCGGCTTCTGGCGAGGTCAGGTAGCGGTTCACCGTGGTCAGGTAGAGGCCGGATCGGAACGTGGCCCAGAAGACCTCGAAGTACCGAAGGTGGTTCTCGAGAAAGACCGCCACGTGGTCGCCTCGGCGCAGCCCCTCGGCCCAGAAGAGCTGGGCCAGCTGGTTCGAGCGGGCGTCCAACTCGGCGTAGGTGAGCACCTCCCCCGTGCGGGCGTGGATGGCCGCGGCCTTCTCCGGCCGGGTCTTCGCGTGGTACCCCGGGTACATGAACCTCCTCCCATGGGGGCGCTTTGCGGATCCCAGAAACCATGATACTAGTTTACCTCTCGCGCGGGGCAACGGATCGACCGCAGGAGGACTCCCCATGGCGACCTACCAGGGCTCCATCTTCGACGCCGACAACCACTACTACGAGGCGCACGACGCCTTCACCCGACACGTCCCCAAGCGCATGCGATCGCGCTGTGTGGAATGGGTGGAGCTCGAGAGCGGGCGCAAGTACCAGACGGTCGGCGGCAAGATCGATCGCTCGGGAAACCCCACCTTCAACCCGATCTCCAAGCCCGGCGTCCTGCGCGAGCTCTTCCGCGGCAATCCGGAGAACAAGACCAGCATCGAGTTGATCCGCTCCTCGCTCGAGCCCATGCCTCCCGAATACATGGACCGCGACGCGAGGATCGCGCGCATGGACGAGCAGGGGCTCGACGGCGCCTGGCTCTTCCCGACCCTGGGGGTTCTCTACGAGGAGCCGCTCAAGAAGGACGTGGATGCGCTCTGCACGACCTTCGGCGCCTTCAACCAGTGGCTCGATGAGGACTGGGGGCTCACGTACCAGGGTCGGATCTTCACCTCGCCCTACATCACACTCGCCGACACCGACTGGGCGTGCAAGCAGCTCGACTGGGCGCTCGAGCGCGATGCCCGAATGGTGGTGATGCGCCCGAGCGCCGTCTTTACGCGCAATGGTCCCCGCAATCCGGGCCACGAGGATTTCGATCCATTCTGGGCACGGGTCAACGAGGCCGGCATCACCGTCGTGACTCACATCGGGGCCACCCGCCACGACAGCAACGGCTACGACGTGAAGAACATCGACCTCCTGAGCCTCGGGCCGAAGCCGAGCGTGACCAACTTCCACCGGGCTCGGAACATCAACGACTTCCTCGCGAGCCTCGTCTTCGATCGGCTCTTCGAGCGTTTCCCGAACGTGCGGGTGGCGTCCGTCGAGAACGGCGCCGAGTTCGTCGGCGATCTGCTGCTCACCCTCGGCCGAACGAAGGAGCGTCTCCGCAACTACTTCAAGGACGATCCGGCCGACAGCTTCCGGGAGCACGTCTGGATCAACCCCTTCTGGGAAGACGACATCGCCGAGGTGATCGAGCACATGGGCGCCGACCACGTGATCCTGGGATCGGACTGGCCCCACATGGAGGGGCTGAAGCACCCACGAGACATCTTGGAGGAGCTCGACGGGATCGCGGCCGCCGATCAGGAGAAGATCCTCTGCTCGAACGTGACGGCGCTGAACGAGCGGCGACCTCTCTGAGAGCCCCGACCGCCTGGGAGAAGACCAGATGACCGACATCGACGGACTCGATCTCATCTCGCCGCGCATCTACGGCGAGCGCGGCATCCCCCATGACCAATGGAGCGACCTGCGCCGACTGGATCGACTGCACTTCTGTGAACCCCCTGGCTTCGACGCCTTCTATCCCGTCGTGCGCCACGAGCACATCTGCGAGATCTCCAAGCAGCCCGACCTGTTCTTGAACCGTTTCGGCATCGTATTGGAGAGCCGCGCGCAAAAGATCATCCTCGAAAGCAACAAAGGCATCGCCGAGATGCGCGTGATCATCGGGATGGATCCGCCCGAGCATCGCGAGTTCCGCAAGGTTGCCGTCCCTGCGTTCACGCCACGAGGCGTCATGCGCTTCGACCCCGTGGTACGGGAGAGCGCGCGCAATCTGGTGGACGGTATGGTCGAGAAGGCCAGCGGAGGTGACGGCGAGTGCGAGTTCGCCACCGAGATCGCCGCCGCGCATCCGCTGCGCGTCCTCTCGACGATCCTCGGTGTACCCCGAGAACTGGAGCCCCAGATTCTCAGGCTGACCAACGAGCTCTTTGGCGCGGACGATCAGGACCTCCAGCGCGAGGGCGGCGACCGGCTCAAGGCGGTCGAGGAACTCGGGAAGGAGTTCTTTCTGTTGTTCAGCGGGATCATCCAGGATCGGCGAGCGAACCCGCGGGACGACCTGGCGAGCCTGCTCGCCAACGGCCAGGTGAATGGCGAGCCCATGGGCCTGATGGAGACGCTCGGCTACTACCTGATCACCTTCTCGGCCGGGCACGACACCACCAAGAACGCGCTGGCCGGCGGCATCTGCGCCTTGGCACGAAACCCTGGCGAGTTCGAGAAGCTCAAGAACAATCCAGAGCTGATCCCCAGCGCCGTCGAAGAGATCGTGCGCTGGACCTCGCCGGTCAACTACATGAAGCGGGTGGTGGCGGAGGATCTCGACTTCCACGGCCAGAAACTCCGCAAGGGCGACAACCTCGTGCTTTTCTACGGCTCTGCAAATCGCGACGAGTCGGTCTTCGAAGACCCGTTCACCTTCCGCGTCGATCGCAAGCCGAATCCACACCTCGGGTTCGGAATCGGCGAGCACTTCTGCCTCGGCTCTCACCTGGCACGCGCATCGCAGCGCGCGCTACTGCACGAACTCGTCAACAGAATCGACTCACTCGAGCTCACTGGGGAGCCCGAGCAGATCCAGTCCAGTTTCGTAGTGGGCCTGAAGAAGCTGCCGCTTCGCTATCGGGTCAGCCAGGCGGCATAGGTCGACACGAACCGTCCACGAGGAGAATGCCGACGATGCCCCCGAACTCCACACTCGAGCTCAATACGGAAACGACGCTCACGGACGAGGCGATCGGGAAGCTCGTGGCGACGGCCGTCGTCGTGGCGACCCGTTGAGCGCCTGCTTCGCTTCGGCGCCGAAACACTCGAACCGGCGTGGATCGTCGCCTTCTGAGAGGGCGAGGTCGCGGAGATGAGCGACCAGGGAGGCATCTTGGCGGACGAAAGCACATACGAGCACATCCTCTTCGCGGTCGAAGACGGGGTGGCGACCATCACCCTCAACCGCCCGGAGCGGATGAACGCCTTCACCTTCCCACTCGGCGCGGAACTGGAGCGCGCCTACGCGCGCTGCGACGAGGACGACGCGATCCGCGTCGTCATCCTCACCGGCGCCGGGAAGGCCTTCTGCGCGGGTGCCGACATGGGCGGCGGCGAGAAGACCTTCGGCGACGTAGAGGGCGGAAGGCGTGCCGCCGACCCCGGGGCTCAGGCGCGCCGCCTCGCGGCATGGCAGGTGCGAAAGCCCGTCGTCGCGGCGATCAACGGCCACGCCGTCGGCGTGGGGCTCACCCTCGCGATGCAATGCGACCTCCGCATCGTCGCCCGTGAGGCGAAGCTCGCGTTCGCCTTCGTGCGCCGCGGCATCATCCCGGAGCTGGGCTCCAACGCGATCCTGCCTCGCGTCGTCGGGTTCTCTCGGGCCGCGGACCTCCTGCTCTCCGGGCGAACCTTTCGCGGCGAGGAGGCAGCAGCGCTGGGCGTCGCCTCCGAGGCGCTTCCCGCCGAGGATGTCCTGCCCCGTGCGCGAGAGTGGGCGCGGGACGTTGCGGTAAACGCCGCGCCGGCTTCCGTCGCCATCGCGAAGCGGCTCCTCTGGGAGGGCGTCACGGAGACGCCGGCCGAGACGATGGCCAAGGAGAAGCCGCTCCTCGCCTGGATCGGGAAGCAGCCCGACGCCGCTGAGGGCGTCCGATCCTTCCTCGAGCGCCGCCCGCCCGAGTGGAAGCTCAGCGCCAGCACCGACCTGCCGGATTGGCCCGGGAAGAACGAACGATGAAGCTCGGACTCATGCTCGGATACTCCGGCGCGGAGATGACCCTCCCCGTCGAGTTGGTGCAGCGCGCGGAGGAACTCGGCTTCGACTCGGTCTGGACGGCCGAGGCCTACGGCTCCGACGCCACTTCGCCCCTCGCCTACCTGGCCGCCGTGACGAAGCGGATTCGGCTCGGCACGGCGATCATGCAACTCGCCGGGCGGACCCCCGCCATGGCCGCCATGCAGGCCGCCACGATCGACGCTCTTGCGGGCGGCGATCGTTTCGTCGCCGGGCTAGGCGTGAGCGGGCCCCAGATCGTCGAAGGCTGGTACGGACAGCCCTGGGGCAAGCCCTACTGGCGGATCCGCGACTACGTCTCGATCATGCGCAAGATCTTCGAGCGCCAGGCGCCGGTCGCCCACGAGGGCAAGGAGATCTCGCTCCCCTACCGGGGCGCAGGCGCAACGGGAATCGGCAAGCCGCTGAAGTCCATTCTCCACATGAACCCGAAGATCCCGATCTGGCTCGGCACGGGCAGCGAGAGCAACGTGCGGCTCACGGCGGAGATCGCCGACGGCTGGTTCCCGATGGCCTTCGTCCCGGGGATGATGGACCTCTACACGCCCTGGTTGGAGGAGGGCTTCCGCCGCGCGGGCGGAGGGAAGAGCCTGGCCGACTTCGAGATCCAGCCCATGATCTCGGTCCGCGTCACCGACGACATCGGGGCCGCCCTGGCGCGCATGAAGCCCGGCATCGCCCTCTACGTGGGCGGCATGGGCCATCGCGACAAGAATTTCCACAACGACATGATGGTGCGCCGCGGCTACCCGGAGGCGGCCACGAAGATCCAGGAGCTCTACCTCGCGGGCCGCAAGCGCGAGGCGATCGAGGCGGTGCCCGACGACTACTGCGACGAGTCCTCCCTGGTGGGACCGCCCCAGCGCATCCGCGACCGCTACAAGGATTGGGAGAGCTCCGGCGCCACGGGCCTGACCCTCGCGAGCCTTCAGCCCGAGGGGATGGAGCTGATGGCCGAACTCTCGGGAAGCCGCGACCGGAGGGAAGCATGACCGAACCCAC